>NZ_JBSFJU010000035.1:0-38132 GCF_053598215.1 Kitasatospora sp. NPDC001175 | reverse complement strand
GGCGGCAACCGCATCTTCGGCATCGGCCGAGTCCTTGGCGGCGACCGAGTTCTCGGCGGTAACCGCATCTTCGGCGTCGGCCGGCTCCTCGGCATCGGCTGAGTCCTCGACATCCGCCGAATCCTCGGCGAGGTCAGCAGCCTGTTCCGTGCGGGCGGGTGCGGCGGGTTCCGTCTCACTCGTCGGACCGGTGGTCTCGGCACGCCGCATCGGGCTGCCCGCTGCGCCGTTCGGCCCCTTCGACGCGGTCTGCGTCCGCGTCTTCGACGCAGCGGGCGCGGCCTCAGGGGCAGCCGAGCCGGCAGGCGGAGTGTCACTGTCGGCTGCGGCCCCCTCGTCGACCGGGAGCCGGTGTGCGTCGTCCGCCGTCGAATCGTCCTCGGCCGGCCCGGTGTCAGGGGTGGTCACTGCCTTGCCGGTCTGCGGCAGCGGCTTGCGCCGCGCCGCAGTCGGTGGTTCCGTCCCCCCGGCCGTCTCCCCCGACAACTCCTGCTCCGCCCAGCCGAGGGCCTTGCCAGTCACCCAGTTCTCCGTACGCATCCACCGAGGCCGCCACCGACGACGCCCCATCACCGATATTCAGGTGGACGGTCCCGGTGCACGTGTAACGTACCGGTCCCCGTCAGCGGGCGTTCCGCTGTTCCACCTGTCCGGCAGACGATATCCACCTGCCGAACGGTTCCGCCGAGAGGGCCGTCCCCCGGCATCGACGAACCGGCGCACCCCGACCGTGGACCCGGGCGGTCCGTGAGACGGAGAGAGCGCGGGCGAGCAGATCCCGGACGGCGCGGTAGCGTTCCCGGGTCCGGGTGACCAGCCGTTTCTCGGCGCCATTGCCCGCCGACGAGCGGATGCTGCGTTCAGCCTCGCGGTCGGAGCCCGATGACCGGCCCCAACTGGAACGGCGACTCCTACCAGCTCGTCAATATGGCGACGGGCAAGTGCGCGACCGTCGCCGGAGGGATCTCCACCGACAACATCGTCACCCTCGTTCAGTACACCTGCGACCGGGATCCCTCGCGCCGCTGGCACCTGGGGTAACCGGGTGAGCTGTGGAGAGAACCGCATCCTGTGCGAGTCACCGCATCGCGGCGCCGCACCTGCCGTGGCCACCAGGCCTGAATGCGTGAAGCGGCCCCGCCGGTTGCAACCGGCGGGGCCGTCGTACGAAGCAGCCGCAGGAATGCGGCTGCCGCCCACCGGGTCCCTGGGGCTTCCTTGCTCGAGGCGTTCCGCTGCCCGCCGCCAGGGTGAAACAACAAGACTCCGCCGTGGAATTCGTTTCGCTACATGGAATGTGCTGTCCGCCCACATAAAGTAACCCTCCGGGTTGCACTTCTTTCAGCTCCCCCGACGGGGGTAACGCGGTCGTCTGTCTGTCTGAGAACCGATCCCGGACTGGTCCTGGATCGCACCCGCCCGTGCGGCTGGGGACGTGCAGAAGGAACGATGGTCATGAATGCGAGCTCCTCTCCGCCGGTCCGGCGGTCGCGTACGGTGTGCCTGGCCGCTGTCGCCGTTGCCGGAGCACTCGGATTGCTCAGCGCGTGCGGCGGATCGTCACCTCCCAAACCCTCCGGTGCGCTGAGTCCCGGACCCGGCCAGACCCTGCCGGGATTCCCCGGTGCCTCCGGAACGAGCGGTACGGTCACGGTCAGCCCACCACCAGGCACGCCCTCGACCTCACCCACCAGCGGCCAGCCGTCCGCTCCAGCGGCCGCCAACGCGGTGACGATCAAGAACTTTGCGTTCTCCCCGCCCAAACTGACGGTCAAGGCGGGCACGAAGGTGACCTGGACCAACACCGACCCCGACGCTCACACCGTCACCAGCAAGCAAGGATCGGGCGGGCCACTGAACTCGGCAGCCCTGGCCACCAACGACACCTACAGCTTCACGTTCACCACACCCGGGACCTACCCCTACTTCTGCTCCATCCACCCGTTCATGACCGCCACCGTGGAAGTGACGCCATGAGCGAGGACACACACGACTCCAACGGCGGCGGCGAGCACGGCATGACCCGCCGCCAGCTCATGCGGCACTCCGCCTGGTTCGGTGGCGCCGTGGTCCTGACGGTCGTCGCGGGAGAGGTGATCAGTCACATTCCCGGTACGGCGAACTCGGCCCCGGCAAGCAGCGCGGACCTGCACTTCGTGCAGGTCTCCGACAGCCACATCGGCTTCCAGGGACCGGCCAACATGGACGTCACCGCGACGTTCGCCGACGCGATCAACCAGGTCAACTCCCTCGGGTTCCGACCCGACTTCGTCATGCACAGCGGCGACCTGACGCACCTTTCCACCCCCGCCCAGTTCGACCAGGTCAAGCAGATGCTGTCGCAGCTGGACACGGACCGGGTCTTCACCGTGCCGGGCGAGCACGACTCGATCGGAGACAACGGACCACGCGCCTACCGACAGGCCTTCGGCCACAACACCCTCGGCGACGGCTGGTACAGCTTCGACACCCACGGTGTGCACTTCATCGCGCTGGTCAACACGCTGCACCTGGAGCAACTCGGCCACCTGGGCAACGATCAGATCGACTTCGTGCGCAAGGACATCGCCGGCCTGTCCTCGGACACCCCCATCGTCATCTTCAGTCACATCCCGTTGTTCGCGATGTATCCGACGTGGGGCTGGGGCACCGACGACGCGGTGCAGCTACTGTCGATGTTTCGCCGCTTCTCCTCAGTCACGTGCCTCAACGGGCACGTCCACCAGCTGTTCAGCAAGACCGAGGGCAACATCACCTTCCACTCGGCCCGCCCCACCTGCTACCCGTTCCCCAAACCCGGCCAGGGCCCCGCCCCACTTCCACAGGTACTGCCCGCCGGACGCCTCAAGGACGCACTCGGCATCCGCACCGTCAACTACTGGCAAGGCAACCACGCGCTGGCCGTCAAGGACACGAAACTCGCATGAACACCCGGAGCCTGCCCGCCCTCGCACCGCGCCTGGTGCTCGCCGCCACACTCGCGGCAAGCGGATACATCCACGCCCAGCTCTACATCGACGGATACCGCTACGTCCACATCATCGGCTCCTTGTTCCTGCTGCAGGCCAGCACCGCCTTCGCAGTGGCCGCACTCCTTCTGCTGGCGGCACCCCCACTCCTGCGAAGCGCCGCCACCGCGATCGCCATCTGCACCCTCGCCGGGTTCACCGCATCCCGCACCAGCGGATTGTTCGGGTTCTCCGAGCAGGGCCTGCAACCCGCCCCGCAGGCCCTGCTCAGCCTCATCGCCGAGACGCTCACCCTGCTGATCCTCGTGGCCTGGCAGGCATCCGAGGTTGCGGCGGCAAGATCAGGAGTGGGGGTGGCCGAGTACGTGACCGGCCTCGCTCACCCCGCCGGCCACCGACGGCTCTACGACGTCCTGTGGCTTCTCCTGCCCGTAGCGGTGGTGGTCGGCCTCTTCTGGTTCGGCCGGGTACACACCCCCAACTACGAGACCAGCCTCTTCGGGAACCGCGGCGACGACGCGAGACTACTGAAAGCCCAAATGGGGTCCGCGCTCCTGGGTCTGGCGCTGATCCAGCTCCTTCTCGCCCTGTGGATCTACGGCCGCCTGCCCGCACTGCGAGCCGCACCGCACCCGGTCCACACCACGCACCGCCTCATCGGCCTGACCGCCTTCCTCCTCTCCCTGCCCATCGCCCGGCACTGCATCACCGCCTACGGCGTCCAATTCACCGACACCCGCGTGGCGTTGCATTCGCTCACCGGCTGCTTCCTCTACGGGGCCTTCGTCGCCAAGGTCATCGTGGTCCGGCACCGCCGCTGGCCCGGCTGGGCACTTCCCCTGGCCGGCGGCACCCTCGTCACCGCGATCGCCCTGATCTGGTACGCCGCCCCCTTCTGGTACCTGAACGGCCTCCAGGCACCCGGCCTGTGAGCAGAACGTGGGGCGTCTCTCCCGACGGCCAACAGCGGATTCCCGCGCGGCGGGGCCCAGTTGCTCATCCCATGCCGGGATCGCCAGGCGCCCGTGACCGCACTCGCGCGGTGCTCGTCTGCTCTCAGCCGTCCGATCCTCTCCAGGCGTCCTGCACGGCCTGGCTACGGACCGATCTGCCACCGCTTGCGTCCGTCCCGCCGGGTCAGGATCCGCCCCTAGCAGCTGCCACCGTCACTGCGGCAAGCTGCCAAGTCCTTGAGGAGTTACGCCGCGGTCAGCGTGGGCCGACATGCCGCGCGTTGGCGTAATGAGCCGCTCCGGCGGCTTCCCAGGTCACTTTGTACGGAGGCGGTGGCCGGCATGGGTGGCAGGAATGAGGTGGCGAACCGGGTCATGGATAAGGAGAGCGTGGACCGGTCGGAGGGTTTCGGCGAACGGGTGCTCGGTCTGCTGCTGGATCGGGCGCGGCTGATGCCACCTCAGCTGATCGCCCCACTGATCGCGGAGGAAGTGGTCGGGATCGGTGGCCGCGACGTCTCCATCTTGCTCCAGGACTACGCGCAGGAGCTGCTCGTACCGCTGCCGGGCGGGAAGCTGCACGTCGGCCAGCCCGAGCCGATGGCAGACTCCCACGCCGGGCGGGCCTTCCTGAGCGAGGACGTCGTCGAGGTGCCGCAGGCCCATGGCGTCCGGATGTACCTGCCGCTGCTGGACGGCAGCGACCAGGTGGGTGTGATGGCCCTGACCCTGGACGCCGTCGGCGAGGACGACCGGCGCCTGCTGCGCCGACTCGCTGCCCTGGCGGCCGAAATGCTCGTCACCAAGAACGCCTATACCGACCTGTTCTTCCAGGCCCGGCGCCGGGAGCCGATGAGCGTGTCTGCGGAGATCCAGTGGAGCCTGCTGCCGCCGCTGACGATGTCCGTGCCGCAGGTCGCGGTGGCCGGCATCCTGGAACCCGCCTACCGCGTCGCCGGCGACAGCTTCGACTACGCCCTCAACGACAACATCCTGCATGCGGCCGTGATCGACGCGATGGGCCACGGCCTGGACGCCGCCGCGATGGCGACCATCGCCATCGGCGCCTACCGGCATGCCCGGCGGGTGTTCATCAGCCTGCCCGAGAAGTACGCGTTCATGGACGACGCCATCGCCCGGCAGTTCGGTCCCGACCACTTCGTCACCGCCCAGCTGATGCACGTCAACGTCGCCACCGGTGAGCTGGAGCTGGTCAACGCGGGCCACCCCGCGCCGCTGCTGATCCGCGACGGCAAGGTCGTGCGGCAGCTGGAGAGCGCGACGACGTTGCCCGTCGGCTTCGGCGGTGAGGAGCCCCGGATCAAAGAGCACATGCTCCAGCGGGGCGACCGGGTGCTGTGCTACACCGACGGCATCATCGAAGAGCACGTCGCCGGCGGGGAGCCGTTCGGTGAGGAACGCCTCATCCGCTGCATCAACCGCCTGGGGGAAGAGCCGTCCGATGGTATGCGGGCAGATCTGCGCCGGCTCTCCCACACGCTGAAGAGGGAACGAGCCGGGCGCACCAGCGACGACGCCACCCTCTTCATGATCGAATGGCACGGGGGCACCGTCGACCATCTCGCGGTTCTTGACTGAACGCCCCGACGTCAACCGAACCCGAACTGGACAGCACCGCCCACGCAGACGACCGCCACCCCTCCACGCTTGGCCAGCCGGCCCTCCCGAGGGGGAGCATTCGATAGCGAAATAACCAGTGGCGGATCCGCCGCCCGGACCGGCACGATGATCCGCATGTACCAGTACGCCATCGCCGAACTCCCCGCAGTCGCGGGCGCGATGGCTGCTGTCCAGGCAGTCGCAGCCGCCTTCGACGGCGCACGAAGCTGACCTTCCCCGGGTCGTCCCCGGGACCTCAGACGGGGAAGGTCGGCCCGTCGCTGAGGTCCCGTCATCACGCTGACGACTCCCGGAGAGAGATCATGGCCAAGCAGGCCTTCGTGCGCACCAAGCCGCACCTGAACATCGGCACCATGGGTCACGTCGACCACGGCAAGACCACCCTCACCGCCGCCATCACCAAGGTGCTGGCCGAGCGCGGCGGCGGCTCCTTCGTCCCGTTCGACCGGATCGACCGGGCCCCGGAGGAGGCCGCCCGCGGCATCACCATCAACATCGCGCATGTCGAGTACGAGACGGCCACCCGGCACTACGCGCACGTCGACATGCCCGGCCACGCCGACTTCGTGAAGAACATGATCACGGGCGCGGCGCAGCTGGACGGCGCGATCCTGGTCGTCTCGGCCCAGGACGGCGTCATGCCGCAGACCGCCGAGCACGTGCTGCTGGCTCGTCAGGTCGGCGTGGAGCACGTCGTGGTGGCGCTGAACAAGGCTGACGCGGGCGACCCGGAGCTGCTGGAGCTGGTCGAGCTGGAGGTCCGCGAGCTGCTCTCCGCGCACGGCTACGACGGCGCGGGCCTGCCGGTCGTGCGGGTCTCCGGGCTGCGCGCGCTGGAGGGCGACCCGCACTGGTCGGCCGCGCTGCTGGAGCTGCTGGACGCCGTGGACGCGTACGTCCCGACGCCGGTGCGGTACACCGACGCGCCGTTCCTGCTGCCGATCGAGAACGTGCTCACCATCACCGGCCGCGGCACGGTGGTGACCGGCGCGGTCGAGCGCGGCCAGGTCCGCATCGGCGACCGGGTGGAGGTGCTCGGCTACGACGCGGACGCGCAGTCCGTGGTGACGGGCGTGGAGACCTTCGGCCGGACGATGGAGTCCGCCGAGGCCGGCGACAATGTCGCACTGCTGCTGCGTGGCGTGCAGCGCGGCCAGGTCCGGCGCGGCCAGGTGGTCACGGCGGTCGGCAGCGCATCGGTGCACACCTCCTTCACCGCGCGGCTGCACCTGCTGTCAACGGCCGAGGGCGGGCGCCGGACGCCGATCGGCAGCGGTTACCGCCCGCAGTTCTACCTGCGGACCGGTGACGTGGTCGGCGAGGTCCAGCTGCCCGGGGGTCCCGGCGTGGCGCTGCCGGGTGAGACCCTCGAGGTGGCGGTGACGCTCGGCCAGCCCGTGCCGCTCGAGCCCGGGCTCGGCTTCGCCGTCCGCGAGGGCGGCCGCACGGTCGCGGCGGGCACGGTCCTCGCCATCCTCGCCTGACCTCGCGGTCGGGGAGCCTACCGGCCGCGGTCCGGTCCGGGCCGGGCCGGGCCAGTAGGCTCCGTCGAACAACCGAGGGGTGGGGCGTGATCACTAGGTCGACAGTCCGGGCCGTCAACGCTCTCAGTGCCCGCTGGGCCAGGACGTTCGCGGGCGATGGCACCGCGTTCACCGCACTCGGCGTCTGGCCGCTGCTCGGGCTGCTCGCCCACGGTGCGGACGGCGACGCCCGGCATGAGCTGACGGAGGCGGTCGGCGTGCCGGCCGAGCGGGCGGCCGAGGAGGCCCGCCCGCTGCTCGCGGCGGTCGACCGGATGCCCGGGGTGCGGAGCGCGGTCGGGCTGTGGACCGACCTCCGGGCGCCGGTGTGGCCGGACTGGCTCGCCGCGTTGCCGGCCGGGACGCACGGCGGGCTGACCGGCGACGCCGCCGCCGACCGGGCGGCACTGGACGCCTGGGCGGCCGGGCACACCGGCGGTGAGATCGGCTCGCTGCCGGTCGTGCTGGACGACGACACCCGTCTGGTGCTGGCGAGCGCGCTGAAGGTGCGCACCGACTGGATCCGCCCGTTCCAGTCGTGGCCGGGGTGGCCGGCGGACACCGGCCCGTGGGCCGAGCTGGAGTGCGAAGTCCTGTGCCGGACCACGCAGTTGCTGGACCGGGTCGGTGTCGCCGAGACGCCGGCCGGCCCGCTCACGATGCTGCAGGTGGTGGGTGGGAACGGGATCGACGTGCATCTGGTGCTCGGCGCCGAGCAGGCCGGAGCCGGCCAGGTGCTGCAGGCCGCGGTGGAGGTGCTGGACCGGAAACACCCGCTGGTGCCGGGCGACCGGCTGTCCCTCGGCACCCCGGGCCCGGGCCTGACGCTGGAACGCGTGCCGAGCATGAACCCCGACCCGAGGCTGCACGTCACTGCGGTGCCGTTCGCGGTGAACGCCAGTCACGATCTGCTGGCGCAGGCAGGGCTGTTCGGCCTGCGCACCGCAGCCGACACCTCGCGCGGACACTTTCCCGGCGTCAGCGCCGAGCCGCTGGCGGTCGGGTCGGCCGCCCAGAACGCCATGGCGACCTTCGGCCCGCGCGGGTTCCGGGCCGCCGCGGTCACCGCGATCGACCTCGTGGCGGTCGGCGTGCCGCAGTACCCCTACCGCGCGCTGTCGGCGGACGTCCGCTTCGACCGGCCGTTCGGCTTCCTGGCCGTGCACCGCACCTCGCGGCTGGTCCTCACCGCCGGATGGGTCGACCGGCCGGCCATCGCCCCGGTACCGACCCCGACCGGAGACTGACGGCCTGCCGACCGGCACGCTACTGAACCTGAATGAGTGAAGTCGGGGCGTTCGCCCGACGGCGAGGTCGACGGCCTCTCGGGCATCGAGGCGCCCGGCTGGGATTGTCCAGCCGGGCGCCTCGATGAGCTTCTGGTGCCGGCCAGTTGACCGACGGTTCTGCCGCGCCCATCGCACTCGTCGGGAGAAGCGGCTGGGTGTGACGCGGCCTGGTCCTATCGAATGAACTTCACGCTCCCGAACGCCACGTCCGGATCCTCCTGCTCGGGGGTGAGGACGTTCACGATGTCTCCGCGACAGTTGGCCCCGGCGTAGAGTTCGACGTCGCGGTCAGTGATGTTGGCGGCAAAGCCATCGCCGCGGATGTTGTAACACTGGCCGTCCCTCGGGTTGTTGAGAAGATGCGGGACATTGTCGGGCTGCGTGGCGTACTCGAAGGATCCCGTAGCCGCGTTGGCGGTGCCCATCGGCACCATGAGGGCCAGCAGGACGGCGGCCGCACCAACGAACAGGGCGTTGCGTACTCGCACGAAGACTCCAAGAGCGGTGGTCAGATCGGACGTCTGCGACCTGTCCAGTCCGCGCCGGTTCTACTCTCGGTGAACGAGAACCTCACCCCCGCAGGTCAACAGAGTGGTTGTCACTTTGTCGTTCGCGCGCTCGGCGAGTACGTGAAGCGTCCCACGACTTACAGCCGGATCCGCTTCCTCGCACCCACCCGGCGCCGACATCACTCATTCAAGTTCAGCAGCCCGGGCCGATGGCGGTGGAAGGCTTCGGGACGACCGAGCCGCTCTGGCCCGAGCTGCGCTTCGAGATCCTGCTCGCGCCGGGTGGCGAGGGCGCCCCGGTCGGGCCTGGCGTGCAACCTGCCGACCGCCTGACGCCGACCCGGTTTCCGACAGGCGCCCGACTCGCTGCCCGACTCGCTGCCCGGTGGCCGCCGGTGTTCCGCTCCGGTGGTACGACTGTTACGCCCCCGGGACGGAAAGCGGCGAACCGGTGGGCGACGGCGGGGCGTCCCCTGGGGTGATCGGAGGCACGACCTGGTGTCGTCCGCGGAACCGGAGGAACGGATCATGCGGGTTGGTAGGGCAGTAGCGGTGACAGCGGCAGTGCTGGCGCTGGGGCTGGGAGCGACGGCGTGCAACGACGAGATGTCGTCGACGTCCGCAACCCCGGTGGCACCCGCGGGGGCTGCCGGGACGTCAGGTGCGCCGGGCAAGCCGGCCACTTCCGCGCAGGCTGCCGGTGCCGCGGCGTCCGGCACTTCCGCCTCCGACGGCAAGGTCTCCACCCGCTGCCACACCGCCGATCTCAAGGCCGACGTCCAGTTGCAGCCGGATCACCCCGGGTCCGCGATGGTGATGCTCACCAACAAGAGCACGCGCACCTGCACCGTCCACGGCTACCTCGGCTACGGTGGGCTGCTGGCCGACAACAGCCCCGTGGTGACCGGCAGTTCGCGGGTCGCGCACCCCGGGCAGCCGATCGAGGTCAGCCTCAAGCCGGGCGTCTCGGCGTTCTCCGGCCTCAAGTGGACGTCCTGCGACAAGGCCGACCCGACCTGCAAGGTGCTGGCCGGCATCACGATCACCCCGCCTGATGAGACCACCCAGCTCAACGCCAACCTCCTCGGTGTCGACGGCAAGCCGGTACTGCAACTGACCGTCTCACCCTCCGGTTTCACGGTCGGCTCCCTCCAGCCGGTCAGCCAGGGCGTGGTCTTCACCTCCTGAGGACTCCGAAGGGCCGGAAGCCCCGGGCCGGGCTCCCGGGCTCCGGGCCTGCCGCGAGCGCAGGCCCGGAGGCGGGCTCACCCGAACGCGCGTACGTGTCGACGGAGCATCGGTAGCCGGGCGTGGTGAGGTGATGCGGGCGGCGGGAACCAGGCCGGGATCGCCGGCTCGCCGCCCGAGATGGGGAGCGTTCATGTACGGCGTACTCAGATCCGTTGCCATGGCGGCCAGTGCCGCCTGTGCGCTGCTGGGTCCAGCGATGGCCCCGGCCGACTCCGGAGCCGTGGCGGCGGCCGCCCCTCATCCCGTGCGGGCGGCCGAGGACGTACGAGGCGAGGGAGACGGCACCCTCATCACCCGCCTGCACACACCCCCTACCGGCACGTCGATCGCCTCACCCGCGCGCGACACCCTCTTCGCCTGCAAAGGGGGGACCCTCACTCGGCCCGACCGCCCGTGGATCGACGCGCACGGTGTGATCGACGTACTCAAGCGCCCGTTCGTGTCGGGGACCATGCACTGGCACAAGTACCTGAAGGTGTCGACCACCGCGACCGAGAGGCGCTTCAAGGGCAACGGGCTCCCGGACCATGCCACCGGGCGCTTCCCCGTCCAGAAGGGCACCCCCGCCTACAAGTACTACGCGGAGATTCCCGCGCACGGGTACCCCAACGCCGCCGCGATCCCCATCAAGCCGTGGAACCTCGACATCACCGTTCCACGCGATCCGGCTGTCCAGGCGCAGCCCACGTGCATCGACCAGCTGACGACCGGGATGGCTCTGGCGGGCGGCACCTTCCACCTGGAGGTGGCCACCGACGCGGAGGACCGACCGGTCGACCCCAACGCGGCCCTGCCGCTGGACCGCTGCTGGGGCCATCCGTACGACACGCAGTACCACTACCACGGCCCCTCGCAGACCTGTTTCGGAAGCAAGCATTCGAGGCGATCCGCGAACACCCGTGCCCGTTCCCGGCACTCACCGCTCGTGGGATACGCCATCGACGGCTTCGGGATTTTCGGGCCGCGCGGCGAGGACGGAGAGATCGTCAAGAACAGGGATCTGGACGTCTGCCACGGTCACACACACGCGATCATGTGGGACGGCAAGAAGGTCGTCATGTACCACTACCACCTCAACGGAGAGTATCCGTACTCCATCGGATGCTTCCGGGGGAAGCCGGTGACGGTGTCCGGGTCCGGGCACGGCGGGCACTAGAACGGCGGAGACCACTTGCCTGCCCAGGTCGGCGTGTATCCGGCTGGAGGCCAGACGCGCTCCTGTGGGAACGACGGGTGGGGCCACACGCGGCTCCCGCCCAGTCGGCCGTCCACGCCCGGCCAGCGCCCCCGGAAATGGAGCTGCGCCCCACCGCGAGCAGGCTCGCCGCCCTGCGCCGTGCCCGGGAGAAGAAGACGGCGATGGCACCCGCAGTCCCAGCCCTCGTCTGAACGATGTCCCTCCTTGATGCAGAAGGCGGTGACCGGACCACTACCGGTCACCGCCTCTTTTCCTCCCAACGAGCGACCCGGGAGCCTCCGCCGCCAAATCCCCACAGAATCCCCAGCAGCCCTGAACCGGGCCGCGTCAGGAGGCACGCGACGGCCCTGGCCGTACCGGCGTCGGACTACTCGCCAAACAGCCCTATCCCCCAAATGCCCTTACCCATACGGCCGTTCCCGGAGCGCGACATGCCCGGGGCGGGCCTACGGTGCGTCGGGAGGGGGGTGACCAGATCCGAGAGGTGAAATCTCCATGGCAGGCAAGTTCGAGGTCTACACCGAGAAGCCGGGCGTGCACCGGTTCCGGCTGAAGGCGAGCAACGGCTCGGTGCTGATCACCAGCGACCCGCACGACAGCAAGGAGTCGCTGATGAAGAGCATCGAGTCGATCCGCAAGCTCGCACCGTACGCCCAGGTCCACGAGGCGTCGATGCCGGCCTAGCCCGACCCCGGGCACGAGGGCCGGTTCCCCGTTCACAGTGGGGAACCGGCCCTTGTGCCATGCCACTTGATCCGGTCGAGGCCCCAGCCGGCAGAGCGGGTCAGAGCCGCAGCAGGTCGCCGAGCACGGTGCCGAGCACGGACTCCGCGTCGGCCGCGGCCGCCGTGGCGCGCCAGGCCACGAAGCCGTCCGGCCGGACCAGGACCGCACCGTCGGGGCCGGTGCCGTAGGCGGTGGCCCAGTCGGTGCCGGGCTCGGGCGCCAGGTCGTCCTCGGTGGTGGTGCCGATGCGGTAGCGGTCCAGTGGGATGTCCAACTTGCCGGCCATCCGTTCGGCGGCCCGGTGCCAGGCGGACCCGCCGGGGCCGGTGAGCAGCACGAGGTGCTTCTCGAAGAGGTCCACGGTGGAGAGCCGGACGCCCGCGCGACGCAGCCACAGGTGGGGGGCCCGCCCGCCGGGGGCGCCGTCCGGCTGGAAGCGTTCGGGGACGGTGGGTGCGGTGGGGTCGGTACCGAGGACGGCGCCGGTGTTGTAGCGGTAGCCGAGGGCCACGGCCAGGACGTTGCTCTGCCGTCCGGTGCCGGGCAGGGCGTCGTAGCCGGGGTGGCGGTGTTCGGCGGAGCGGGCGGAGGCGCGTTCGCTGGTGGCCCGGGCGACCGGTTGGCGTTCCTGCTGATAGGTCTCCAGCAGGCCGGGTCCGGCCCAGCCTCCGAGGACGGCGGCGAGCTTCCAGGCGAGGTTGTGGGCGTCCTGGATGCCGGTGTTGGAGCCGAAGGCGCCGGTGGGCGACATCTCGTGGGCGGAGTCGCCGGCCAGGAAGACGCGTCCGGAGCAGTAGCGTTCGGCGACCCGTTCGGCGGCGTGCCAGGGGGCCTTTCCGGTGATCTCGACCTCCAGGTCGGGCACTCCGGTGGCGGTGCGGATGTGGTCGATGCAGCGCTGGTCGGTGAAGTCCTCCAGGGTCTCGCCCTGGTCGGGCTTCCAGGGCGCGTGGAAGACCCAGTTCTCGACGTTGTCCACCGGCAGCAGCGCACCGGACCCGTCTGGGTTGGTGAGGTAGCAGGCGATGAAGAGGCGGTCGTCCACCACCTCGGCCAGCTGCTTGGCGCGGAAGGTGATGCTGACGTTGTGGAAGAGGTCGCCCTTCCCGGTCTGGCCGATGGCCAGGTGCTCGCGGGCGGGGCTGCGCGGACCGTCGGCGGCGACCAGGTAGTCGGCGCGGACGGTGCGTTCGGCGCCGGTCTCCCGGTCGCGCAGCACGGCGGTGACGCCGTCGGCGTCCTGCTCGAAGGAGCGCAGCTCGGTGCTGAAGCACAGCGTGCCGCCGAGTTCACGGGCGCGGCGCAGCAGTACGGGTTCGAGGTCGTTCTGGCTGCACAGGCACCAGTTGGTGGGGCTGAACCTGGCCAGCGCGCCGCCCGGGTCGATCTCCCGGAACAGCCACTCCTGGTCGGCGCTGGTGAGCGTGTGAGCCTGCAGGATCCCGTGGTTGCCGGCCAGGACGCAGGCGGCACTGCGGATGTCGTCCTCGACGCCGGCGACCCGGTAGAGCTCCATGGTGCGCAGGTTGTTCCCGCGCCCTCGGGGGTGGTGGGAGGTGTCGGCGTGCTTCTCCACCAGCAGGTGCCGGACGCCGAGGCGGCCGAGGAAGAGGGCGGCGGACAGGCCCACCAGCGAGCCCCCCACGATCAGGACCGGGACGCGCTCGTCGGTCTTCGGGTTCATCGGTTGCTCCAGGAGTACGCGGTGCGGGACCTGTGATCCATCCCCTCCGGCCGCGCCGCCGGAGCGGGTTTCGCCCGGATGGCCCGCAGATCTCGCGCGGTTCGGTCAGGCACCCGACGATCGGATTCAGGCTGAGGCCCGAACGCGCTCGCGCGATCACGGAGAGTCACATCACGCGCTCGCAGGGCTCGGAAGTGCGCTTCTTCGGGCTCGCCTTTCCTAAAAACTGCCCAAGGAGAGTCAAAAATGATCACGCTGTCCGAACCTCAGGCGCAGCGCTCCACACCGCAGGACTCGCGTCTCCGCGTGGTGCTGCTGCTGGATGTCCAGGACGGGGCGCAGGACCGCTTCCTGGACGCCTACGAGCAGCTGCGGCACCAGGTGGCCTCGGTCCCCGGCCATGTCAGCGACCAGCTCTGCCAGTCGATCGAGAACCCCGCGCAGTGGCTGATCACCAGCGAGTGGGAGAGCGCCCAGCCGTTCCTGGCCTGGGTGGACAGCGAGGCGCACCGCGAGATGGTGCGGCCGCTGCACGGGTGTGTCCGGGACACCAGGTCACTGCGGTTCAGCATCATGCGGGAGACCTCGGACAGCGGCACCCTCGACAGCAGCGCGGCGCCGCAGCCCGTGCCCGCGGGCAGCGCGGACGGGATCGTGCGGCACGCACTGACCTTCACGGTGCGGCCGGGCAGCGAGCAGAAGGTGGCGGAGATCCTCGCCGGCTACACCTCACCCCGGGCCCGGGTGAACGGGACCACCCGGTTGGCCCGGACCTCGCTCTACATGAAGGGCAACCGGGTGGTGCGGGCGGTCGAGGTGGTCGGCGACCTGGTCGCGGCACTGCGGCACGTGGCGCAGCAGCCCGAGGTGCGGGCGGTCGAGGAGGCCGTCAACCCGTACTTGGAGGAGGCCCGCGACCTGAGCGACCCGCTCTCCGCGCGGGACTTCTTCCAGCGGGCGGCGCTGCCTGCCGTGCACCACGCGGTGGCCCGCCGCAAGGCGCCCGCGACGGTGTACCGGCACGCGCTGAGCTACCCGGTCCGCAGCGGCTGCGGTGCGGAGCTGGCGGAGCTGCTGCACCGTCAGGACCTGGCGGATGCCGCCGATCCGGCCGGTGTGCTGGTGCGCAGCACCATCTTCCACCGCGGTGACGTGCTGGTGCGGCAGGTCGATCTGACCGTTCCGGCGAAGTCCGCCGTCGAGGTCGCGCTCGGGGTGCGCGGGGAGCGGCCCGATGCGATGCTCGGCCGGCTGACGGAACTCGGTTCCGACGCCGGCGGGCCCGGGGACGACACCGCCCGGCTACTGGTCGCGGCCTGGGAGCTCTCCCTGGTCACCGACCGCAGCTCGGACTGACCCGATGACGCCCCGTCAGCCGCATCCCCGCTCCACCACCCCCGGCAGAAACCACCTGGAGGCAGCAGCCATGACCACGCAACTTCCACGCATCGTGCACGTCGACGACGCACCGCCGAACCGTCGGCGCGGCGGCGACCTGCGCGCCATGCTCACCCCCACCATGTGTGGCGCCACCAGCGGGTTCATGGGCCTGGCCATCGTCCGGCCCGGGGAGCGGATCGGCGAGCACTACCACCCGTACTCCGAGGAGTTCGTCTTCGTGGTCTGTGGTGACCTGGAGGTCGACCTGGACGGGGTGAGCGTGGCGCTGGGACCCGAGCAGGGGCTGATGATCCCGGTGAACATGCGGCACCGGTTCCGCAACGTGGGTGACACTGAGGCGAAGATGGTCTTCCACCTGGGCCCGCTGGCGCCGCGTCCCGAGCTCGGGCACGTCGACACCGAAGAGACCTCGCAGCCGGGGCCGACGGAACCCGCGAAGGTCGCATCGTGACCAGGCGGGTGGCGGTCACCGGAATCGGCGTTGTGGCGCCCGGCGGCGTGGGCGTGCCCGCGTTCTGGTCGCTGTTGACCTCAGGCCGGACCGCGACCCGGGGCATCACGCTGTTCGATCCGACCGGGTTCCGTTCCCGGATCGCCGCCGAGTGCGACTTCGATCCGGCGGCGCACGGCCTGGACGCCGAGCAGGTGGCCCGCTCCGACCGGTACGTGCAGTTCGCGCTGGTCGCAGCGGCCGAGGCGGTCCGCGACACCGGGCTCGACCTGGCGGCCGAGGATCCGTGGCGGGTCGGGGTCTCGCTCGGTACGGCGGTCGGTGGCACCACCCGCCTGGAGCACGACTACGCGCTGGTGAGCGCCGGCGGCGAGCGCTGGGACGTGGACCACCGCGAGGCCGGGCCACAGTTGCACCGGGCGTTCTCGCCGAGCACGCTGGCCTCCGCGGTAGCCGAGCAGGCGGGTGCGCACGGTCCGGTGCAGACCGTCTCGACCGGCTGCACCTCGGGGCTGGACGCGGTCGGCTACGCCTTCCACTCGATCCAGGAGGGCCGGGCCGACGTGGTGATCGCCGGCGCCTCGGACTCGCCGATCTCGCCGATCACCGTGGCCTGCTTCGACGCGATCAAGGCGACCAGTGCGCGCAACGACGACCCGGAGCACGCCTCCCGTCCGTTCGACGCCAGCAGGGACGGTTTCGTCCTCGGCGAGGGCGGCGCGGTGCTGGTGCTGGAGGAGCTGGAGCACGCCCGCCGCCGGGGCGCCACGGTGTACTGCGAGATCGGCGGGTTCGCCACCTTCGGCAACGCGTACCACATGACCGGGCTGACCAAGGAAGGCCTGGAGATGTCCGAGTCGATCAACCGGGCGCTGGATCAGGCCGGGCTGGACGGCACGGAGATCGACTATGTGAACGCGCACGGCTCGGGCACCAAGCAGAACGACCGGCACGAGACCGCCGCGGTCAAGCGGTCGCTGGGCGCCCACGCCTACCGGCTGCCGATGAGTTCGATCAAGTCGATGGTCGGCCACTCGCTGGGCGCGATCGGCGCGATCGAGTTGGTGGCGTGCACCCTGGCGCTGGCACACGGCGTGGTGCCGCCGACCGCGAACTACTCCACCCCTGACCCGGAGTGCGACCTGGACTACGTGCCGCGCACCGCCCGGGAGATACCGCTCCGTCATGTGCTCTCGGTCGGCAGCGGTTTTGGCGGCTTCCAGTCAGCCGTGGTGCTCAGTCGGAAAGGGTGAGGGAATGTGACGGACGATCAGGCGCCGCGCCGCGCGGTGCTGACCGGCATCGGGGTGATCGCTCCGAACGGGGTCGGTACCGACGACTTCTGGAAGGCCGTCCAGGAGGGCGCCTCGGTGCTGGGGCCGATCTCCCGGGAGGGCTGCGGCGACCAGCCGCTGCGGGTCGCCGGCGAGGTCCGGGGCTTCGAGCCGTCGGGATCGGTGGAGGAGCGGTACCTGGTCCAGACGGACCGGTTCACGCACTTCGCGATGGCGGCGGCCGACCTCGCGCTGGCGGACGCCGCGCTGGACCCTACGGCCGGATCGCCGTTCTCCGTGGGCGTGGTGACCGCCGCGGGCTCCGGCGGCGGCGAGTTCGGCCAGCGGGAGCTGCAGCAGCTCTGGGGCCGCGGCCCCGAGTACGTCGGACCGTACCAGTCGATCGCCTGGTTCTACGCGGCCAGTACCGGGCAGGTGTCGATCCGGGGCGGCTTCAAGGGCCCCTGCGGGGTCGTCGCCTCCGACGAGGCGGGCGGTCTGGACGCGCTGGCGCACGCGGCCCGGGCCATCCGGCGGGGCACCGAGGCGGTGGTGGTGGGCGCGGCGGAGGCCCCGCTGGCGCCGTACTCGATGGTCTGCCAGCTCGGCTACCCGGAGCTGAGCCGGTCCGCCGACCCGGACTCGGCCTATCTGCCGTTCACCGCGCAGGCGGCCGGGTTCGCTCCCGCCGAGGGCGGGGCGATGTTCGTGGTCGAGTCCCGGGCGGCGGCCGCCGCGCGCGGGGCCCGGATCCGGGCCCAACTCGCCGGGCACGCCGCCACCTTCACCGGGGCGTCGCGCTGGGCGGAGTCCAGGGAGGGCCTGGCCCGGGCCGTCCGGGGCGCGCTGAGGGAGGCGCACTGCGCGCCCGACGAGATCGACGTGGTCTTCGCCGACGCGCTGGGCACCCCGGAGGCCGACCTGGCCGAGGTGCTGGCCCTGCGGGACGCGCTGGGCGACCACGCGGGCCGTGTCCCGGTCACCGCTCCCAAGGCCGGCTTCGGCCGGGCGTACTGCGGCGCCCCGATGCTGGACGTGGCGGCCGCCGTACTCGCCTTGGAGCAGGGCGTCATCCCGCCCACTCCCAGGGTCACCAAGGTCTGCCACGAGGTGGACCTGGTGACCCGCTACGCCCGCTCCTGCGAACTGCGTACCGCGCTGGTGCTCAGCCGGGGGCTGATGGGTTCCAACGCGGCCCTGGTGCTGCGCCGGGGCCAGGAGGTGTGAGGCCGCCGCGCTCACACGCCGAGACCAACTGAATCAACTGAACGCACCCGACAAGGAGCAGCGCATGCCCACCAACCTGACCCACACCGAGCTCTCGGCCCTGATCAAGGGCAAGGCCGGTATCTTCATCGACCCCCGGGACCTGCAGCGTCCCGAGACGACCTTCGAGGAGTTCGGCGTGGACTCGCTCGGACTGCTCGGTGTGGTGGGCGAGTTGGAGAACCGCCATGGTGTGCAGATCGTGGACGGCGCCGAAATGGCGAAGACCCCGTCCGAGTTCCTCGTCGCCATCAACAACTCCTTCGCGAAAGCAGGTTCATGAGATGCCCGGTCACACCGACAACACCGTCGTCATCGACGCCCCCGTCGACCTGGTCTGGGAGATGACCAACGACCTGGAGAACTGGCCGCAGCTGTTCAGCGAGTACGCCTCGGTCGAGGTGCTGGACCGCGAGGGCGCCAGGACCACCTTCCGCCTCACCATGCACCCCGACGAGAACGGCAAGATCTGGAGCTGGGTGTCCGAGCGGACCTGTGACCGCAAGGGGCTGGCCGTCAAGGCCCGCCGGGTCGAGCCGGGCCCGTTCGAGTACATGGACATCCGCTGGGAGTACGCCGAGGTCCCGGGCGGCACCAGCATGCGGTGGATCCAGGACTTCGCCATGAAGCCCACCGCCCCCGTCGACGACGAGGGGATGACCAACCACATCAACCGCAACTCGCGGATCCAGATGGAACTCATCCGGGACAAGGTCGAGAAGCGCGCGGGGAGGAAGGGGTGAACACCGTGCACCGCACGCTGATCGTCGCACGGATGAAGCCGGAGTGCGGCGCGGACATCGCCGGGGTCTTCGCCGAGTCCGACCGGGGCGAGCTGCCGCACCTGGTCGGGGTCACCGGACGCAGCCTGTTCCAGTTCGGCGATCTCTACCTGCACCTGATCGAGGCCGACCGGCCGCCGGGCCCCTCGGTGGCCAGGTACAAGGACCACCCGGAGTTCCGCGACGTGAGCGAGAAGCTCACCGCCTTCGTCCAGGCGTACGACCCCGCCACCTGGCGGGAGCCCAAGGACGCGATGGCCCGCGAGTTCTACCGCTGGGAGCGCGCCGCGTCCCGCTGAGCCGCATCCCGCTGGGCTGGAGGAGGACTCGCCATGGTGGACACCGACGACCGGACGGACCCGGAGTGGGTCCGCTGCGGACACTGCGCCGGACTGATCTACGGCCGCCGCTTCCGGCGGAGCCTGCGGGTCTGCCCGGACTGCGGCTGGCACGGCCGGCTCAGCGCCCAGCAGCGCCTGGACCAGCTGCTCGACCCCGGATCGGCCGAGCCGCTGCGCCAGGTCGCGGCCCTGCACGACCCGCTCGGATTCGTCGACAGCCGCCCGTACCACGAGCGGCTGGCCGACGCCCGCGCCGACACCGGCCTCGAGGAGGCCGTGCTCTGCGCGACCGGTCGGATCGAGGGGCAGCCGGTGGTCGTCGCCGCCATGGACTTCCGTTTCCTCGGCGGCAGCCTCGGGTGCGGGGTCGGCGCCCAGATCACCGAGGCCGCCGAGACCAGCCTGCGGCTGCGCACCCCCCTCCTGCTGGTCTGCGCCTCCGGTGGAGCGCGGATGCAGGAGGGGGTGCTCTCCTTGATGCAGATGGCCAAGACCGCACAGGCCCTGGCCGAACTGGACGAGGCCGGGATCCTGGTGATCTCGCTGATCACCGACCCGACCTACGGCGGGGTGGCGGCCTCCTTCGCCACCCTCGCCGATGTGATCATCGCAGAGCCCGGTGCCCGGATGGGCTTCGCCGGGCCCCGGGTGATCGAGCAGACCACCGGCGAGAAGCTGCCCGAGGGCTTCCAGACCGCCGAGTTCCTGCTGGCCCACGGCCTGGTGGACGACGTCGTGGCCCGGCCCGCGCTGCGCGACACGCTCGGCCGGCTGCTGGGCCTGCGCTCCCCCGCCGGGCCGCCCGAGCCGGTCCGCGCACCGGGGCGGGTCCCGCGCAAGGCCGCCGCCCCGACCGGACACGACTCCTGGGCCGCCGTCCGGCTGGCCCGGCACCCCGACCGGCCCAGCAGCCTCGACTACGTGGGCCGTCTGCTCGACGACTTCCTCGAACTACACGGCGACCGGCTCAGCGAGGACTGCCCCGCCATCGTCGGCGGCCTCGGCCGGCTCGGCGGGCTCCCGGTGGTGCTGATCGGCCATCACAAGGGCGGTCCCGATCTGGCCGAGCGCCGGCGCCGCCGCTTCGGCATGCCCTCCCCCGCCGGCTACCGCAAGGCGGCCAGGCTGATGCGGATGGCCGCCAAGCTCCGGCTCCCGCTGGTCACCCTGATCGACACCCCCGGCGCCAACCCGGGCCCCGACGCCGAGCGCGGCGGCCAGGCCATCGCCATCGCCGAGAACCTCCGCCTGATGTCCCGGCTACCGGTACCGATCGTCACCGTGCTGATCGGCGAGGGCGGCAGCGGCGGGGCGCTCGCCCTCGGCATCGGCGACCGGGTGCTGGTGAGCGCCAACGGCGTCTACTCCGTGATCAGTCCGGAGGGCTGCGCGGCCATCCTCTGGAAGGACCCGGCGGCCGCGCCCACCGCCGCGAATGCGCTCCGCCTGCACGCCGGTGAGCTGGCCCGGCTCGGCGTCGTGGACGGCGTCGTCCCCGAACCGGACGGCGGCGCGCACCGGGACCACGCGGGCGCGGCCACGATGCTCGGCGAGGCGCTGACCGCGGCGCTCGGCGAGCTGATCCCCTGGGAGCCCGCACGGCTGCTCGCGGAACGCAAGCGGCGCTTCCGCCGCTTCGGTGTCGAGGTGGCCGGGGCTGACGGAGGGACCGCTGCCGGGCCGGTGGTCGACCCGGTGGCCAGAACGGTCGAGAGAGGTGCACAGTGACAGTCGGTGTGGACAAGAAGACCCATCAGGAGAACGGCCGCAAGTCCGTCACGCTGATCAACCCGCACGCCTTCCCCGGCTCGGCGGAGGCCAGCCGGGCCGATCTGGAGGCGGTCTGCCGGGCCGTCCGGGAGCTGGCCGGCCTCTCGCCGCAGCTGCCGACCCGGATCCGGCTGCAGCACGGGCGGACCAGCGTGGAGATCGACTGGCCCGTCACCGAAGGACCGCAGCCGCCGGTGCGGCCGTCCACCGGGCAGGCGGCGGCCGCGCCGGACGACGAACCGGAGAGCGGGCTTCGGTACGTCTGCGCCCCGATGGTCGGCACCTTCTACCAGGCGCCCGAGCCGGGTTCCCCACCCTTCGTCTCGGTCGGCGATCTCGTCCGGCCGGGACAGACCGTGGGGATCCTGGAGGTGATGAAGATGATGAGCACCATCGAGGCGGAGGTCGCCGGCCGGGTGGTGGAGGTGCTGGTGCCGAACGGCGCCTCGGTGGAGTACCAGCAGCGGCTCATCACCGTGGCGCCGGCGACCGAGGGGTGAGCGGGATGTTCACCACCGTTCTGGTCGCCAACCGGGGCGAGGTCGCGTTGCGGATCGCCCGGACCTGCCGGGAACTCGGGCTGCGGACCGTGGCCGTGTACTCCACCGCCGACCGGGACTCGGCGGTGGTCCGGTTCGCCGACCGCGCGGTGCGGATCGGCCCGCCCCAGGCCAGGGGCAGCTATCTGCACGTGCCGTCGGTCATCGAGGCGGCGATCGCCACCGGCGCCGAGGCGGTCCACCCCGGGTACGGCTTCCTCTCCGAGGACCCGGACTTCGCGGAGATCTGCGAGGCGAACGGGCTCACCTTCATCGGCCCGCCTCCCAGGGTGATCGAGCAACTCGGCGACAAGGCGATGGCCCGCACGTTGATGGCCGGGGCCGGGCTGCCGGTGCTGCCGGGCAGTACCGGCGCGCTGGCCACCCCGGGGGACGCCAAGGAGACCGCTCAGCGCGTCGGGTACCCGGTGATCCTCAAGGCGGTGGCGGGCGGCGGCGGCCGCGGGATGGCCGTGGTGCGCAGCGAGGAGGGTCTGCTCCCCGCCTACCACTCGACCCGGGCGCACGCCCGGGCGGTCTTCGGCGACGAACGCGTCTATCTGGAGCGGTTCATCGAGGACGCCCGGCACATCGAGGTGCAGGTGGTCTGCGACCGGCACGGGGCGGCCGTGCACCTGGGCGAGCGGGACTGCTCGGTGCAGCGCAGGCACCAGAAGCTGATCGAGGAGTCCCCGGCCCCCAACCTGCCGCAGGAGCTGCGCGAGCGGATGTGCCAGGCCGCGGTACGCGGCGCGCTGGCGGTCGGTTACGTCGGGGCGGCGACCTTCGAGTTCGTGCTGACGCCGGATCACCGGTTCTATCTGATGGAGGTCAACTGCCGGCTCCAGGTCGAGCACCCGGTGACCGAGATGGTCACCGGGATCGACCTGGTCCGGGAGCAGATCACCGTCGCCGCCGGGCGGCCGCTCTCCTTTCGGCAGGACGAGGTGCGACCGCGCGGGGTGGCCGTCGAGTGCCGGGTGAACGCGGAGGACCCGGCCCGGGGCTTCGCGCCGACGCCCGGCCTGCTGACCGAGTTCGTCCCGCCGGGCGGGCCGTTCGTACGGGTCGACACGCACGCCTACCCCGGCTGGCTGGTCGGTCCGGACTACGACTCGCTGCTGGCCAAGACGGTCGTCTGGGCACCGGACCGGGCGCAGGCGCTTGCCCGGATGGACCGCGCGCTGAGCGAGTTCCGGATCGACGGCCCCGCGGTGCGGACCACCGGCGCCTTCCTGCGGGAGGCGCTGGCCCGCCCGGAGTTCCGGGCCGGGACGCACACCACCGGGCTGGTCGCGCGGATGACCGAGGAACCGGTGGCGACCGGCCGTTGAGCGGCCGGGGCCGGGGGCGTGGGAAATCGGCTCCGCGCCCCCACCGCGTCCTCCGGACACCGACACACACGGTGGAGCCGGCACCCCGTCGGTCGGGGTCCCGGCTCCACCGTGTGTGTCGCGCTCAGTCGAGCGGGACCGTGCTCTCGAAGGCGTGCAGATAGGGGTTGACCGGGCCGATGTGGCCTAGGCACAGGCCCGCCTCGGTCATCAGGTCGACCATGCTCTGCTTGGAGTGCTTGGCCCCACCGACGTTGAGCAGCAGCATCAGGTCCATGGCGGTGGTGAAGCGCATCGACGGGGTGTCGTCGACCAGGTTCTCCACCACCACGACCCGCGCACCGGGTCTGGCCGCCTCGACGATGTTGCGCAGCGTCCGGCGGGAGCTGTCGTCGTCCCACTCCAGGATGTTCTTGATGATGTAGAGGTCGGCGTCGACCGGGACGGCGGCGCGGCAGTCCCCCGGCAGCAGCGTGATGCGGGAGGCCAGTGGTCCGCCCTCGCGCAGCCGAGGGTCGGCGCCCTCGACCACCTTGGGCAGGTCGAGCAGTGTGCCGTGCAGCTCGGGGTACTTCTCCAGCAGACCGGCCAGGACGTGGCCCTGGCCGCCGCCGATGTCCGCGACCGTCCGCACCCCGGTGAGGTCGAGGTAGTCGACGAGTTCGGCGGCGGACTGGCGGCTGGAGTGGGTCATCGCCCGGTTGAACACCGCCGCGGACTCGTGGGCGTCGTCGTGCAGGTAGTCGAAGAACTCCTTGCCGTGGATGTCCGGGAAGACGGTCCGCCCGGAGCGGACCGCGTCGTCCAGGCGGGGCCAGGCGTCCCAGGTCCACGGCTCGGTGCACCACAGGGCGATGTAGCGCAGGCTGTTCGGCTCGTCCTCGCGGAGCAGGCGGGACATCTCGGTGTGGACGTACCGGCCGTCCTCGGTCTCGGCGAAGATCCCGTAGCAGGCGAGCGCCCGGAGCAGACGGCGCAGCGGCAGCGGCTCGGCGCCGACCACGGCCGCGAGTTCCTCGGCACCGACCGGCGACTCGCCGATCGCGTCCGCGAGTTCGAGTCTGACCGCGGCGCGGACGGCTGCGGCGCAGGCGGCGCCGAACACGATCTCGCGCAGCCGCATGTTCGGCGATGGCGGCGGACTGTCGCCCGCCTGTGGCGAGTTGGTGAGGCCGATGCCAATCGGTGTGGTCAGCTTGGCGGCGTTCGGGCTGACCGAGGTCGGATTGACGGTCGGTGTGGTGGATGGTGCCGTTTGCATGTGCCCGCCTTTCTGTGGGGAACGGTCAGCACTGGCCGGCGGGTTCGGAGACCCGGCACTGGTTGCGGGCGAAGGTGTTGCCGGTGCCGGTGTCGCGGACGGCGAGGTCGGCCGGTCCGTTGCCGCGCACCGTGTTGTCGGTGACCTTGATCCCGGTGTTGGGTGCACCGACGAAGCTGTGGAACAGGACGATGCCGCCGGACATCGAGGACTTGCCGACGTTCCCCTCGACCCGGTTGCCGGTCACCAGGGTGTCCTCGGCTCCGGTGAGCAGGATGCCGGTGCCCTGGACGACGTCCAGGCGGGGGGTCTTCGGGCAGAACTTGTTGTTGGCCCGGACCAGGTTCGACCGGACCGTCAGCGCGCCCGCCCGGGGCACGCCCTCGTCGCCGACCACGAACACGCCGCCGCAGTTGCCCGTGATCACGTTGGCCTGGACGCTGAGCTCGCGCACCCGGCGGACCACGACGCCGAGCCGGTTGTCCGAGAGGCGGTTCTCGCCGATCACCGTGCCCTTCGTGAAGACGGGCGGGACCTTGCCGTCCGCCACGTTCGCCACGAAGATGCCGGCCTGGCCGTTGCCGCGGGCCTCGTTGCCGCGCAGTACGGCCCGGGTGGACTGCTCCTGGCTGATGCCCTGCTGCCCGTTGTCCCTGGCCAGGACGGCGTGCACGGTCATCCTGTCGGTGCCGTAGGCGTTGATGCCGTTCTTGGTGAAGCCGGCGACCGTGAGCGCCTCGATCCGTACCCCGGTGACCGGGTGCCCGGCGGTGCCCGTGACGCACAGGCCGTGGCCGGCCTTGGCGCAGGCGTTGCCGGTGGCGGCGGGTGCGGACTTCTCGGGCGCGGTGATCACCGTGGTCTGGCCGGTCCCGCGCAGCGTCAGGCCGGAGGTGGTGACCTGGACGCTCTCGCGGTAGGTGCCGGGGAGGATCTGCACGGTGTCACCGGGTCTGGCGGCGTCCACCGCCTTCTGGATCGACTCGCCCGGGTGGACGAGCCGGATGGGCGGAGACACGGAAGCGCCGGCCGGCCCGGGAAGCCCGGTGACCAGACCGACGGCGAGGATGGCTGCGACGCCCGCCAACTGCGGGGTCCGGCACGTGGGCATGGGTGATGACCTGCTTTCAGGGGCTCGGGTGCATGGCTCCACTGGCCCGATGGCCGGCCGGGACTCGGGTTCCCGACCGGCATCGGGCCACCTAATCGAAGCTATGGGCACCCCTCGGCACCTGCCACTTCTGCTCGGCCGACCGTGCTGCCGTGCCGCTGAGCGGGTGGACGCGACGTCAGTACACGCCGACGCCCAATGCCTTGAGCGCCGCGGTGACGGGCTGGAAGAAGGTGGTGCCGCCGACGGTGCAGTCCCCGGTGCCGCCCGAGGTGAGGCCGAGCGCGGTGTGGCCGGCGAAGAGCGGGCCGCCGCTGTCGCCCTCCTCGGCGCAGACGGTCGTCTTGATCATCCCCCGGACGGTGCCCTGCAGGTAGTTCACGGTCGCGTTGAGCCCGGTGACGGTGCCGCTGTGCACGTGCGAGGTGCTGCCGCTGCGGTTGACGGTCTGCCCGAGCGAGGGAGTGGCGGCCCTGGTGATCGTACGGCTGGTGCCGTCGTAGAGGTCCACGGCGGACGCCGGGACGCTGCCGTCGGTGTATTTGATCAGGGCGTAGTCGTGGTCGGGGAAGGTGGAGCTCTCGGTGTCGCCGATCGGGGTGGTGTGGGCCGCGGTGGTGTACCAGGTCGAGGCGACGTTCCCGCAGTGACCGGCGGTCAGGAAGTAGTAGCCGCCGTCCAGACCGCGGACGTTGAAGCCGAGCGAACAGCGGTACCCGCCGCCGTAGATGGCGTCGGCACCGTTCATCCTGGGGCTGAACACCCCGGGCACCCGCTCCAGCCGGACGGCGGAGCCGAGTTCCCCGGCCGTCCGGGTGAGCCGGTCGAGCGCGGCGCCGCGGACGGTGGAGTCGGCCGACACCACCACCTGGTCCGCGGCCGGGTCGACGGCCCAGGCGGTACCGGGCACGGCGGCGCTGCGGTCGAGCTCGGCGGTGGCGGTGGCCAGCTGGGCGGCGCTGCGGGTCACCAGCCGGGGAACGGCCCCGGCCGCCTCCACCCGCTGGGAGTCCGCCGGGTGGGTGATGGTGACGACCGCTCGGCCGGAGGCGTCCAGGTACGAACCGGCCGTACGGTCCTCGCCCAGCTGCTGCTGGAGGTCGTCGGCGAGCGCTGCGGCGGCCTCGCCGGTGGGTGTCGGAGGGGGCAGGGCGGCCGCGGGTGCGGGAAGTGCGAGTGCTGTACCGGCGAGCAGCGTGGCGGCCGCCGTGAGGAGGACGGCGCGACGGCAGGTACGGCGATTGCTCATCAGGGCTCCCTGGATGCCTGGGAAGAAGGGTCGCGGGCGTGCCCGGATGGCGTACCCGGGTCGGCCGAGGACCCGGCTTCCGGGTGGCCGTGGCGGGCTCCGGGCGGGTCCTGCTGCCAAATATCGGGGCCGGGACCGAGGTTGGCGACCCGGAACGGCGGTCGGCTGAGCCGGTCGCGGCGACCGGGACGTGGTCCCGGCCAGTGGCCGGGCTCCCAGGCCCGTGCGCGGCCGGGCTCTCGGGTCGAGCGCTCCGCCACCGGTCCGTGCCCGGGGACGGCCGGTACGCGGTGTGCCGGTCCGGCCGTCGCGACGGCGCGGGCGGTCCGGAGCCGGGCGATCCGGGCCACCTCGGGCATGCAGTCGGGGCTGCCGGGGAATCGAAGGGTTGCCGGACGATTACCGGGGCGGCCGGAACCAGCGAGGCGGTGCGCCGTGTCCTGCTCTGCGAAACTCAAGTGGGCTTCGAGCGAGGGGGGTTCGAGGTGAGCGGGTCCGTGGGGGCCGATGGCGGAGGGCGACTGCTGGCCGCGGCCGGGGTGCTGCTCCCGGACGAGCGGGGTCGGATCCTGGTGGTGCGGCTCACGTACGACCGGAAGCATCCGATCGCGATCCCCGGTGGCGGCTGGGAGCCGTCCGACGGGTCACCGCGGCAGACGGCCTTCCGGGAGATCGCCGAGGAGCTCGGGGTGCGGCCCGAACTGGGGCCGCTGGCCTGCGTCGACTGGTCGCTGGGCAACGGCCGGCCACCGATCGCGGCCCATCTGTACTGGGCTGCGCCGCTGCGGGGCGAGCAGCTCTCCGTGTTCCGGCCGCAGGCCACGGAGGTCGGCGGCTGGGCCTGGCTGACGGATCGCCAGCTCGCCTCGGCGTTGCCGCCCAGGCTGTCGCGGCGGGTCACGGCCTGCCTCACCGCGCCGCGAGGTGCCGGACCGCTGGAGCTGGAGGACAGCCGTCCGGTCGGGCACACCGTCACCCATGTGCCGCCGGTTCCGCCGCCGCCGTACACCCGGGCGGCCGGGCTTGAGCTGTCGGGCAGCGGCGGGACGGCGCAGCAGCGGCCGCCGCTGGAGCGGGAGGCGTACTACGCCTCGCTGCCGAGGATCCGGGCGAAGGCGCGGATGCTGTTCACCGACCCGGCCGGGCGGGTGCTGCTGGTGCGCCTGCGCCCGCGGGAGGACCGGCCGTACTGGACGCTGCCGGGCGGCGGAGTCGAGGCCGACCGCGAGATGCCCCGGGCGGCGGCGCGGCGCGAGACCCGCGAGGAACTCGGCTGGGAGCGGGAGCCGGGCCGCCTGCTGGCACTGGACTGGTCAGCCGGTCCGGACGGCTCGGTGGCCATGGTGTACGTGTTCGACGGTGGCGAGGTGACCGCCGAGCTCCTCGGGCGGATCACGCTGCCGCCCGAGGAGCTGGTGGACTGGGGGATGTTCACGGCCGCCGAGGCCCGCGAGGTCCTGTCCGAGCAGGCGCGGTGCCGGCTGGAGGCCGCTCTCGCCGTCCGGGCGGCGGGGCGGGACGGCGGCGGGGGCGGGCCGGTGGAACTGGTCGGCGGCCGGGCGGTCGCGGCTGGTCCGTCGGTGGCGTGACGGTGGAGCACTCGATGTGGTGCACCAGTGAGTCTCCGGCGCCGTGGCCGAGCTGCAGCAGGAGTACCGAGGCGCTGGCGCCGACCGCCCGGGCGTGGGAACCGAGGACGAGGGGCAGCCCCCGGCCGGGCGACCGGGAGCTGCCCCCTTCACGAACGGTTCGGTCAACTACCGTACCAATCAGACCAGTTGGTGGTTACGGCTGATGTTCCGCTCCAACAGGGCGAGCGATTCGGCCACGCCGACGCTGTCCGCGGTGAACTCCGGCAGCCGACCGTCCGCCTTCTTCAGCTCCACCAGCGCCTGGTCGATCGCGCTGTGCGCGGCGAACAGGCAGGGGGTGCTGTAGATCGCCACGTCCACCCCCAGCTCGGTCAGTTCGGGCAGCGAGAGCCGGGGCGATTTGCCGCCGGCGATCTGGTTGAACAGCAGCGGCTTGTCGCCGATGACGGCGCGGACCTTGCGGATCCAGTCCACACTGCGCACGCCGTCGACCAGGATGACGTCGGCGTCGGTCGCGGCCAGGGCCTCGGCACGGCGCAGGATCTCGCGCTCCTCGGTGGCGTCGGTGCGGGCGACGACCACCAGGTCGCGCCGCGCGGCCAGCACCATCTCCAACTTCTCCAGGTACGCCTCCAGCGGGAGCACCTGCTTGCCGTCGACGTGTCCGCAGCGGCGGGGCCGCTGCTGGTCCTCCAGGATCACCCCGGAGGCGCCGACGGCCTCCAGGTGCTGGACCACGTGGCAGGCCGTCTCGGGGTCGACGTAGCCGTCGTCGATGTCGACCAGCAGGTGCTGGCGGGGGAAGGCCAGCCTCAGCCGCTGAACGAAGGCGACGATGTCCGGCCAGGCGATGAAGCCGATGTCCGGCAGGCCGTAGTGCGAGGCGGCGAAGCCGAACCCGGAGACGAACATCCCGTCATAGTGCTGGGCCGCCAAGGAGGCGGAGAACATGTCGAAGACGCCGATCAGCGGGGTGGTGCCGGCCTCGGAGATCGCGTCGCGCAGCCGAATCGGGTGATGCACAGGGTCCTCCAGCAGATGGTGATGGTGCCCGATGCGCGCCACCGGTACGCCATGCGGGGCATACCGGTGGCCTAGGCGTGGAAGGGGCGGCAGGCACGGGACGCTGCCACCTCGTCTTCCACAAATCTAGGTAAAGAGATGGTCATGAACAATACTGAACCAGTGGTCGAATGGGGGGCTATATCGAGCTGACATGGATAGCTCGGGTATATAGATCCCCCGGCACCGCGATCACCCGGCCGGAAGCGCGTAGATCTTCGCGCCCCGCCGCGCGAACGCCACCTTGCCGTCGGTGCTCAGGTACCAGTCGTTGTTCTTGATCGGGTAGGACGGATCGTCGAAGGTCCACTTGAACGTGCCCGACTTGGCGTCCACCGCGTACAGCCCGCCGTCGAACTCGCTCGGGACGAAGAGCGTGTCGCCCACCAGCAGTGGTTCGCTGGTCAGGCTGGGCCGCTGGGGCAGCGCGCAGCGCCAGCGCGTCTTGCCGGTCTCCGCGTCGTACGCGAAGACCGCCTCCGAGCCGTCGCTGCCGTACACCATCCCGTTGCCGGCCGTCACCGGGGCGAACCGGCCGTGGTCCGGCTTCAGCCGCCACAGCTGCTTGCCGTCCGCGAGGCCCACCGCCTGCAGGTCGGAGTCCTCGGTCAGGCAGTACAGCCGCTTGTCGTCGCACCAGATCCGCCACGGCTCGACCGTGCCGGTGTCGACGCGCCACAGCTCCCGGCCGTCCTTGACGTCCCGGGCGACGATGAGCGACTTGCCGCGGCTGTGCAGCAGGGTGCCGCCAGTCACCCGGCCGGTGGCGAGCGAGTCCTCGGTGTCCTGGTCGGGCTGGGCCCATTTCTTGTTGATCCGGTTGGCGGTGTCGAGGGCCAGCACCATCTGGTCCCCGGCCGTTTCGAACTGCGGTCGGACCAGCACCTTCAGGTAGACCGCCTGGTCGTCAGCAGCGAGGACCTTGTGGACCTCGATCACCTTGTCGCCCCCGTAGGCGACCAGCGAGCCGGCGTCCTCCCGCCCGGTCTTCTGGTCGATGCTGCTCACACCGCGGAGCAGGGTGAGCAACTGGCCGCCGCCCACGATGGTGTTAATGGTGGGCGCGGACAGATCCGGCCGGGCCCAGCGCACGGTGCCGGTGCCGGCGTCCAGCGCGGTGAGGCCGTTGGCCACGACGAAGACCGCGCCGTTCAGCACCAGCGCCGGGAACTGGGCCATCGACGCGCCCGGGAAGGTGTACGTCCAGACGGGCGTGGGCGCCTTGCCCGCCGTCGCGCTGCCGGAGGATCCCGGCGTCGGGGCCGGCGGCTTGGGGTGCGGGGCCGGGTGCGGGCTCAGCAGCGCCCAGGCGGTGCCGCCCACCGCCGCCGCGGCCGCCACGCCGCCGCCGGCGAGGAAGAACCGCCGGGACACCTTCGGCGCGGACCCGGATGGCGGCGCCAGCGTCGGTGCGTGCGCCGGCGAGGGCATCGGCGTGGCCGTCGGCCCAGTGGCGGACGACGGCGACATTGCCGAGGGCGTCGGGCCGGGCAGCGGTGGTGTGGGGGTGGGGCCGGGCAGGGGCGGCGTGGGCGTGGCCGTCCGGGGGCCCAGCCGCATGGTGCCGGGTGCCGCCCCCGGCAGGTCGGTGCCGGTCGGGGCGTACTCCGCGGCGGGCGGGGTGGCGGGCTGCAACGGCTGTGCGGGCGTGCCGCGGCTCGGGGTCTCCATGTCCATCACGGACGAGGCGTGGGTGGCCAGCGCCGAGGCGACCGGGCCGGGCAGCCAGTTCCCGGCCCGGGTCGCCGCGGTGCCGGCGGGCAGCAGCTGGGCGGCCAGCTCCAGCGGGGCGGGGCGCCGTGCCGGGTCCTTGGTCAGCACTCCGGCGATCACCCGCCGCAGCCCGTCGGGCAGTTCACTCAGGTCGGGCTCGTCGTGGACCACCCGGTACAGCTGCGCCGCCACACCCGACTCGCCGTCGAACGGACCGTGCCCGGTCGTGGCATACACCAGCACCGAGCCGAGCGAGAACACGTCGCCGGCCGCGCCGAGCGGCCGGCCCATCGCCTGTTCGGGTGCCATGAAACCGGGCGAGCCGACCACCACCCCGGTCTGGGTCAGGCGGTCGCCGTCCAGTGCCCTGGCGATCCCGAAGTCGATCACCCGGGGGCCGTCGGCCGCCAGCAGGACGTTGGACGGCTTGAGGTCACGGTGCACCAGTCCGGCGCCGTGGATCGCGTGCAGCGCCTCGGCGAGCCTGGCGCCCAGCGCCCGGACCGAGTCCTCCGGCAGCGGCCCGTAGCGCTGTACGGCGTCGGTCAACGAGAGGCCGAGCACGTACGCGGTCGCCAGCCAGGGGGTCGGCGAGTCGGGGTCGGCATCCACCACGGGCGCGGTGTACGCCCCGTCCACCGCCCGCGCGGCCTCCACCTCGCGGCGGAACCTGGTCCGGAACTCCCGGTCCTCCGCCAGCTCGGATCGCACCACCTTGACCGCGACCGTCCGACCGCCCGCTGAGCGGGCCAGGTACACCCGGCCCATCCCGCCCGCCCCGAGCCTGGCCACCAGCCGGTAGGGGCCGATCGCCTCCGGATCGTTGGCCTCGAGTGGCTCCATGTGCTGTTCCCCGTCCCCGTGTGTTCGTTCCCGCTGGTCGTCCGCCGAAGATCGTACGGGCCGTCAGCTCGGCACGGTCACGCGGAGGTGGCATCGCCGCCGAAGCGGCGGCCGGTACGGGCCCTCGGGCGGCGGCGCGGTGGCAGCGTTCGCGGCGCGCTGTGGTCACGCGCCCCGGCGGGTCAGGCCGCGGCGGCAGGCGCGCTGTCGGTGGCCAGCTTGACGGCCAGTGCCCCCAGGACGGTTCCCATCAGGTAGCGCTGGGCCCGCAGCCAGGCGGGGCGGCGCCCGAGGAAGACCGCGATGGCGCCCGCCGCGAGGACGACGGCCAGGTTCACGACCAGGCTGACGGCTATCTGGACGCCGCCCAGCGCGAACCCCTGCAACATCACGTGCCCCGCCTTGACGTCGACGAACTGCGGGATCAGCGAGAGGTACATGACGGCGACCTTCGGGTTCAGCAGGTTCGTGAGCAGGCCCATGGAGAACAGGCGCCAGGGCGAGTCCGGCGGCAGTTCCTGCGGGGTGAAGACGGACAGCCCGCCCGGCTTGAGCGCCTTCCAGGCCAGCCAGGCCAGGTACCCGGCGCCGGCGGCCTTCACCGCGAGGTACAGCCCGGGGACGGCCAGGAAGACCAGCGACAGGCCGAGGTTCGCGGCGCCGAGGTAGACCAGGAAGCCGACGGCGACGCCCGCCAGTGAGACCGCTCCCGCGCGGCGCCCCTGTGTGATGCTCCGTGAGACCAGGTACATCATGTTGGGCCCGGGGGTGAGCACCATGCCGAGAGCCACTGCCGTCACGCCGAGGACCGCGTTCGTTCCGATCATGCGGCAAGGATGGGCGCCAGGGAGTGTTCAGCACCAGCGCGGGTTTCTTCAGGATTCGATTCAGTACTGCTACATCCAGGACGGCATCCGGCCGACGGCCCTACTCCTCGGCGGCTTCTCATCCGGCTTCCCGGCGGAAAGCCACACACGGCGAGGATCAATCTGACGCCGACTCAACTGGCGGCAGGAACCGGGCCGAGGAGTCGCGGACATCGAAGCGCCCGCCGAGAAGGCTCCTCGGCCCGGTGTCCGGCACCATCCACCGAACATCCGCGCAGGGACGCGGCTACCGTCCGGCGGGCCCGGAGAGTTCGAAGATCCCGTAGCCGAAGCCCTCGGCACTGACGCCGTCAGCCGTCGCGATGACGCCCCTGACCTCCAGAGCGCGGGCGCCCTCGAGCCCGGGGTGCGCGAAGTAGGCGGGCTCGCGGCGGGGGTTGACGACCACCAGGTGCGTGCCGCCCCGCAGGTGGACGAAGGGGTACCCGGTGTGCAGCACCTCGGCGTGGCCGTGGCTGCCGAGCGCGGGGGTGGACCTGCGGAGCGCGATCATCCGCCGGACCAGGTGCAACACCGAGTCGGGGTCGGCGACTTGGGCGGCGACGTTCGGCCTGCCGGGGTCGGGGTCGAGGGGCTGGTACAGCCGGTCGGCGGGAGCCGTGGAGAACCCCGCGTTGGCGGTGTCGTCCCACTGCATCGGAGTGCGCGACCCGGCACGGTTGTTGGTGGGTTCGAGCAGACTGCCCTCCTTGTCCGGCAGTCCGGGGACGAACCGCATGCCGATCTCGTCGCCGTAGTAGATCGCGGGCAGGGTCGGCCAGGTGAGCAGGAAGGCGAAGGCCGCGCGGAGTTGCTCGGGCGTGCGGGAGCCGGTGGCGAGGCGGTTGTAGTCGTGGTTCGCGGTGGGCAGGATGACGTGCCCGGCGCCGGGTGCGCCGGAACCCGGCTCCACGGCCGTACCGGTGGCGCGCCAGGCGGCGACGAACTCGGCCATCGAACCCCGGCCCTGCGGGTCGAAGTAGCAGGGTCCCGACTCCCACGAGGCCGAGGCCATCCCCTCTCCGTTGTCCCAGAGCGAGGTGACGGCCCGGCCCGCGAAATGCAGGAAGAAGTCGGCGTGGAAGCCGGCGGGCAGCGCGAGTTCGGGCCGGCCCCACTCCGAGATCAGTACCGCACCCGGGTGGCTCCGCTCCAGCCGGGCCCGCAGCTCACGCCAGAGCTTCGCCGTCTCGGCGCGGTCCGGGTCGTCCTTGACCAGGGAGTACGCCATGTCCGCCCGGAAGCCGGCGACGCCCGCCCGCAGCCAGTGGTCCATGATCTCGCGCAGCGCGGCCCGGTTCTGCCGCGGTCCTTCGGCGTCGACGGGCTGCCGCCAGGGTTCCTCGCCGTGGCCGCGCGCGTAGCCGTAGTTGAGCGCGGGCTGGAAGTCGAAGAAGTTCGGCAGGTAGAAGCCCGGCCGCTTGCCCGGGGAGGGGACGAACCTGCCGGTCTGCCGGTCGGCCCAGATGTAGCGCTGGTCGGTGGGGTCGTCAGCGGACGCCAGGAACCAGGGGTGCCGGTCGGAGGTGTGACCGGGCACCAGGTCGAGCAGGATCCTGATCCCGCGCCGGCCGGCCGCGTCCACCAGCGCGGCGAGGTCCTCCTCGGTGCCGTAGCGCGGGGCGACGGAGAAGTAGTCGGAGACGTCGTACCCGGCGTCGCGGAACGGCGAGGTGAAACACGGCGTGAGCCACACCGTGTCCACTCCCAGCCAGGCCAGGTAACCGAGGTGCTCGGTGATCCCGGCGAGGTCGCCGATGCCGTCGCCGTCGGAGTCCGCGAAGGTCTGCGGATAGATCTGGTACAGGACGGCGTCGGCCAGCCAGGCGGAGGCGGGCCGGTTCGCGGGGCGGCCTGCGGCCGGGTTCGGTGTTGGGTTCGTCATCGCGTGCCGTGCTCCCTTCACGGGGACAGTCCGAGGCCAGTGTCCCTCCGCGACAGCCCCGGGCGCTGCCGTTCGGCCGACAACCGCACCGCCACGGACCGCCGGGTATCCGTCACCCGGTCAGAAGCGCCAGTTCCAAGGGCATTTCACTGGCGATCGTGACCCGGACGTGCCGGGCCTCTGCCATCACCGGGCAAACGTTCGTTGAACATCGGCCCGTCCCCGGGACGGGGCCGGGGAGATCCGTTGAAGGCGTGACCAGTGCTTCGGAGTCAGCTTCAATCCCCCGGTCTGCTCGCGGAGTTGCTCGTCGTAGAGGCCGCTCGGGGCCACGGCGGTACCGGCCGATTCCAGTTCTCCGTCGGTGCCCTTCAGGACGCTGCCTTCGGCGTCTTGACAGCGCGGAGCCGTTAGGAAACCTTACTAACGAACAGCCATCGTTTTGCCCTCCAGGCGGAAGAGAGATCGATATGACGTCGCATCGGATTTCCGTACCGCGCCGGCGGTTGGCGGCGGCCGCCTCGGCCGTACTCACCGCCACGCTGCTGACCGCCGGTTCGGCAGGCGCGGCCGAGCCGGCCGGCGGTACGGCGCGGGCGGCGGCTTCCGCCTGGAGCGGGCAGTTCACCGGGTACGGCAGTTCCTCCTGGCGCACCGCGTGGGGTGTCGCCTCCTCCGGCACCTGGGGCGGCTCACAGCTGCGCGGCGTCAGCGTCCCCGGCGCGCCGGGGGACGGCTCCGCGCTCCAGGTGACGTACGGTGCCGGCTCGTCCGCCAGCTCCTGCACCGACTGCCCGAATCCGGGCGGCGGGCAGTTCTACACCGACCTCAAGGCGCTGGGCCTCGGCAAGCTGGCCGAGTCGGCCACCCTCGACCTCAAGTACTACGCCAGGTTCCCGGCCGGACAGGACTGGGGCAAGGCGGGCAAGCTGCCGGGCCTGTACGGCGGCACGATCGGCGAGGAGTCCGGCGGCAACCACGGCAACGGCTGGTCCACCCGGTTCATGTGGCGAATGAACTCCTCCGCGCCGAACAATGGTGAGGTCTACCTCTACACCCCCACCAACTCCGGCCCCACCGGGTACGGCGTCGACCTCGGGGTCGGCAGCTGGAAATGGGTCGCGGACGGGAACTGGCACAGCATCGAGCAGTCGGTGAACCGCAGCACCGGTGACGTCACCGTCTGGTACGACGGCAAGCAGGTCTTCGCGGCTCGCAAGGCGGCCACCGGGATCGGCTCCATCCCGTTCGGTGGGGTGTTCTTCTCCACCTTCTACGGCGGTCACGACACCAGCTGGGGTCCGAAGACCACCCAGCACGCGTACTTCGCCGACTTCTCGCTCGCAACGTCCGTCCAGCACTGACCTGTTGACGGCTCAGGCCGGCAAGGCCGCGCCGCGCCCCTGATGCGGGTGCGGCGGCTGTCGCGTTTGAGGGTGCGGCGCGGCTGTCGCGTCTGAGGGTTCGGTCCCGGATCAGCGGCACGGCTCCTGCGGTTGGGCGTCACGGCCCGGACCAGCCGCGCGGGCGTTCGAGGCGCACCAGGGCGTCGATCGCCTCGGCGGTCGCGCCGTGCGCAGCACCGGCCGGCCGGCGGACGCGTTCGGCCCGGACCACCCGCAGCCGGCGGTCTGCCAGATCGGCCAGGATGTCATCCGGCGTGAAGAGCACGGCAAGGTCCGCCGGGCCGCCGGAACCCTCGGTCAGGTTGGTGGTGTCGTGGCCGACGACCAGCAGCGTGCCGCCGGGCGCCAGGGCCTCGGCGGCCCGTCGCAGCACGGTGCGGCGCTGCTCGGCGAACAGATGCAGATAGGCGATGAGGACGAGGTCGTGGCCGCCGGGCTCGGGCAGGTAGTCGCGGACGTCCACCTCGGCAAAGGTCACCCGCGCCGCGACTGCGGGCGGAAGTCGTTCGGCGAGTCGGCGGCCGCGCTCCAGCGCGACCGGGGAGAAGTCGACCGCGGTGACCCGCCAGCCCAGGGCGGCCAACCAGAGGGTGTTGCGCCCCTCGCCCGCTGCCAGGTCGAGCGCCCGACCGGGCGGCAGGCCCTGGCACTCCTTCCGCACCCAGCGGTTGGGCTCGCTGCCCCACACCAGCTCGGCCGAGTCGTAGCGCTGGTCCCAGTCCTGACTCTCCATCGTCGTCCTCTCGGCTCCCGGCGTTCGCTCCGCGCCCCGGAGCCCGAGCCTACGCGGCGCGGTCGCCGGCTCACCCCCGGCGCGGACTCACGTAGCCCTCGCCGTTCGACGGTCATATGGACGATGCTGGCGGCCCTGCTCCGAACGCGTGGGCAAATACTGGTGGAATAACCCGAATGGTTCAATTCGTCCGCGTCCTGGTTTGGATTCTCCCCGAAGCCTCGGCGCGATTCCGCGGGCCGAGGAGCAACGAGGGCCTGGTTCCGGACGCCGCCGCGCGGGCAGGCTCCGACCCGCGGCGGTGGCCAATGCCAGAAAGTTATGATTCAGGCTGGTTTGTCAAGCAGCCCTGGTGGTCGGCGTGTTCGTGGCGGCGAGCGGCTTTGCGGGGGCGGCTGTCACTGGCTGCTCGGGGAGTCGGTAGGTCGCGGGCGCGGTCTTGACCAGCAGGTTCTTGCGTGCCCAGGCGCTGAGGTGGAGTGCGAGGGTGCTCTGTTTGACGGTGTTCAGCGCGGTGGTGATCTCGCGGGCGTGCCAGGGGCGGTGAGGATCGGTGGCCATGACCGCGAGGACGTCTTCATGGCGGACGGCGACCTTGGAGGGTCGCGGCGGTCCGTCCGGGATCTTGAAGGTGGCTGGCCCGGTCTTGATGAGGATCTTGAGCTTGGCCCATCGGATCAGCTCGCCAGTCAGGTCGCTGCGGTCCAGCCGTAGCAGGGTGGCCAGTTCGATTGCGCGCCACTCGCGCTCCGGGGCGCTGCCCATCGCGGCGAGCACGTCTTCGAGCCTGCTGGTGTGCATCGGGGCTGCGGGCGGCAGCAGCGTCTCGGCCGTCACGGGCGGGTGCTCGCCGGTATCGGTGGCGGGCGTGGCCTGTCGCGGGGCCGGGATCCAACCGGGTTGGCCGGGAGGAGCCGGCGCCGGGACGGGGGTGAGGGCATCATCCGCGGGTGCGTGGACGGTGATGTCGATGGAGGTGACCGGGGTGCTGACGGCAGGCCGGTCCTCGTCGGGCGGGCGGTGTCCGTAGCGGGCGGAGACGCCTTTGACGGTGCGTGCGCTGATCCGCGCCCGCCGCGGTGGCAGCAGGGCACCGGTGACCGCATCGGTGATCGGTCCTCCCAGCTCGCTCCCGGCGTCGGGCACGATGGCGGCGGCACGGGTGACGCTGTCGCGCGCGGCGGCCAGGGCCGCGGTGAAGCACGCCCGGTCCGCGTCGCATCCGGGCACGGCGTCAGTGGCGTCCAGCATCGCCATCCGCAGGAGCTGGTGGACCGTCAGCAGTTCCCACATCTCCTGACGCAGGCCCTGCGGGTCGCCTGAGCGCAGCACGCGCCCCTTGAGCAGGGTGTGGCGGATCGCCAGGAACGCCACCTCGATCTGTCGGGTAGGTGCGGCGCATTGCTGCGCCGCACCCCCCTCAGAACCGGACTTGCCCGCTTTCCGGGCATCCGGCTCAAGCAGGCCCTGAAGGCCCACGGGCAGCCAGAAGTGGAGGTTACCAGTTTCC
>NZ_JBSFJU010000034.1:0-87277 GCF_053598215.1 Kitasatospora sp. NPDC001175 | reverse complement strand
ACCCCCGACATCCTGCCCGAGTACCTGCAGACCGGCGGCCGCGCCGCCTTCGCCGTCCGCGCCGCCCTCGCCGCCACCCTCGCCCCCACCTGGGGCATCTACGCCGGCTACGAACTCTGCGAGAACCAGCCCGCCCACCCCGGCTCCGAGGAGTACCTGCACTCCGAGAAGTACGAACTGCGGCCCCGCGACTGGAGCGGCCCCGACACCCTCACCCCCCTGATCACCACCCTCAACCGGCTCCGCCGCCGCCACCCCGCCCTCCAGCAACTACGGAACATCACCTTCCTCGAGACGGACAACGACCGCATCCTCGCCTACCGCAAGCGCTTCGGCGATGACCTGGTGATCGTGGTGGTCAACCTCGACCCGCACCAGGTCCAGCAGGCCACCGTGACACTGGACGCCGAGACGCTGGCGGCCGGCCGGCCGCTGACGGTGCACGACGAACTCACCGGCGCCACCTACACCTGGGGCCAGGAGAACTACGTCCGGCTGGACCCGTCCGTCAGTCCCGCGCACATCGTGACCGTGGATCAGGACCGCTGAGATGGCCGGAGCGGCTACGCGCGAAGACCGGACCACCCGCGGCCACACCACGGCAGCGGAGGGCGACCGGCTGCTGGGACCGCTGCTGCCCGCGCTCCGCCCATGGCTGGTGACCAGGCGCTGGTTCAGCCAGGAGAGCGGCTGCCTGCAGGACATCCGGCCGGTCAGCACCGCCGTCCTGCCGGGCGGAGGGGCCGTCCTGCTGCACGCGGTCGTCGTCGTCCGGCACACCTCCTCGGCAGCCCGCCGCTACCAGCTGCTGCTGGGCCTGCGACGGGAGCTGCCCGCCCGGCTCGCCGCCGCCGCGATCGGCCAGGCCGTAGGCGGCGAGTGGGACGGTTGGTGGCTGTACGAAGCCACCGAGGACCCGGAGTCAATGAGCAGGCTGCTGGACTCGGCTGCCCACGAGGCGAGTTCACCGCTCCAGCTCGTCCGCTGCCTGGACACCCCAGTGCGAGCTGATCTGGCGGCGCGTCAACTGCGCGTGGAGCAGAGCAACACCAGTGTCGTCTACGGCGACCGGCTGCTACTCAAACTACTGCGCCGGCCGGAGGACGGCCCGCACCCGGAGGTGGCTGTGCTGAGGGCGCTCACCGAGGTCCGGTCCACCCGCACGCCCCGGCTGGTCGGCTGGCTGCGCCTGGCGGACGGCCCCGGTGGGGGCGGAGCGGACGGAAGCGGGGGAGCGGAGAGCGTGCTCGGCGTGCTCACCGAATTCCTGGCCGCCGAAGGCACGGGCTGGGAACTGGCGGTCCGGCAGGCCGGGGACTTCCTGGAGGCACGCCATCCGGCGGCCCCAGCGGTCGACGGCTTCCACGTGGAGGCCCGGGCACTGGGTGCCGCCGTCGCGGAGCTGCACTCCGCCCTCGCCGAGGCCTTCCCGACCGTCCGGCTCGAACCGGGCGAGGTGCTGCGGCAGACCGCGGAACTCGCCCGCAGCCTGCGGTCGGCCGTCCGGGAGGTACCCCGACTGGAGGCCTACGCGGGCCGGATAGCCGGGCTGTACGAGGACTACGAGAAGGTCGCCCTGCGCGGCAACCTCACGGCCCAGCGTCTGCACGGCGATCTGCACCTGGGCCAGGTGCTGCGGACCGCCGAGGGCTGGAAGGTCATCGACTTCGAGGGCGAACCGCTGCGCCCGGTCGCCGAACGCGGCCTTCCGCAGCCGGCGCTGCGTGATGTCGCGGGCATGCTCCGGTCGTTCGACTACGCGGCCCGGCAGGCATTCGCCGCCCGCCCGCCGGGCGGCGAGCTGCCCCAGGAGCCGAGCGCCGCCCCGGAGCGGCGCCGGCGGGCGCGCCGGGCCCAGGCCTGGGCGGTCCGCAACCGCCGTGCCTTCACGGCCGGTTACACCGCCGCCGGAGGAGCGGACCCGCACTGCCACCCGGTGGTGCTGCACGCCTTCGAGGCGGAGAAGGCGGTCTACGAGGCCGTCTACGAGGCCCGGCACCGCCCGGACTGGCTCCCGATTCCGCTCGCGGCTTTGCAGCGGCTTGTCTCCGGCCGATGAGTCGGTCAAGCCGCCTGCCTGGATCCGCCCCGTCCTGCCCGGACCGCCATGACCTGCCTTGATCGGCCGCGTGCTGCCCCCGTGCGCCGCTGCCGGTCGACAGTTCGGGGCCCGGGCACGCCTGCTCAAGTCCCCGCCCGCTCATGTCCCCCCTCAAGCTCCCCTCACGTCCCCGAAAGGACCGCCTTCCGTGACCTCGCCGACCGTCCACGCCGCGACCGGCGGAAGCCTCGCTCCGCCGTTGCCGCAGCTCCCCGCGGCGCCACCCTCCCCCGAGGAGCGCCGACGCCTGCTCGCCGGGCGGTACCACGACCCGCACAGCGTGCTCGGCGCGCACGTCACCGCCGAGGGGATCGCGATCCGGGTGCTGCGCCCGTTCGCCGAACGGGTGGCGCTGGAGGTCGGCGAGGCCTCCTACCGGCTGGTGCCGGACGGGGACGGTCTGTTCACCGGCCTGCTGCCCGCCACCGGGCCGGCCGGCGGCCTGCCGACGGAACGGGAGATCCCCGCCTACACCCTGCTGGTCGGCTACCGGGACGCCGAGCACCGCCAGCACGACGGATACCGGACCGGGCCCACCCTCGGCGAGCTCGATCTGCACCTGATCTCCGAGGGCCGGCACGAGCAGCTCTGGCGGGCGCTCGGCTCGCACGTCCGGGAGGTGGACGGCGTCCGCGGCACCGCCTTCGCGGTGTGGGCACCGAACGCCGTCGGGGTCCGGCTGTCCGGCGACTTCAACCACTGGAACAGCAGCGGCCATCCGATGCGCTCGCTCGGCTCCTCCGGCGTCTGGGAGCTGTTCGTCCCGGACGTGGCCGACGGCGCCCGGTACAAGTACGAGATCCACACCCAAGGCGGCCGGGTGCTGGAGAAGGCCGACCCGCTGGCGCGGGCCACCGAGTGCCCGCCCGGCACCGCTTCGGTCGTGCACACCTCCAGCTACCGGTGGCAGGACGCCGACTGGCTGGCCCGCCGTGCGACCGACACGCCGCACGCCGCCCCGATGTCCGTCTACGAGGTGCACCTTCCTTCCTGGCGGTTTGGCTTGACGTATCGTCAGCTGGCTGACGAGCTTCCCGCGTACCTCGCCGGACTGAACTTCACGCACGTGGAGTTCATGCCGGTGATGGAGCACCCCTTCGGCGGTTCCTGGGGCTACCAGGTCTCCGGCTTCTACGCCCCCACCGCCCGGCTCGGCAGCCCGGACGACTTCAGGTACCTGATCGACACCCTGCACCGGCACGGCATCGGCGTGATCGTCGACTGGGTGCCCGCGCACTTCCCCAAGGACGACTTCGCGCTCGCCCGCTTCGACGGCGAGCCGCTGTACGAGCCCGCCGACCCGCTGCGCGCCGAGCACCCCGACTGGGGCACCCTGGAGTTCGACTACGGCCGCACCGAGGTGCGCAACTTCCTGGTCGCCAACGCCGTGTACTGGTGCGAGGAGTTCCACGTCGACGGCCTGCGGGTGGACGCGGTCGCCTCGATGCTCTACCTCGACTACTCCCGGGCGGAGGGGGCCTGGACCCCGAACCGGCACGGAGGGAGGGAGAACCTGGAGGCGGTGCGGTTCCTGCAGGAGCTGAACGCGACCGTCTACCGCCGCTGCCCGGGCGTGGTCACCATCGCCGAGGAGTCCACCGCCTGGGACGGCGTCACCCGGCCCACCGACAGCGGGGGCCTGGGCTTCGGGCTGAAGTGGAACATGGGCTGGATGCACGACTCGCTCAGCTATGTGGGGCGCGACCCGGTGCACCGCAAGTACCACCACAACGAGATGACCTTCTCGATGGTGTACGCCCACTCGGAGAACTACCTCCTGCCGATCTCGCACGACGAGGTGGTGCACGGCAAGGGCTCGCTGGTCGCCAGGATGCCGGGGGACTGGTGGCGCCAGCGTGCCACCGTGCGTGCCTACCTGGGCTACATGTGGGCCCACCCGGGCAAGCAACTCCTGTTCATGGGACAGGAGTTCGCCCAGGGCGCGGAGTGGGACCACGACAGCGGACCGCAGTGGTGGGTGCTGGAGGAGCAGTGGCCGGCCGCCGGGGAGCACCTGGGCGTCCAGCGGCTGGTGGGTGAGCTCAACCGGATCTACCGCGAGACGCCCGCCCTCTGGGAGCAGGACAGCGACCCGGCCGGCTTCCAGTGGATCGACGCCGAGGCCGGCGACGAGAACGTGCTGTCCTTCGTCCGCCACGACCGTGCGGGCCGGCCGCTGGTCTGCCTCAGCAACTTCTCTCCCGTGGTGCGCCGCGGCTACCGCACCGGGCTGCCGCTCCCGGGCGCCTGGCAGCCGGTGCTGGACACCGACGCCGCCCGCTACGGGGGCAGCGGCGCGGCCGATCCCGGCCCGGTCCGGAGCTGCGCCCGGCCCTGGCGGGGCTGGGCGCAGAGCGCCGAACTCACCCTCCCCCCGCTCGCCACGATCTGGCTGGCCCCCGATCCCGACACCACCCCGCGGTGATCCACCGCACCGACCACCACGAAGGAGATCCGATGGCCACCAAGCACGCGTATCCGAGCCCGGCCCCCGCGAGGGCAGCCTCGATCGTCAAGGCGTACGACATCAGGGGCCTGGTGCCCGAGGAACTGGACGAGTCGGTGGCCCACCGGGTCGGCGCGGCCTTCGCCGAGCTGACGGGGGCGCCCGCGGTCGTGGTCGCCCGTGACATGCGCGACAGTTCACCCGCCCTGGCCGAGGCCTTCATCCGCGGGGTCATGTCCCAGGGCGTCGATGCGGTGGACGCCGGACTCGGTTCCACCGACTACCTGTACTTCTGCTCCGGCCGGCTGGGGCTGCCCGGTGCGATGATCACCGCCAGCCACAACCCCGCCGCCTACAACGGCATCAAGCTCTGCCGGGCGGGCGCGGTGCCGGTCGGCGAGGGCAGTGGTCTGGAGCGGATCCGGGAGCGGCTGACGGACGGCGGCCCGGACGAGGCCCAACGCCGCGGCCGCTGCCGGAGCGCGGCGCTGCTGGACGACTACGCCGCCCATCTGCACTCACTGGTCGACCTCTCCGGACTGCGTCCGCTCAAGGTGGTGGTGGACGCCGGGAACGGCATGGCCGGATTGACCGTGCCCCTGGTGCTGAACCAGCCCCAACTGGAGCTGGTGCCGATGTACTTCGAGCTGGACGGCACCTTCCCCAACCACGAGGCCGACCCGATGAAGCCGGCCAATGTCGCGGATCTCAAGGAGCGGGTGGTCCGGGAGGCCGCGGACCTGGGACTGGCCTTCGACGGCGACGCCGACCGCTGCTTCGCGGTGGACGAGCGGGGCGAGGCCGTCCCCGCCTCCTCGTTGATCGCGCTGGTGGCGGACCGGCTGCTGGCGGTCGAGCCGGGGGCGGCCGTGGTGCACAACCTGATCACCTCCCGGTCGGCGATCGAGGTGATCCGGGAGGCCGGCGGTGTGCCGGTCCGCTCCCGGGTCGGCCACTCCTTCGTGAAGGCGCTGATGGCCGAGTACTCGGCCGTCTTCGGCGGTGAGCACTCCGGGCACTACTACTTCCGGGACTTCTGGTTCGCCGACACCGGCATGCTCGCGGCCATGCACCTGCTGGCAGAGCTGTCCCGCTCCAGCAGGCCGCTCTCCAGGCTGGTGGCCGACTACAGCCGCTACCCGGCCTCCGGCGAGGTCAACCTGACCGTCACCGACCCGGCCCGGGTGCTCGAAGCGGTGGAGCACTCACTGGGCGACGCGGCCGTCCACCTCGACCATCTGGACGGGCTCACCGCCGACTTCGGCGGCGGTGCCTGGTTCAACCTCCGTCCCTCCAACACCGAGCCGGTGCTGCGCCTCAACGCGGAGGCAGCCGACCGGCGAGGACTGCGGCGCCTGCTGAACCAGGTGCAGCGGGTGATCGCGGCGGCGGACGGCCGATGACCGCCGGGCCCGGCGCCGCCGCGCCACGTCCGGCGGCGCGGCCCGGCCCCCACCACGACCGGCCGAGGCCGCCCGGCCCGGGACGGGACCGGGATGGGCCGGGACCGGGCGGCTTCGGACGGGAGGGCTCCCCTTTGGAAGACGCGGTTGACGGTGCGCGGCCTCAGCCGAGGCTGGAGGTGATCGGCGCCTTCACCGTCGGAAGTGCGGGTAGTCCGAGGTCGGCGAGCGCCCTGCCGTAGGCCTCCATGGCCTCGGTCTCCCGGCCGAGCTCCTTCCACAGGTCGGCGACGTGGCGCCACACCGCGGCGGTGTGCCGGGTGACGGTGGCGGTGCCGAGCTGGCGGATCACGGCCCGGAGCGTGGTCATCGCGGCCTCCGGGTCGCCGGCCTCCAGCTGGGCCTGGGCGAGCAGGGTACGGATCCTGGCGGACTCCGCGGGGTCGCCGTTGCGCACCAGTCCGAGTGCGCGGCTGGCATGGCCGATGGCCTCGGCGGGCTCGTCCACCAGCAGGGCGAACCGGGCCAGACTGGCCTCGGTCCAGGCCTGCTCGGCGGCCGTGCCGACCTCGAGGACGGCGGGGTGGGCGTCGTCGAGCAGGGTCTTGATCCGGACCGCGTCGGGCGCCTCGGTCCCCATCAGCAGGTTCGCGTAGACGATCTTGAGGAGTGCCTGGTGCCGGAGGTTGTCGGTCTCCGCCATCAGCAGCAGGGCGCGCTCGGTCAGCGCGAGTGCCTCGGCGGTGCGGCCCTGGGAGGAGGCGACCAGTGCCGCGTTCCAGTACACCGCGCCCCGGGCGACCCGGGAACCCGCTTCGTCCGCCACGTTGATCAACCGGTCCGCCACCAGCCGGGCCTGGGTGAGGTCGCCCCTGGCCTGGTAGCAGCCGATCAGGGTCGAGCCTAGCTGGACGTGGTCGTCGGTGAGGTCGAGGCCGAGCCCGTCCAGGGTGCGCATGGCCTGCTCACCGATCTCCACGCTCAGCGTGTAGTCACCGGCGTCCCGGTAGCAGCGGCAGAGCGCGATCGCCAGCTGCGCCCACTCCGCGGAGCCCGGCACCGTGCCCGGGTCCCGGTAGAGCTGGGTCAACAGCTGGATGGCGGCCTCCAGGCGGCCCAGCTTCTCGAACGCCAGGGCCTGGCCGATCCGGGCCCGCCGGATCATCCCCTCGCTGAGGAAGGGGGCCGAGGCGAGTGCTTCGCTGTAGGACTGGAGCGCCTCGCCGTTGGCGCCGTTGCGCATCGCCATGTCGCCGAAAGCGATCTTGAGTTCGAGATCCTTGACGTGTGCGTCGTCGCGACCGGTCTGCAGGTACTCCACCGAGCAGCCGACCCGCTCGGCGAGGGCCCGCAACACGGCCTCGGATGGCACTCGCTTGCCGGTCTCGATCAGCGAGACATAGCTCACCGAGATGTCGGCGGATGCGAGGTCCTGCTGATTCAGGCCGCGCTTCTGGCGCAGCTCGCGGAGGCGCTGTCCGATTCCGTTCTGCGGCTGTTCCATGACTCTCCGGTCGGGCGGTGGGGCGTCGGCGCTAGCCGGGTGTCCATTTGACTACAGGTTTACAGGATGTGACCACTCATAGCCAAGTGGTCCACCCCCTGATTGTTGCCCGAACTTAACGATGTACATGCATGTCTGCATCGCCGACCTGCTGATCTGCCACGCCGGGCCGAAGTGTGGTGAAACTGTGATTGACAGGCGTTGTCAAAAAGCATTGACTCTCGCTGTAAATAGTCGCACCGACGGAAGGCCCGACCTATGTCCAAGTGCGTTGCAACCGTGGCGGCGGCCGGAGCCGGCGTGCTGCTCGGGTTAGGCCTGCTGCTGGGCCTCGTGCCGAATGCCGCGACCGCCGCAGATCTGCCCGTCGAACCCGCGGCCCCCGCCGCCACCGGTACCCCGGGCCCCACTCCGAGCACCGACATCGGCGGCGGGTCGTGCTGCTGACAGCCCGGGTCCGTCCGGGGCCGGCCCGCCCGCGCCCGAAGCGCCGCTGACCGGCCTGGCCCGAGCCCGGAACCGCCAGGGCCGGCGCACCCGCGCCCGAACAGCCGAGAGAGGAAACGTGATGCGTGTCGACCTGCTCACCAGGGAGTACCCGCCCGAGGTGTACGGAGGTGCCGGGGTCCACGCGGCCGAGCTGACCCGGGCACTCCGCCGGCGGGCCGAGGTGCGGGTGCGGTGCTTCGGGGTCGAACGGACGGAGCCCGGCACCAGGGCCTATCCGCTGCCCGGTGAACTGCACGAGGCCAACGCCGCACTGCGGTTCCTCGGCGCCGGCCTGCGGATCGCCGCCGACTGCGCCGGAGCCGACGTGGTGCACAGCCACACCTGGTACGCCAACGCGGCCGGGCAGGTGGCCGGGCGGCTGCACGGCATACCCCATGTGATGACCATGCACAGCCTGGAGCCGCTGCGGCCCTGGAAGGCCGAGCAATTGGGCGGCGGCTACTCGTTGTCCAGCTGGATGGAACGGGCCTCGGCGGCCGAGGCCGACGCGCTGATCGCGGTCTCGGCCGCCATGCGCGACGACATCCTCGCGGTGTACCCCGGGATACCGCCGGAGCGGGTGCACGTGATCCACAACGGGATCGACGGGGAGGTCTACCGGCCCGACCTCGGTACCGCGGCGTTGACCCGCTTCGGTATCGACCCCGACCGCCCGATCGTGGTCTTCGTCGGCCGGGTGACCAGGCAGAAGGGCCTGCCGCACCTGCTGCGAGCAGCGTTCCGGCTGCCCCCGGAGGCCCAACTGGTGCTCTGCTGCGGGCAGCCGGACACCCCGGAGATCGCGGCGGAGGTGGCCGGCCTGGTGGAGGAGCTGACCCGGGTGCGCCAGGGAGTCTTCCGGATCGACGAGATGCTGGACGGCCCGAGCGTGCGCCAACTGCTCACCCGTGCCACGGTGTTCGTCTGCCCTTCGCTGTACGAGCCGATGGGCATCGTGAACCTGGAGGCGATGGCCTGCGAGACGGCCGTGGTCGCCACGGCGGTGGGAGGCATCCCCGAGGTGGTCGAAGGCGGCCGCACCGGGCTGCTGGTCGACTACGAACCGCGACCCGACGGCACCGGAGAGCCCGCCGATCCCGACCGGCTGGCCCGGGATCTGGCCGACTCGGTCAACCGGCTGATCGAGGATCCGGAACTGGCCCGGAAGCTGGGCCGGGCCGGCCGCGAACGGGCGCTGCGCGAGTTCTCCTGGCACGAGGTGGCGACCCGTACCCTCGCGGTGTACCGGGCCCTCACCGCCGCCCCCTGATCGCCGCCTCCTCCTGGCCGCCGCCCCCACCGCCACCTTCCGCCGACCGGAACACCCGCCGGGCCCGGCTCGCCGCGCCCGGCGGGCACCTTCCGCCGTAACCGAACCGGAACCTTCCGGGGCGCACCGATCCTGCACAACTCGAATACGCAGCCGAACACTTCGTGGCACCATGAGTGCCCGCGACCGCGTGCCATGAGCACGCAGGCGAGGCTGAACGGGGGTCAGGAGCGTGCCCGACAGACCGCTGCGCCCACTGGGCGTCCAGGCCGTCGAGGACCTGGTGCGCGACTGCTGGGTGCGCGCCGCCGGTCCGGCCGGCCGACGCCCGGACCGCAACCTGCCGGTCATCGTACTGCTGGGCCGGCACGGCAGCGGCAAGACCACGGTGCTGCGCCACCTGTCGCGCCGCGCCTCCACCTCACCCCAGGCCGGACACGACTTCGCCGCCGGGACGCTGCGCCCGCACGAGGTCGCGGCCCGGCTCGCCTTCCGGCTCTCGCTGACCTCCCGGGGGTTGCACTTCCCGCGGCTGATCCACGGCCTGGTGGCCGTCGACCCCGACCTGCTGCTGGACGTCAACAGCCCTGACCGCGCCAGGCGGCAGCTCGACAAGCGGATGCGCGAGGCGAGGCAGCGCAGCGCCGGACTGATCCCCGACGCGCTCTCCGAGGGCGTCGGGCTGCTCAACGACCTGGGCATCATCCCGCTGCCCGGGGCCGGGCTGCTGGCCGCGCTGCTCCTGCGCGGCCTGGGCCCGAGGTTGCTGAACGCGGCCTCGCGCTCCGGCCTCGAGTGGTACGGCACGGGCGGCGCCCAGGCGCCACTTGACGCCCTGGTCGCGCTCAACGAGCGCAGCCGCAGCGAGGATCCGGCCGACCAGGACGGGGTGGACCGTCTGCTGTGCGAGGCGTTCCTCGCCGATCTGCGGGCCGCGTACCACCGGCGGCTGGGGGCGGCCCCGGACCGCAACTGCCTGGTGGTGCTGGACAACATCGACCAGGGCGGCGGAAGCCGGTTCCTCGCGCTGCTGCTGGAGGTGCGGGAGTCCCTGGCCCGCAAGGAGGGCGGCGGCTGCGACCCGCTGCTCACGGTGGCCAGCGCCTCCAGTGCGCGGGCGGTGCCCGGCCCGTTCGACCCGGGGCCGGCCGGCCTGCGCATCCGCGACCCCCACCAGGCCTCGTACGAGGACTGGCGGTCCGGCATCCCGCAGTCCCCGGCGGACTCCTCCTGGTGGTGGTACGCGGTCCGGCTCTCCGATCTGACGGCTGGTCAGGTGTCCCGGCTGGCCGAGGCGATCGCGCCGCGGCTGCCGGAGGCGACCCCGCTGGTGCACCGGCTGACCTACGGGCACCCGTGGAGCGTGCTGCGGATGCAGCAGGCCGCGGCCCGGATGATCGACCGCCCGGACGCCGACGTCCGGCTGCGGGGGATCCTCGACTCCGGCCCGGTGGCGAACGGCGCCGCCGACACCGGCCCCGGGACGCCGCGCCCGACGCTGCGGCAGGAGGCACTGCGCTACCTGCTGCAGGACATGGAGGCCGACCAACTGGCCGGCCTGGTCACCTGCGCCGCCTCCCGGGACATGGAGTCGGCCGTCAACTCCCCGCTGCTGGCGGACTTCTCCCCGCGCATCCGGGAGACGCTGCTGGAGGAGACCGCGCAGCGCCTGTGGCTGGTCCCGCAGCTGGCCGAGGACGCGGGCACCCGCGGCGGCCGGGGCTCGCACTACCTGCCCACCACCGGCCAGGCCGCACATCCGAACCCGCTGCCCGACTCCCTCGTCCTACAGCCCTGGCTGTGGCTGCTGCTGCTCCGGGAACTGGCCGACCGCCCGGCCGGCGGCCCGTACCCGGACTGGGACACCGCGCACCAGCGGCTGCACGCCTGGCACGCCGACCGCAAGGGCCACCTGCCGAACGCCTACTACCACCGGCTCTCGCTCGGACAGGTCGAGGAGGTGGTCGCCCGCCTCGAGTCCAGCCTGCACACCCTGCCGACCGAGGCCTGGCTGTACGAGCTGTACGCGATCACCGCGGCACCGATGCGCGAGCCGGTGGACGTCTCGGTCTCCGCCTCCCACCGGGCGGACCTGCTCGCCCGTGAACTCGCCCCCGACGCCTTCCGGCACCACCGGGCGCTGGCACTGCTGGTGACCTCGCTGTGGCTGGCCGTCGATCCGCGCAACCGGCTGCCGAACGCGCGGCCGGAGCTCAACTTCACCATCAGCGCCTCCTTCCGGGACCTGGCCTGGCACACCGACGACGCGAACAGCGCCGTGCTGCGCTCCGAGGCCGCCCGCTACGAGGCCCACACCGGTTAAGTCCAGGAGGCCGCCCGCGATGACGCCGCTCTCCCCGCACGAGACATCCGACCCGGAACCCTGGGACCCGCCCCGCCGCTGGTGGCGGGGGTGGCTCGGGATCACCGCCCTGGCGGCCGTACTGGCACTGGCCGCCGGCGGCCTCTACCTCGTCCTGCGCCCGGCGGGCACCCGCTGCGCCGACGGCGTGGCCCGGGTCGGCGCGGACAAGGCATGCGTCGGGCTCACCGACGGGAGCTACCCCTTCACCGACGATCTGGCGACGGTCTTCGGGCTGGTCCGCGACGAGAACAGCAAGGTGGCCGCCGCCGCGGCGAAACCGGGCGGCGCGCCCTGGGTGGGTGTGGTCTACCTGCTGCCGATGGTCGCCGGCCGCGGCGGTTCCTCCACCGCCGACTCCATCCGGCACGAGATCGAGGGCGCCTACACCGCCCAGTGGGTGGCCAACCACAGCCACTCCTACGGTGACTCGCCGCAGATCCGGCTGCTGCTCGCGGACAGCGGGGGCAGCGACGAGCAGCGCGACTACACCATCGGGCAGATCGAGGCCCACCGCGACCTTGACCACATCGTCGCGGTCGCCGGGCTTGGCACCAGCACCGATTCCACCCGCGCCGCCATCCTGCGGTTCACCCACGAGGACATCGCCGCCTTCGGTTCGGTGATCTCCGCCGACGACCTCGCCGACATCCAGGGCCTGGTGCGGGTGTCGCCGCCCAACTCCGACGAGGCGGCCGCCGCCGCGAAGTACCTGGCCCAGGACCATCCGGGCGCCAAGGTGCTGCTGGTGCGGGACCGCAAGGCCGACGACCTGTACAGCCGCACCCTCGCGGACCAGTTCCGCAAGAGCTATCCGGCGGAGCAGCTCGTCCCGCAGCCGATGGAGTACGACTCCTCCAAGTCGGACGTCTCCACCTACTTCACCCAGCAGATGGCCAACGTCTGCCTGTCCGACCCCGACGTGGTCTACTTCGCCGGCCGCGGGATCGACCTGCCGCGGTTCCTCGCGCCGCTCTCCCAACGCCAGTGTGTGAACAAGGAGTTGACCGTCATCTCGGGGGACGACGCCTCACAGGTGGAGCAGTCCGCGGGCGTCGGGGAGGTCAAGAACGCGCTGCGGCTGGGCAAGATCAAACTGCTCTACACCGGACTCGCGCACCCGGACGCCTGGCAGCTGCGGCCGCAGTCCTACGCCCGGACCGCGACGGCGGCCTTCGAGGCCGGCGGTGAGTTCCCGAGCGCCTTCCCGCACGAGACACTGGCCGACGGCCAGGCCATCATGGGCCATGACGCGGTGCTGACCGCGGTGTCCGCGATCAGGGCCGCGGCCACCGGCGGGGCGGACCGGGTCACGGGACAGGACGTGGTGCAGATGCTGACCCTGCTGTACGGAGCGAAGGCGGTCTCCGGGGCCAGCGGCCTGATCTCGCTGGACTCCCACGGCAATCCGATGAACAAGGCGATCCCGATCGTCGAGCTGAGCCCGGACGGGCAGGTGCGCACCGTCGCGGTCTCCTCCCGTACCGGAAGCCCGCCGGACGGGCACCCCTAAGGTCCCAGCACGTGCCGAAGGCGGGTTCGTAACGGTCTTTCATATTTCCTTTGACCTAGGTCGGTTGTGGGTAGGTAGGCGACCCGGTCCAGCTCTCGCGCAAGGAGATCCTCGGATGACCACCAGTTCGACCAAGCGCCGGCGCGCCCTGCCGGCCGCGCTGCTGGCGATGGCGACGGCCGCCGGCCTGACCGCCTGCGGGTCCTCGGACAAGCTGCCGCCGGCGGCCGGATCCTCCGGCTCCGGTGACGCCTTCCAGCAGGTGGTGGACGGCGCACCGGTGGCACCGGACTCGGCGATCCCCGCCGGGAGCCTGATGGCCAAGATCAAGAGCAGCGGCACGATGAACGTCGGCGGCACCGACGCCGCGGCGCTGTTCTCGCTCAAGGACCCGGTCACCGGCAAGGTGACCGGCTTCGACGCCGGACTCACCGACATGCTGGCCAAGTACATCATCGGCCGTCCCAGCGTGAACCGGGTCCAGGTGGACGTCAGCACCCGCGAGGCGCTGCTGCAGAACGGCACGGTCGACGCGGTCCTGGCCACCTACACCATCACCCCGGCCCGGGCGAAGAAGATCGCCTTCGCCGGCCCCTACTACTCCTCGGGCGATGCCATCCTGGTCCGGGCCTCGGAGCAGTCGATCACCAAGGTGGCCGACCTGAACGGCAAGTCGGTGTGCACCGAGTCCAACTCGACCGCCGCGAACGACATCAAGCAGTTCGCGCCGAACGCCAAGGTGGTCCTCTTCCAGACCAACGCCGAGTGCCAGCAGGCCGTCGAGCAGGGCCGCGCCGACGCCTACGTACTCGACCAGGCGCTGCTGCTCGGCGACGCGGCCCGGGACAAGAAGGTCAAGGTGGTCGGCCAGCCGTTCACCACCGAGCCCTACGGCATCGGACTGCCGCTGGCCGCGCCCGAGATGAAGACCTTCGTCAACGACTGGCTGAAGCTGATCGAGTCCAACGGCGACTGGGCCAAGCTGTGGAAGGCGACGATCGGCACCGAACTGTCCGGCGACGCGCCGACGCCGCCCGCCATCGGCTCGGTCGACGGGAGCTGAGGCCGGTGCCCGACCAGAACGGCGCCGTGCTGCGCCAGCTCGGCCACGGCCTGCTGCTCACCCTGGCGATGACCGGACTCGCCTTCACCGGCGCGCTGGTGCTGGGCGTGCTCCTGGCGGTGTGCCGGATCAGCCCGGTGCCGCCGCTGCGCCTGGTCGGCGCCGGGTACGTCACCGCCTTCCGCAACGTCCCGCTGCTGGTCCTGCTGGTGCTGTTCGTGTTCGGGCTGCCCGAGATCGGTCTGCTGTACCCGCTGTTCACCACCGTCACCCTGACCATGGCGCTGTACTGGGCCGCGTTCGTGTGCGAGGTGGTGCGCTCCGGCATCCGGACGGTACCGGTGGGCCAGATCGAGGCGGCCCGGGCACTCGGCCTGACCTTCTTCGAGACCCTGCGCTCCGTCGTCGTGCCGCAGGCCCTGCGCTCGATGGTGCAGCCGCTGGGCAGTGTGTTCATCGGCCTGGCGCTGGGCACCTCACTGGGCGCCGCCGTCGGGGTCCCCGAACTGACCGGGCAGGCCCAGTTCGTAACCCTCAAGTACGACAACCCGCTGACCAGCTTCGCCGTGACCACGGCGGTGTACGTGGCGATCACCCTGACCTCCGGCCTGATCGCCGGCCGGATCGAACGGAAGGTGGCGATCAGACGGTGAACGAGGACTCGCTCTTCGACGCCCCCGGCCCCCGGGCCCGGCGGCGGATCCGGATCGCGACCACCCTCTCACTGCTGGCGATCGCGGCACTGCTGTACCTGGCGATCCGCCGGTTCGCCGACCACGGACAGCTCGCCGCCAGCCAGTGGCGGATGTTCACCTCGTGGCCGATCATCAACTTCCTGCTCGGCGGGATCGGCCAGACCCTGCTGGTGACGGCGGTCGCCGCCGCCATCGCGTTCCCGCTCGGCGGCCTGATCGCACTGCTCAGGCTCAGCCGCAACCGCCCGCTGCGCGCCCTGGCCCGGGGCTACACCGAGCTCTTCCGCGCCGTACCGCTGCTGTTGCTGCTCTACGTCTTCCTGTTCGCGCTGCCGCGGGCCGGGCTGACCTTCCCGGTGTTCTGGCAGCTGGTGATCCCGATCGTGCTGGGCAACGCCGCCGTGCTGGCGGAGATCTTCCGTGCCGGGGTGCTGGCCCTGGACCGCGGCCAGTCGGAGGCCGCCTACAGCCTCGGCATGACGTACTGGCAGGCGATGACCTGGGTGGTGATCCCGCAGGCGGTGCGCAGGCTGGTACCGACGCTGGTGAGCCAGCTGGTGCGGCTGCTGAAGGACTCCACCCTGGGCTACGTGGTCAGCTATCTGGAACTGTTGCACAAGGCCCAGGTGCTCGGTGAGTACTACCACAGCGTGCTGCCCAGCTTCCTGGTCGCGGCGGCCTGCTACGTCGTGATCAACACGGCGCTGTCCGGGATCGCCAGCCGGCTGGAGCGGCGCCGACGGGCCTGAGCACCCGGCTGTTACTCGCCCGCTCGCCTCCGGGCGCTCCGACCCGGCGCCGACACTCGTCGCTCCCGCGCTCCCTCCTTCGTCGGTCGCTTCCTCGCTCCTCCCTTTCGGCACCGGCGCGCCCTCCGGCTCGGGGCGGGACTCGCCCGCTCGCCTCCGGGCGCTCCCCGCGGCGGACCCGCACATCGGCACTGTGGCACCGGCGCGCCGCCCCCAGCCTCCGGCCGGGGGTACCCGCCCCCAGCCTCCGGCCGGGGGTACCCGCCCCCAGCCTCCGGCCGGGGGTACCCCCGCGGCTCGGGCCTCTCTCGCATGCCGGAATGCCTCTTCCGGATGCGGGGGGCACCCACCCCCTGCCTAGACTGGCCCCATGGCCCGGCTGAACGACGAGGTCGAGGCCCTGCTGCAGGAGTACTCCGACCTCATCCTGCTGACCGGCGGGGACGCCTACCGGGCGCGCGCCTACGAGAAGGCCGCCCGGGCGGTCGGCGGCTACCACGACGACCTGGCCCGTCTGGACGCCAAGGGCCTGCTGGAGATCCCCGGCGTCGGCAAGTCCACCGCCGACAAGATCACCGAGTACCTGACCAGCGGGCACATCGGGGCCCTGGAGCAGCTGCGCGCCCAGGTGCCGGCCGGGGTGCGCGAGATCATGGCCATCCCCACCGTCGGTCCGAAGAAGGCGGCCCTGATCCACCAGCAGCTGGGCATCACGACCGTCGCCGAGCTGGTGGAGGCGGCCGAGAGCGAGCGCCTGAACGACCTCCACGGCCTCGGTGCCCGCACGGCGGAGAACATCCTGCACGGCATCGAGCAACTGCGGCAGGGCGGCGGACGCACCCTGCTGAACGCCGCACTGGAGCTGGCCGAAACGCTGGTGGCCGAACTCTCCTCGGTGCGCGGCTGCGTGCGCTGCGGCTACGCCGGGTCGCTGCGCCGGATGCGGGAGACCATCGGCGACATCGACATCCTGGCCGCCGCCGAGGACTCCACCGCGCTGATGACGGCCATCACCGAACTACCGCACACCGCCGAGGTGCTGGCCCACGGCACCACCAAGACCTCGATCCGCACCACCCAGGGCATGCAGGTGGACCTGCGGGTCGTCCCACCCGAGGACTGGGGCGCGGCGCTGGTCTACTTCACCGGTTCCAAGGCGCACAACATCCGGCTGCGCGCCCGGGCCGTCAAGGCCGGGCTCAAGCTCTCCGAGTACGGCCTGTTCGAGGTGGAGAGCGGTCGGAAGCTGGTCTCGCGGACCGAGGAGGAGGTGTACCGGGCGCTCGGCCTGCCCTGGATCCCGCCCACCCTGCGCGAGGACCGCGGCGAGCTCGACGCCGGGGTGGCCGGCGAGTTGCCCGCGGTGGTGACCGAGCGCGACATCCGCGGCGACCTGCACACCCACACCAACCTGACCGACGGTCTGGCCCCGCTGGAGGAGATGCTGGCGGCGGCGGCCGAACGCGGCTACTCCTACTACGCCGTCACCGACCACGCCCCGAACCTCTACATGCAGCGGATGACCGACGAGAAGATGCTCGCCCAGCGCGAGCAGGTGCGCCAACTGGACGGGAAGTTCGGCAAGTTGCACCTGCTGCACGGCACCGAGCTGAACATCGACGCGGACGGCGGCGTCGACTGGCCGCCCGAGTTCCTAGCCGGCTTCGACCTCTGTGTGGCCTCGATCCACTCGCACTTCAGGGCCGGCCGCGACGAGCAGACCCGCCGGCTGGTCCGGGCCTGCGAGAACCCGTACGTGCACATCATCGGCCACCCGACCACCCGCCTGCTCGGCCGGCGATCGGCCATCGACGTGGACCTGGACGCGGTGTACGAAGCCTGCGCCCGCACCGGCACCGCACTGGAGGTCAACGCCTCGCCCGAGCGCCTCGACCTGGGCGACGAGCAGATCCTGGCGGCCCGCAGGCACGGCGTCCGGTTCGCCGTCAGCACCGACGCGCACTCGACAGTGCACCTGGCCAACCTCCGCTACGGCATCGGGACGGCCCAGCGCGGCTGGCTGACGAAGGACGAGGTCATCAACGCCTGGCCGCTCACCCGGCTGCGGCGCTTCCTGCGCGGCCACCCGGACCGGTAGGGCCTGTCCGGTGGATCTTCCCGGGCGCACGATGCCGGGCATCCCGCCTGAACGCACCGGCGAATCGTCCAAGTACGGCCCAGTACGAGGCCGATCCGCTGGCACGCCCAGCCGGGCGCCCAACGTCGCGCGCTGATCCGGAAAGATCCACCGGACAGGCCCTGGGTGATCACAACCCGCCCCCTCTCCTGGCGCGCCATATTGTGATCTGTGCCACGTTCCGGGACTCTTCTACGGTGTGCAGCCCCGAGGAGGTCCTGTCGTGAGCGAGCGCAGCGAGCGAACAGTCAGGAGGCGCGCGTTGTGCCAAGCGCGCGCCGAGCGTAGGGGGTACCGCCCGGCCGTAGGCGCCGGGGGAGAGGTGCGGGCATGAGCACTGGAACGGAACGACCCACCCCCACCGGCGTACGCGCTCCGGGACGCGCCGCCATCGCGCAGGGCCGACTGCGCACCGACCGCTGGTGGCTGCCGCAGCTGGCCACCGTGGCCGGGCTGTTGGCCTTCATCTGCTACTCGACCTGGCGCGCGTTCGACGGCACGCACTACTACGCAGCCCCTTACGTGTCCCCGTTCTACTCCCCGTGCCTGGCGGCCAACTGCACGGACATCCGCGGCGGGGCCGACTGGGCGCTGTTCGGCGACTGGTGGCGGCTGTCGCCCGCGCTGATCGTGCTCATCTTCCCGCTCGGCTTCCGAGTGACCTGCTACTACTACCGCAAGGCCTACTACCGGTCCGTCTGGCTCGCGCCCCCGGCCTGCGCCGTCGCCGAACCGCACACCCGCTACACCGGGGAGACCCGCCTCCCGCTGATCCTGCAGAACCTGCACCGGTACTTCTTCTACGTCGCCGTCCCGTTCGCCGCGATCCTCACCTACGACGCGGCACTGGGCTTCCGCAGCCCGGCCGGGAAGTGGGGCCACGCGGGGCTGGGCAGCTTCGTCCTGCTCGCGAACATCGCGCTGATCTGGGCCTACACACTCTCCTGCCACTCCTGCCGGCACATCGTCGGCGGCCGGCTGAAGCACTTCTCCAAGCACCCGCTGCGGTACCGGATGTGGCAGGCCGTCAGTAGGCTGAACGCCCGCCACATGCTGCTGGCCTGGTGCTCGCTGGCCTCGGTCGGCCTCGCCGACCTGTACGTGTACCTGGTGGCCTCGGGCGCCTTCGCCGACCCGCGATTCTTCTAGGAGGCTCAGCATGGCCGAGATTGAGCGGCACTCGTACGACGTGGTCGTGGTGGGTGCCGGCGGGGCGGGGCTGCGGGCCGCGATCGAGGCACGCGAACAGGGCATGCGGGTGGCGGTGGTGTGCAAGTCGCTGTTCGGCAAGGCGCACACCGTGATGGCCGAGGGCGGCATCGCGGCGGCGATGGCCAACGTCAACAGCAACGACACCTGGCAGGTGCACTTCCGCGACACCATGCGCGGCGGGAAGTTCCTCAACAATTGGCGGATGGCCGAACTGCACGCCAAGGAGGCCCCCGATCGGGTCTGGGAACTGGAGACCTGGGGCGCGCTGTTCGACCGGACGAAGGACGGCCGGATCTCGCAGCGCAACTTCGGCGGCCACCAGTACCCGAGGCTGGCCCACGTCGGCGACCGCACCGGCCTGGAACTGATCCGCACCCTGCAGCAGAAGGTGGTCTCGCTCCAGCAGGAGGACCGGCGGCGGAGCGGCGACTTCGAGGACGGCCTGAAGATCTTCCAGGAGTGCACCGTCACCCGCGTGCTCACCGCCCGCACCACCGAGGGCCCGGCCGACGGCCGGTGCACCGCCGGGGTGTTCGGCTACGACCGGGAGAGCGGGCGGTTCTTCGTGATCCAGGCGCCCGCAGTGGTACTGGCCACCGGCGGGATCGGGAAGTCCTTCAAGGTGACCTCCAACTCCTGGGAGTACACCGGCGACGGACACGCCCTCGCACTGCTCGCCGGCGCGAGCCTGCAGGACATGGAGTTCGTCCAGTTCCACCCCACCGGGATGGTCTGGCCCCCGTCGGTCAAGGGCATCCTGGTCACCGAGTCGGTACGCGGCGACGGCGGGGTGCTGCGCAACAGTGACGGCCGGCGGTTCATGTTCGACTACATCCCCGAGGTCTTCAAGGGCCAGTACGCCGAGACCGAGGAGGAGGGCGACCGCTGGTACACCGACCCGGAGGAGAACCGGCGCCCGCCCGAGCTGCTGCCCAGGGACGAGGTGGCACGCGCGATCAACGCCGAGGTCAAGGCCGGTCGTGGCACCCCGCACGGCGGGGTCTACCTGGACGTCTCCACCCGGCTGTCCGCCGAGGAGATCGTCCGCCGACTGCCCTCGATGTACCACCAGTTCAAGGAACTGGCGGACGTGGACATCACCCGCGAGGCCATGGAGGTCGGCCCGACCTGCCACTACGTGATGGGCGGGGTGCGGGTGGACCCGGACACCTCGGCGGCACCCGGAGTGCCGGGGCTCTTCGCGGCGGGCGAGGTGGCCGGCGGCATGCACGGCTCCAACAGGCTCGGCGGCAACTCGCTCTCCGACCTGCTGGTGTTCGGCTGCCACGCCGGTCGGCACGCGGCCCGCTACGCCGCCGAGTCGAGCGGGGACCGGCCCGTGGACGAGGCCGAGCTGGAGCTCGCCCTGCGGGAGGCGGTCGCGCCCTTCGACGACACCCGGGTGCGCGGCGGGCCGGCGGAGAACCCCTACACCCTGCACCAGGAGCTCCAGCAGACCATGAACGACCTGGTCGGCATCATCCGGCGCCAGGCGGAGATGCGGGAGGCACTGGAGCGGCTGCAGGAGCTCAAGGAACGGGCCGGCCGGCTGGTGGTCGAAGGACACCGGCAGTTCAACCCCGGCTGGCACCTGGCGCTCGACCTGCGGAACATGCTGCTGGTCTCCGAATGCGTCGCCAGGGCCGCACTGCTGCGCCAGGAGAGCCGGGGCGGCCACACCCGGGAGGACTACCCGGTCATGGACCGTGAGTGGCGCAGGGTCAACCTGGTCTGCACCGCCACCGGCGACGGCATCGAGGTCGTCCGGCAGCAGAACGGGACGATGCGGGCCGAGTTGCTGGCCCTGTTCACCCGTGAGGAACTCGCCAAATACTTGACCCCCGAGGAACTGAACGGAGTGCAGCAGTGACCTACCAGGCCGAAATCCGGGTGTGGCGCGGGGACATGACGGGTGGCGGCTTCGCGACGTACCAGGTCGAGGCGGACGAGGGCGAGGTGGTCCTCGACCTGGTGCACCGCCTGCAGGCCACCCAGGCCCCGGACCTCGCGGTGCGCTGGAACTGCAAGGCGGGCAAGTGCGGTTCGTGCAGCGCCGAGATCAACGGACGGCCCCGGCTGCTCTGCATGACCCGGATGTCCGCGCTGCCGCCGGGGGAGCCGGTCACCATCACCCCGCTGCGAGCCTTCCCGGTGATCCGGGACCTGGTCACCGACGTCTCCTTCAACTACACCAAGGCCAGGGAGATCCCGAGCTTCGCCGCACCGCAGGGGCTGGCGCCCGGCGAGTACCGGATGAGCCAGGAGGACGTGAACCGCTCCCAGGAGTTCCGCAAGTGCATCGAGTGCTACCTGTGCCAGGACACCTGCCATGTGGTGCGCGACCACGAGGAGAACAAGTCCGCCTTCGCCGGCCCGCGTTACCTGATGCGGATCGCCGAGCTGGACATGCACCCCCTGGACACGGCCGACCGGCAGAAGGCCGCCCAGGAGGTGCACGGACTGGGCTACTGCAACATCACCAAGTGCTGCACCGACGTCTGCCCGGAAGGGATCAGGATCACCGACAACGCGCTGATCCCGCTCAAGGAGCGGGTCGCCGACCGCAAGTACGACCCGCTGGTCTGGCTCGGCAGCAAGATCACCCGCCGTAGGTGAGGCCTGCTCCTCCCGACGCCGGTACCGTTCCCAGGGGAACGGTACCGGCGTCAGTGTGCCTTCGGGGCCCGCTCGTCCGCTTCGGGGGCCCGCTCGCCGGGCCAGTCCAGCCGCAGGTGTTCGGCGCGCGGAAGGCTCGCGACCACCAGGTCGTAGGAGTCCTCGATCATCTCGCGGACCAGGCGGTCGGGGACGGAGCCGTCGAGCCGGACGGTGTTCCAGTGGCGCTTGTTGAGGTGCCAGCCGCCGGTGATCGCCGGGTACCGGGCGCGCAGCCGCAGCGCGAGATCGGGGTCGCACTTCAGGCTCACGGAGAGCGGGACGGCGTCGAGCGCGCTGAGGGCGAACATCCTGCCTCCGACCTTGAAGACCGAGGTGTCGGCGTTGAACGGGAAGGTCTCGGCCGTCCCGTTCAGGTCCAGGCAGGCGGCTTTCAGGTCATCGGGCGTCATGAGTCAAGTGTGCCCCCTGCCGCGGCGGCACCGCCGCCGGGGGCGTTGGGTCCGCCGCGAGGGGCGCGAGGGCGCCGGCGACCGGTAACTCGGACGGGCGAAGATCCACGTTCTGCAGGTCCCGGGGATTCGCTACTGTGCCGAGATGGAAGCCAACGAGTCTGTGACCGAACTGATCGGCAACACACCGCTGTTGCGGCTGCGCACTTCCGGCGAAGGCCAGAGCGCCGCCGTCTACGGCAAGTTGGAGTACCTGAACGCCGGCGGCAGCGTGAAGGACCGGATCGGTCTCCGCATGATCGAGCAGGCCGAACACGACGGGCTGCTGAGACCCGGCGGCACGGTGGTCGAGGCCAGCTCCGGCAACACCGGTCTCGGGCTGGCGATGGTCGCAGCCGCCAGGGGCTACCGGATGGTGGCCGTGCTCTCGGACCGCGCGAGCAGTGAGAAGGTCGCGGCGGTGAGGGCGTTCGGGGCCGAGGTGGTACTCAAAGCCGCCGGAGTGCCGCGCGAGCACCCCGAACACGTGATGAACGCGGCGGCACGGATCGCGGAGGAGACACCGGGCGGCTGGCTCGCCGGACAGTACGACAATCCGGCCAACCCCGAGGCGCACTACCTGAGCACCGGGCCGGAGATCTGGCGGCAGACCGGAGGCCGGATCACCCACCTGGTGTCCTGCATCGGCACCGGCGGCACCATCAGCGGCACCGGCCGCTACCTCAAGGAGGTCAGTGGCGGCACCGTCCAGGTGATCGGCGCCGACCCGGCCTCCTCGGTCTACTCCGGCGGCGACGGCCGCCCCTACTTCGTCGAAGCGGCCGGGCACTGGAAGCACCCGGAGACCGTCGAGGACGTCTGGCCGCAGTCCTACCACCGCGAGGTGGTGGACCGGGTCCTACCGATCACCGACCGGCAGTCGATCCTGACGATCCGCCGACTCGCCCGCGAGCAGGGGCTCCTGGTCGGCGGCTCCGCCGGCACCGCGGTGGCCGCGGCCCTCACGGTGGCCGCCGAGGCCGGGCCCGAGGCCGTGGTGGTGGCGATCCTGCCGGACTCCGGACGGCAGTACCTCACCAAGTACTTCGACGACGACTGGCTGCTGCGGCTGGGCTTCCTGGACGGTGACCCGGCCGCGGCCCGGGTCGGTGACGCGGTGCCGGCGGCCGCCCGGGAGCAGCAGCTGCCCTACCTGAACGGGCGGACCAGCGTCGCCGACGCCCTGGCGGCACTGCGCGCGGCCGGTGCGCGGACGGCACTGCCCGCCGGGCCGTGCCCGGCGGGCCCCGAACGACGGCCCACCGCACTCGAGCTGGCGGGATCGGTGACCCTGGAGGAGTTGACAGCCGCCGTCCAGAGCGGCCGGGCGGCTCTCGACGACCCGGTGGGCGAGCACCTCGGTGCGCCACTGCCCCGGTTCGGAACCGGGGAGCCCGCCGAGGCCGCGCTGGCCGAACTCACCGAGTGCGGCCTGGAGGCGGCGGTCGTGGTGCACGACGGCCACGCGGTTGCCCTGCTGGGCGCCGCCGAGCTGCGCCAATGCCTGGCCGCGGGGACGGTGGCGACGGCGGGGTGACCGGCGCACGGGGAGCCGCGCGGAGGCCGGCGTACGACTCCCCGTGCCGCTGACGGCAGGGTCATCGGCAGGCGCCCTGACGGGGTGGCCGGGCCGGTGCGCACGGCACCGCCGTCGTCCCGACGGCCCGGCCGAACCCGCCGGGGGCGAGGACGTCAACTCACGGGGTACCGCCGGAGCACTGCCGGACCGCCTGGACGTCGGAGGACCTCAGGAAGGCGAGCCGGTGGTCGTAGCGGATCGGGTAGTAGGTGTCCTTCCCGACCACCAGGGTCCGGTCGTCGGGTGCGTCGCCGTTGATGTTCTGGTCGTAGAAGTAGTCGCCGGGCTCCGGGGTGTCGTCGGCGGCGAGGTAGGCCTGCCCGGCCGGGACCGTCGCCTGCAGTGCGACCACCGGCAGCGGCTTGATGGCCGGGTAGGGGGCGTAGGCGGCGGCCTCGGGGTAGGCCCGGCCGTACACCGGGATCGAGGCGAGGCCGGGGCGCGGGGTCAGTACCGTCCGCCCGGCCGTAGCGTCGGGCTCCGCCTGGTCGGTGGCCGCCGGTTCGGTCCGGGCGGAGCGTCCGTTCGGATTGGAGAACCAGCACTTCTGCCCGTCGTACCAGATCGCCGTCCAGTCGCCCTGCTGGTCGGCGACGACGTAACCGGTCCCGGTCACCGCCTTGTCGCTCCAGTCGTCGGCCCTGGTGGTGCCGCCGTTGATCAGCGGGGCGTCGGCGGCCGGTCGGGTGCGCAGGTAGACGAAGTTCTCCGGCCGGTTCGGCACCCCGCTGACCGGGGGCTGGTTGGAGGAGTCGAAGGCCGGGGCGATGATGACGGTGTCACCGGCCTTCGGCGGGGCGTCGGTGCCGGGCCCGATCGGTGCCCGCAGCAGCTCCAGGTAGTGGCCCCAGTCCCAGAACGTCCCCGGGTCCCAGTGCATCCCGGCGACGTCGGCCTGGGTCGGTCCCGGCACGTCGTCGTGGCCGATGATGTGCTGTCGGTCCAGCGGGACGCCGAAGCGCGCGGCCAGATAGCGCACCAGCTCGGCCGATGACTGGTACAGCTGCTCCGAGTACCAGGTCGGCCGGTCCTCCGGAAGCGCGAAGCCCTCGTGCTCGATCCCGACGCTGTGCATGTTGACGGTCTTGTTGCCGGAGTGCCAGGCGATGTCCCGGGTGCGCACCAACTGGGTGACCTGCCCGTCCGAGGCGCGCACCAGGTAGTGCGCGGCGGCCTGTTCGCGCGGGTCCTGGAAGGCGGCGAGCGCTCCGGCGTAGTTGCTCTCGGTGTCGTGGATGACGATCCAGCGGATCTGCTGGCCGTCATCGGGGCGGTTGGCCGGGTTGTAATTCCCGTACGAGGTCGGGTCGTTCGGGTCGGTCAGCGCGTACGCGGCGGGGACGAAGTCGCACCCGAGGCTCTCCGGGCACTCGGGCGTCTGCCGCTCGGCCCTCGCCACGGGCTGGCCCGGCGGCCGGGTGACCACCAGCCCCGGGGCGGCCGGCAGCGTCACCCGCGCACCCTCGGAGGTGGCCCGGGAGGCGCCGGTGCGTACGGTCCGGTACACCCGGTCCGCGAACACCCGGCCGGCCGCCGTACCCTCCGGCCCCGTGGCACTGCCCGCGCCGAACCTGGCCACCGCGCCGTACCAGGCACCCGGGTCGGCGGAGTGAGGTCCGCCGACGTCCCGCTGGTACCGGGCCAGGAGCGCCGCCCCGCCGCGGAGGTTCTGCGTGGGATCGCTCCGCAGCTGCCCGGCCGGGCGGTGGATCAACTCGGCGGCGGCGTCCAGGGTGTGCAGCGCGGGGGAGTCGACGAGTCGCCGAGCGGCAGGGGTGGCGGAGCGCTGCGGCAGCGGGCGGTCGTCACCGCGCCCCCGTGTCTCGGCTTGCGCGCGCTCGGCGGCGGCGTTCACGGCAGCCACGTCCACCTGGGTCAGCCCGAGCGGGCCGTAGTTGCCGGTGGTGCTCGGCTGCCCCCGGTGCGACTCCCAGCGGGTCTGCTGGTAGGCCAGTGCCAGCAGCAGGCGCTGCGGCACTTTGAACTCCGCTGCCGCGGCGGCGAACTGCCGCTGCAGGAGCTGGTCCGCCGGGGCGGCGGCGCCCGCCGGTGGGGCGAAGCCGGTGGCGCAGGCCGTTGCGCAGGTGGTGGCCAGGGCGACCAGGGCGGCCGACCGGCGCGAACGGCGGGCACCGGGCGGGAGCGACGGGCGACGGGTGGCCGGCGAGGTCTCGAGGGGCCGGGAGGTGGCGGTCGGGGAGCGGTGCATGCCACGGTTCTACCGCAGCTGACGGTATGTCACCCGAGTGACACTCCCGGAGTCGGCCGCAGGTGAGTGCCCGTACGCAGGTGGGGCGAGTGCCGCCAAGGGTGTTGGCGGTCAAGTTCTGGCAAAGGGTTCGGACCTGGCTCGGTGGAGGGACTATGCTCTGCGTCGTTTGAAGAGGCACCTCGTTCGGTGAGGCGTCTTCACGGACACGGCCACCGATCCCAGCTGTCGAGAGACGCCCGGGCGGGGCCGGATCCTCCCGCCCCATGGGTTGATCCCAAGTGACTTCCGGCTCGCGGGCCGGATCGCGCCGTGAAGTGCCAGAGCTCTGACGAGTCGGGGTGAACCGGCCGCCGAGGCCGGTCCGCTCCTTGCCCTGTCGACACGGCGCGGGCCCGCGCCCGGCCGGGAGGAGGCGAGGGACATGGAATGCGGTAGTCACGGCCATAGTTGCCGTTGCCCCCGCCTGTTCTCGTCCTTCCTCGGTGTGCGCTAGCCGCCCAGATGTCCTGACGGCGCGTCAGTCTGCTCGACACGTTGACCGCGGGCTCGGCAGCCTGCGGTCGCCGCCTGCCGGATTCCTGGGCCGAGGCATCTCCGGGATGCCCACCGTGCTCTTCCTGAAGGTGAGTTGACGTGTCCGTCTTCGCCGTGCTCCACCGTGCCGCACTGGCCTCCGCTGCCGCCCGCCGTGACGCCGCCGCCGGCCGTGGCCTGCGCGCCGTGCTGTCCGAGGTCGTGGATCGGCTGGCCGCGAGCCCGCTCGACCACCCCGTCCTGGGGGCCGTCGCCGCCCAGCGACCGGCCGGGCCGCCCGCCCGGTCCCGGGCCCGGCGGCGACCGGTCGCCGCCGGGCCCGCACTCGGACAGCTGATCCCGCCCACCAGGGCCAGGCAAGAGGGGAGTTCCAGATGATGACGAGGACCAGACTCCACCCGCGTACGGCGGAGGGGTCGATACTGCTCGGTGCCCTCGGCCTGCTGCTGGCCGGGGCGGTCGCGCTCGCCGCCGTCCCGGCCGGGGTTCGGGTGGCGGTCCGCGCTGCCCGCCGACGGGGTGCGCCAGGCGGGCAGCGCCCGGCCCGGTAGCGGACGGTCCGGCACCGGTCTCGCGGAGCGGGATCCGTATCCGGCGGCCTTCCGTGTCGGCCCGTGCTCATGGACCATGGGAGGAATCTGTTCCGATACGAAGCAGGAAGCGGTGGACCATGAGTGATCACGTGCATGTGCGCCTCGGCGGCGGAGTCGGGGTGAACGAGCACGGCGAGCTGGTGGAGCAGTTCCACTGCCGCTGCGGCGAGACGTGGACCAGGACGTACCGGGTCGAGGACGGGGAACCCGAGATGTGAGCCGCCCAGCGCGGCCTCCCCTCCGGTGCCCGGCGCGGCGGGCCGCACGGTGTTCCTTGCCTGAAGCGTCCGATCCGCCAGCGATGTTGGTGGATCGATGCTCTCCGTGACCGCCGCTGCCGCCGAATGCGGGGGCCTCGCAGCGAGCACACCCGCGCAGCAGGATGGAAGGAGGAATCCCGACGAGTGAGGAGGGCCGAGATGGCAGGCGAACTGCTCCACAGGCGTCCGCACTGGTGGCCTCCGTTCCCGGAGCTGTTCGAGGACTTCCCCACCGAGCTGCGTCTGATGCCCGACGAACACGTCATCCGGGTCGAGGAGACCAAGGAGGGCGGGTCCTACGTGGTCAAGGCCGAGCTTCCGGGGATCGATCCGGAGAGGAACATCGAGATCACGGTCGAGAACGGAGTGCTGACGATCCACGCCGAACGCCGTGAGGAGCAGAAGGAGAAGCACCGCACGGAGTTCCGCTACGGCTCCTTCACCCGCAGTGTCCGGTTGCCCGAGGGAGTCCAGGAGCAGGGCATCACCGCGAGCTACGACAAGGGCGTGCTGACCGTGAAGGCGCCGATCGGCCCGATCGAGAAGCCGTCCCGGCGGGTCGCGATCAGCCGCGAGACCGACGAGTGAGGACGGGCGTCGGCCGGGTGCGTCCAACCGCGCCCGGCCGCTGCCTGACCGTGTCGACACCGGACGAATTCCGACGGCGTCCTTAGTCGAGCTCGACCTCGAAGTCCCAGGTCGCCAGCGGCTTTCCGGCGGACGACCAGCTCAACGTCGAGTGGCCCGCGTCGAAGACCGCGGAAAGGGTGAAGACCGCGTCCTGAGCCGGGTTCGCGGTTGCCGACGGTCGGTCCGCGGTGAACGGCACGGCGTGGCCGAGCTCGTCGGTCAGGGCGAAGGTGGCCGGATCGAGGTCGACACTGCCGGCGGTGGCGTGCAGCCGGACCGTGATGGTGCCCTTCGATCGCTCGGGCGGAGCGCTCCCCGGTGAGGGGGCCGGCAGATCCAGATCGGGGCCGGTGGCGGTGATCCGGCCCTGGCCGGTGCCCAGGTCGAGTGCCACGGCGTCGCCCATCGCGACCAGCTGCGCGTGCCCCTGGGACGCGGTGGGCACGATCGGCGAGGCCGGCGCGCTGGGGATCGGCACCTGTCCGAGATGGCTCGCGTCGTCCTGGTTCTCCGAGCAGCCGGCCGCACCGGTGAGCGCGGCCAGCGCCAGCAGAACGCTCACGGTACGGCGGCGGCCGTGGCCGCGCCCCATGAGGGCGCGGCCACGGCCGGTGGAGCGGTTGCTCACTTGCCGGCTCCCGGCTTCAGGCTGTCCTGCGCTGCGCTCGCCCCGGTGAAGTCCGGTGCGATCTCGGCGGGTTGGTCCTGCGGCTGGCCCGAGGTGGCCGAGTAGACGCCGTTGCTGCCCAGGGCGGCGGGCTGCATGGCCCGGCCGCTGGGGTTGTTGTAGACGTCCGGGCCGAAGGGGCGCAGACCGGGGGTGCCGGCGTAGCCCAGGTGCCCGTGGCCGTCGGCGCCGCCCCGGGTGATGTGGAACAGGTCCTCCATGCTGCGCAGCCAGGAGTAGTGGTTGTAGGGCTGGTCACTGATGGTTCCGGGCTTGATGTAGCGGGATATCAGGACCGAGCCGGTGATGCCGCCGCCGGGAGTGGTGTCCTGGCCGAACGCCTGGTCGCCGGGCTGGCTGGTGTTGGGGCCCGGCAGTTCGTTGCAGCATGCCACCACGGACTGCGCGGTGTCGGTGGGGGTGTTGAGCTTGGGATCGCTGTTGCCGGTGTAGTCACCGGTGGAGTTGCCGTACAGCTTGTACGGGGGGAACGCCTCGTCGAAGGTGATGTCGATCAGGCCGCCGTCCTGGAAGGCGGGGGAGGCCATGATCTGGGGGATCCACTTCTGCAGGAACAGGTCGGACGCGTACAGGCCGCCCTGGTGGTTGTTCGGATCGCCGGATCCGTTGTCGCCCTGGCAGGTGGAGTCGTGCGCGTCGGAGCAGTTGTTCGGTGTGATCCAGGAGAACGCGGGTGTCGTCTTCTCGCTCTTGAGGTCCTGGGCCAGACCGCTGACCGCCGGGTGGCCCGCGCTGGCCGGCAGGCCGTTCAGCGGAGCGACCCTGGCGCAGTCCTTCGGGTTGTCCATCACCGAGTGGAACCAGGCGGTCGGGTTGTGCTTCGCCACGTACTGGTCCTGCGCGGTGGCGCCGCCCGGGTCCGGAACGCCGTTGCCGGACGGGTCGCCCGGGATCCCGCAGCCGTACGGGTTCTCGCGGCCCGGTGTGTTGCCCATGTCCTGCATGTACGCCTTCCAGCCGACCTGCTTCTGGTCGAGCTGGTTGAACAGCGTCTGGACCGAGCGGGGGTACACGCAGCCGGAGGTCGCGTGGACCTGGCCGTCGGCCGCGGGCGTGCCCGGGGAGACGTTCTTGTACTGGGGGCAGTCGGCCTGGGTGTCCGGTGCCGGGGCCTGCCCGCTGGCCAGGCTGATGTAGTTGTCCAGGCTGTAGTGCCCGGTGCCGTAGTACTGGCGCAGCAGTTCGCCGTACTGGGGCAGCGTCTTCCAGAGATAGCTGTTCTGGTTGAGTCCGGTGAACGAGGCTTCGTACGACTTGTTCTCCAGGACGAACAGCCAGACGTGCTTGATCTTCGGCGGGTGGAAGCTGTGAGCGCTCGCGGCGGCCTGGTCCGCCCCGCTGCTCGCCATCAGCCCTGCGGCTGCCAGTACCCCCGCACTCGAGAGCGCCGCCACCCGGTACAGGCGGCGGGCGCTCGTCCGGCTCTGCCGGATTCCCCTGAGTTTCATGAAGGACATGCTCTCGGTCCCGTCTACGCGCGTTCGACCCTGATAAGGCAAAACTTGTCTGAACAATGGCGGGAGCTTTCGCCAGGTCAGAGCAGTGACCAGGGCACGGTCGGGCGGGCTGCCGGAGCCGGCGTACCGAGCCGTGATCGAACGATCCGGCGGGCTTGCCCGCCATCGCGGCCGGGACCAGGCTGGAAGGGGCGAGGGGAGCGCCGCGAGGGGCGACGGACGGAGAGTCGCCGATGATGGACAGTCGGGAAGCCGCCGGGCGGCAGTGGCCCGGTAGCGGCCACCGGACCGTGCCGCACACGGCGGATCTGTGCGTCGAGGCCTGGTCACCGAGCATCGAGGGCTGCATCGGCGAGGCGGTGCGGGCCGTGGTGGACGGCTTCGCCGACACCTCGAAGGCCGAGGTCCTGGGCCAGCGGGAGTGCACGGTCACAGCGCAGAGCGACGAGGACCTGCTGGTGTCCGTCCTGGAGGAGGTCATCTACCGGATGGACGCCGACGGCGAGATCCCGCTCGGCGCGGAGGTCCGGCGGTCACAGGACGGCCGGAGCCTGTCGGTCCGCTTCAGCATGGCGGACGCCGGTACGGTCGTGCCGGTCGGCGCCGTGCCCAAGGCGGTCTCGCTGCACGGCCTGCACCTGCGGGGCGGCCCCGGCGGCTGGAGCTGCCGGGTGACCGTCGACGTCTGAACGGGGGGCGGAAGGCGGGCCGAGTCGATGGAGCTCACGCTGGCGCTGGCCGGTGACACGATGCTCGGCCGCGGTGTGGCCGAGGAGCTGCGCCGCTCGCCCTCGCCGGGCACGCTGCTCTCCCAGGCGGTCCGGGTCGCCCTCGCCCAGGCCGACCTGGTCGTGCTCAACCTGGAGTGCTGCGTCTCCGGCCGCGGGCACCGCTGGCCCGACCCGGGCAAGCCGTTCTTCTTCCGCGCCCCGCCCGCTGCCGCGGGCATCCTCGCCGAACTCGGTGTGGACTGCGTGACGCTGGCCAACAACCACGCCCTGGACTACGGCTTCGACGCCCTGGCGGACACCCGGACGCTGCTGGACCGGGCGGGGGTCCGCGCGGTGGGCGCCGGCGCGGACCTGGCGGCGGCCCGGGAGTTCGCGGTCCTGGAGGCCAGCGGGGCGCGGATCGCCGTGGTCGGCGTCACGGACGACCCGGAGGACTTCGCGGCCGGCGAGAACCGGCCCGGGGTCGCCTTCGCCGACCTCTACCGGAGCGTCCCCGGCTGGCTCGCCGAGCTGGTCGCCCGGGCTGCGGACGAGGCCGACGCCGTGCTGGTCACCCCGCACTGGGGACCCAACATGACCACCCGGCCGCCGGCCCATGTGCCGCCAGCCGCAAAGGAGTTGCTCGATGCGGGCGCGACGCTGGTGGCCGGGCACTCGTCGCACGTCTTCCACGGTGTGACCCACCGGATCCTCTACGACATGGGTGACTTCGTCGACGACTACGCCGTCGACCCGGTGCTGCGCAACGACCTCGGGCTGCTCTTCCTGGTGACGCTGGCCGGGCCGGACCCCGCGCACCTGGCACCCACCGGACTGGAGGCGCTGCCGCTGTTCCTGGACTACTGCCACACCAGGGTGGCCCGCGACGGCGAACGGGAGTGGATCCGCGAGCGGTTCACCAGCGCGTGCGCCGGCTTCGGCACCGAGGTGGGCGAGCGCGGCGGACGGCTGACGGTTGACTGGAGGTGAGGGACATGGAGGTCGTGCTGGTGGAGGAGGGCCCGTACCGCTTCCGGATCGAGCAGCGGGACCAGATGCGCGTGCCCGGTGTGGTGTTCGCCTCGCAGGCGCTGGTGCCGCAGGTCGCGGGGGACCGGGCGCTGGAGCAGGTGGCGAACGTCGCGACGCTGCCCGGCATCGTCCGGGCCTCGTTCGCCATGCCCGACGTGCACTGGGGTTACGGCTTCCCGATCGGCGGGGTGGCCGCGACCGACATCGCGGAGGGCGGGGTCATCTCACCGGGCGGGGTCGGCTTCGACATCTCCTGCGGCGTACGGCTGCTGGCCGCCGGGGTCGAACGGGCGGAGCTCGGCCACGACCGGCTGCAGCGGCTGATGGACATCCTCGACGTCACCATCCCGCGCGGAATGGGGCGGGGTGGCCTGTGGAAGCTCTCGGGCTCGGAAGAGATGGACGAACTGCTGGTCGGCGGCGCCCGGTACGCGGTCGAGCACGGCCACGGGGTGCCGCGCGACCTGGAGCGCTGCGAGGACTACGGAGTCCTGGACGGGGCCCTCCCGGGCCAGGTGAGCCGGCGGGCCGTCCAGCGCGGGATCGACCAGGTCGGCTCTCTGGGCTCGGGCAACCACTTCCTGGAGGTCCAGGCGGTCGACCGGATCGACGACCCGGACACCGCGGCCGTGTTCGGCCTGCGGGCGGACCAGGTGTGTGTGATGATCCACTGCGGTTCGCGGGGCCTGGGCCACCAGGTGTGCACCGACCACGTCCACGCCATGGACGAGGCGCTGCACCGCTACCGGATCTCCGTCCCGGACCGGCAGCTCGCCTGCACCCCCGTCGACTCCCCGCCCGGCCGCGACTACCTGGGCGCGATGGCGGCCGCGGCCAACTACGGCCGCGCCAACCGGCAGTTGCTCTCCGAGGCCGCCCGGCGCGCCTTCGTCACGGCGGCGGGGGTCGGACTCGACCTGGTCTACGACATCTCCCACAACATGGCCAAGCTGGAGACGCACGAGATCGACGGCGTGAGCCGGCACCTGTGCGTCCACCGCAAGGGCGCCACCCGGGCCCTGCCGCCCGGCGACACCGGCCTGCCGCCGGACCTCGCCCGGGCAGGCCAGCCGGTGCTCATCCCCGGCACCATGGGAACCGCCTCCTACGTGATGGTCGGCCTGCCGGGCAACGACGCCTTCCACTCCGCCTGTCACGGGGCCGGCCGGGTCTGGAGCCGGCACCACGCCCTGCGCATGGTCCGCGGCGAGCAGCTCCGGGGCGAACTGGAGGCCCGGGGCATCGCGGTGCGCCCGTCGTCCTGGCGCGGTCTGGCGGAGGAGGCACCCCGGGCGTACAAGGACGTCGACGAGGTCGCCGCCGCCACCGAGGGCGCCGGACTGGCCCGGATCGTCGCCCGGCTGGTCCCGCTGGGCGTCGTCAAGGGCTGACCGGGCCGCGGAGCGTGAGCGCGGTGGCAGCGGCGGACGGGGGCGGCGAGGAACTGGTACGCGCCGCGCGTGCCGTCGGCGTGCGCGACGAGAGGCTGCTGGCGGCGCTCGCCGCGATCCCGCGCACCGGGTTCGTCCCTCCCGCCCAGCTGAACGCGGCCGCGCGGGACCGGCCCGTGCCGATCCCGCACGGCCAGGTGACCACCCAGCCCTCGCTGTCGGCCCGGATGATCGAGGGACTCGCGCTCGCCGGTACCGAGCACGTGCTCGAGGTCGGTACCGGGTACGGCTTCCAGACCGCGCTGCTCGCCTACCTGGCGGCCGACGTGGTGAGCGTCGACCTGTGGCCCGACCTGGTGGCGCAGGCGCGCCGGAACCTCGACCGGCAGGGCGTGCGCAACGTCGAACTGCTCGTCGGCGACGGCAGTCTGGGAGTGCCGGAGCGCGCGCCCTTCGACGCGATCCTGGTGTCGGCCGCCTTCCCCGAGGTCCCCGCACCGCTCGTCGAACAGCTCAGGCCGGGCGGCCGTCTCGTCCAGCCGATCGGACCGGGCGGGCGGGACGACGTCATGTCCTTCCGGCGGACGGGGAAAGGGCTTGACCACGGGCGACTGCTGGCTCCGGCGTGCTTCGTCCGCCTGCACGGTGAGTACGGCTACCCGCGCTGATCCCGACGCCTCCCGGCTCCGCTGTTGCGGCCTGCGGCAGCCCTGCGATCCTGAGAGTACGTGATAGTCCGACAGGTCTCGGACGGTCAGCGCTCCGGGACGATCACCTGACGCCCGGTCCGGCTCCGCCCGCCCCGGTGGACGGCGGGCGGAGCCGCGGGTCTCAGGCGTTGAGGGTGGTGATGTTCCACCAGCGCTCGTCGTCGGGCGCCAGGGTGATCGGCACGGGCGCCGCCTTGCCGCGGTGCAGCAGGGCCGGGTAGTTGCGCTCGGGCAGCGGCCTGCTGGTCCACGGCCGGCCGTCGTGCCCGTCGTCGGGCACCGAGGGGATGCTCACCTCGAAGGCGTTCGCCAGGTCGTCCGGGGTGACGCCGTCGGGGACCTCCCGGAGGGTGAGGATCTGCTCGAAGTGCGGGCGCTTGACCAGGCGGTGGGCGATGTGGACCTCGTCGCCCGCGCCGTAGAGCAGATAGCTCAGGTGCGGTGGGAAGGGCTCCTCGCCGAACCGGCGGAAGTTCAGCACCCGCCTGATCCGCGCGGTGAAGCCGCCCGAGATGGGCTCCCAGATCCGGTCCTCGCCGTTGCCGGTCTGGGTGACCCGGTCGAGCCGGGCCGGGTACTCGGTGACCGTGCCCTCGCCGATCGGGGGCAGCACCATGTCCGCGGTGTTGCGCACCGCGTGCCAGCTGGCGGGGCGCTCCGCCTGGTCCTTGAGGTAGGTGTCGACGATGTCGGCGGGCAGGTCGTACTCGACCACGACCTGGTAGCGGTGCTCGGCCATGCCGAACATGGCCAGGTGGTAGCCGAAGACCGTGTCCCGGCCGGACAGGATGAAGGAGTGGACCGAGGGGTCCTCGTGCTCGTGGTCGTGCCGGGTGCTCATACGGGCTCCTTGCGGATGTCGCTCTGCGGGTGGGAGGCGTGCCGGCGCTGCCAGAAGAGCCGGTCGCTCCAGCGGCCCTCCTGCCGGTACACCGTGCGGTGGTTGCGCCGGTAGGCGGTGAGGATCTCGGTCACGTTGGCGCGGTACGCCGCCAGGGCGTGGCCGTCGCCGTCGAGGTGGGCGGCCAGGGCGGAGGCGCCGGCCGTTCCGGTGTAGAGGGCGGTGAGGACGCCCTGGGAGGAGATCGGGTCGAAGGCGGTGGCGGCGTCGCCGACGGCGATCCAGCCGTCGCCGGTGGGCACGTCGAGGTGGGAGGAGTGGGCGGGGGCGCGCCTGGGCAGGGCGTCGGCGGGCAGCGGGTGCACCCCGGCCCGGGCGGCGATGTGCCGGGTCTGCCGCAGCAGTCGGCCGAACTCCGAGCGGTTGCGGATCGCCGGCGGGGCGAGGTCGGCGTCGGTGAAGTAGGCGACCAGGCGGCGGCGGCCCGGCAGCAGTGCGGTGTACCACCAGCCGTCCTCGGCGGACTCGACCAGCGAGGCGCTCTCGGCGATCCGGCCGGCTGGGTCGGGTGCCAGTTCCAGGCAGGTGGCGATCAGGTGGTCGGTACGGCGGACGGCGGCCCGGCCGATGGACACGATCGCCCGTCTGCGGCCGCTGGCGTCCACCAGCCAGTCGCAGCCGACCGTCCGCTCGGCGCCCGGACCGCGCAGCGTGACCAGCCAACTCCCGTCCGGTTGACGGTACTTCACCCTGGCCCTGGTGCGTTCGGCGGTCTCCGCGCCGGCCGCGCGGGCGGCCTCGCGCAGCGACCTGTCGAACCGCGCACGGTCCAGGTGCCAGCCGGGTCCGTGCGGGTCGTTGATGAAGTCGGTCCGGCCCAGGGCGGTCGAGCCCCAGCAGGAGAGGTTGGCGTAGCAGGTCAGATGGCCGGTGGCGACGGGCCCCTCGCCGGCGCCCAGGTCGTGCAGCAGGAGCCGGGCCGCCGCGGGCAGGGACTCCCCGACCTTGGGCGGCCCGTTCCCGGCATCCGCGAGCAGGACCCTGCGGCCCGCGCGGGCCAGGGTCAGGGCGGCGGCCGAGCCGGCCGGGCCGCCGCCAGCGACCACCACGTCGTAGTGGCCGTCCCCGCCGCCGCGTCGACGGGCCGGCGGGCTCGGCCGATGAAGGTGCTGGTGCGTCGGTCGCTGGTGCATCGGATCCCGGCGCATCAGACGTTGTCACGGAAGGGCGCGACCTTGTCGATGAACCCGGCCGTGACCTCCTCCGCGGTGTAGCCGCTGACCGCGATCGCCTGGTTGATGGCCACTGACGCGACGGCCGGATCCGCTGCCTGGGGCACGTGCAGGGTCACCAGGTTCTGGGTGAGCGGAACACCCTCGAGGTCGATGGACGGCTTGGACTCCACCTGGATCCGGCCGGGGAAGCCCGTGGCGCCCTCGCGCACCTCGACGATCCCGAGCCGGTACCAGTCGTCGATCATCTGGTTCAGCTGATCGGTGTTCTGCCCGCGGAGCCCGCGCAGCCACACCGCCCGGCGCTCGAAGGCCTCTGTGCGCTCGGCCAGGGGCCGGCTCTCGTCCACAACCACCCTGTAGTCCTCCTCGGTGAGGACGTGATTGGGGACCCGGGCCGGCCAGAAGCTCGGCAGGTACGGGTCGTGGCGCGGGCTCAGCGACAGCTCGTAGCCGGAGCGGCAGCTGGCGGTGTCGCTCTGCCACGGCACGGCCATCCAGCGGGACAGGTCACCCGCCGCCTGGGCGTACAGCGGTCCGTTCACCGACAGCGCGGCCTCGGGGGTGAGGACCGTGCCGTAATGGGGCTCGGGCTGGTCGGGTGAGCGGTGGCGGATCCGGAACGGTGCCATGTACATCGAGGGGTGCCGGATCGGCCAGGTGACCTCGCAGCCGGGGTGGAAGGCGTCGGCGAGGCAGAAGTCCAACGCGGCGCGGTCGAGCGCGGCCGGCCTCTCGGCGAGCGGGAGGTCGGCGATGTCCCGGGGCGGCGGCGTGGCCCCGAGGGTGCCCCAGTCGTCCTCGAAGTCGCCGTCCGCCCAGTACTGGAACATCCGGTACTGGGTCGGCGAGAACGCCATGTGGTGCAGCGGGGTGCGCGGCGGGATGGCCATGCCGTCGCCGTACAGCCACGGCCACGGGACGGGGGAGAGGCCGTCGCGCGCGAAGTCGCGCAGTGCGTTGAACACCTGCCGGCGCAGCGCGCGGCGGGTGGGGTCGGTGCTGCTGAGCCGCTTCAGCATCGCCGGGGTGGTGAAGTCGTTCAGGCCGTTGTGGCCGTAGTAGCCGGCGAAGCCGTGGTTGACCCACTGGTGGTCGGTGAAGCGCAGCAGCACCGGTGCGATGTGGCGGGTGAAGGAGACCCGCTCGGGGAACGGCAGCGATCCGTTGCTGACGAACACGTCGTACAGCAGGTCGTACAGGGTGCGGATGCCCTTCTGTGCGGGCGCGTAGTTCGGCGGGGCGACCACCACCCAGGCGGGGTCGACCGGCAGCTCGCGGCCGCCGACGGTGACGGTCGCCGTGACCGGGCCGTCACCGATGTCGTCGTGCCAGCCGTCGTTGTTGGCGTAGGTGTTCACCGGCTTGCCGTTGTAGGAGGCCGACTGCCCGAAACCGCCGAACACCAGCAGACGCCCGTCCTCGTCGGTCCGCAGCTCGCCGAGATAGACCTCCTTCCCCATGAACTTGCCGTCGCGGAAGTGGAAGTCGGGGCCACAGACGTTCCTGCCGCTGATGGTGATCGGGCCCGGGTCGATCACCAGGTCCTTGCGGAGGTCCCCGGTGATCTCCTTGTTGCGCAGTTCGGAGGGCTTGGCGAGCGTTGCATCGGGGATGTCCAGGGCGAGCTGGAACTGGTACCAGGCCGCCTTCTTGTTCGCCAGGTACGCGGTCCAGCTGATATCGGAGATGTCGGAGGTGAGTTCGGCCACGACCTGACCGGCTGCGTTGTATCCGTAGATTCTGAAACGCGCGACCTCGCGCTTGATCGCACCGGCGGAGTCCTTGTAGAAGCCGGGTTCCTGCGGCACGGGATCGGGGACCTCGGGTGCGATGAAGTACCCCTCCGGTGAGTTCCCGACCCGGGCGATTCCGATGGACGGGTGGATTGCGGCGCGGACGATCTCGTCGCTCATCTGGCTCGGTGCCTCCGATTCCGGTAATGCTGACTCTGAGTGAAAGTTCGTCAGCGGAACGCTATGGCAGGCGGCGCTGCTCCGATTGGAGGGACACGGGCCATCACTCGCACGGGTGATCGGCGGACAGGGAGTGACTTCCGGGATTCCCGTCCGGGCGCTTCGACGGTGTGAGCCCGGTTACGGCACAGCCCGGATTGTTGCGGGCGGATTGACCGCTCGCTAACAATTGGCCCGATCGTCAGCGCCGGCGGTCCGGAAATCGACGGCGCCAGCCCGGACGGGGGATCCGGGACGCAGGGGGCCAGACGTCCGGAGGTCCCGTATGACAACCCGTGCCCGACATGGCCGCAGCGCGCCCGCTAGCCGCCCGGGGTACCTGGTTCCCGGCGCGGTGGCTGCCGTGCTGACCGGCGGGGCGGTGGCGGCCGGGGCCGAACTCCACTGGCCGGTGCCCGGCCCGCTCGGCGGGGCGGGGACGCGGATCGCGGCCTTCCTGGACTACTTCGCCGGGGTCTTCACCCTGCTCTCGCTCACCGCCGCAGTGGTGTGCGGACTCCTCGCCACCGACCGGCTCGTACTCACCCCCTGGCTGCGGGTCGCCGTCCAGTCGGTGCACCGGGCGACCTCGGTCGCGGCCCTCGGCTTCCTGGGCACCCACATCGCCGTCAAGGTCCTGGAGCGGCACGCCGCCCCGGCCGCCGCCGTGCTCCCGTTCGGTGGCAGCACCTTCGCGGTGAGCCTCGGCACCGTCGCCGCGGACCTGCTGGTGCTGGTCGCGGCCACCGGCGTCCTGCGCGGCCGCTTCGCCGGCAGCCGCCGCCCCTGGCTCTGGCGGGTGCTGCACGTCGCCGCGTACGCCTGCTGGCCCGTCGCCCTGGTGCACGGGCTGACCGCGGGGCGGGCGGCCCACGCCTGGGTGCTGTGGGGCTACGGCCTGTGCGCGGCCGGGATGGCGCTGGCCCTCCTGGTCCGCGGCCTGGCCTTCCTCGGACGCCGCAGCACCCTCGGCCGGCTGCGCCGCGGCGCGAAGGCGTACCGTCCGGCGACCCCGTCCCCGGCCGTACTCGCCGAGCTGTCCGTGCCGCACGTGGCACACGTGGCACACGCCAGGCAGGTCCGGACGCTCGGCGGTTCCCGCCCGGTGCCCTGGCTCGACCTCTCGCAGGCGGCGCGGACGGTACCCCGGCCCAGATCCGCCCAGCAGGGGCCGCACCGGTCGGGAGGCAGCCGATGAACCCCGTCCTGGAGATCCCGGCCGTGCGGCAGCTGGGGAGCGCCCGGCTGACCGCGGGCCTCGACCGCCTCCAGCGCCTCGACCTCTCCGCGCACGGCAGCGTCCACGGGCCGCTTCCCCAGCCCACCCGCGACGGCCTGCTGGCCCTGGCCGACCGGATCGACCTGCGCGGACGCGGTGGCGCCGGGTTCCCGTTCGCGCGCAAGGCGAGCGCCGCGCTGGCCGCCGCGGACCGTACCGGCACCCCGCTCGTGGTGGTGGTGAACGGCGCCGAGGGCGAGCCGCCCAGTGCCAAGGACCGGATGCTGCTCGCCCGCGCCCCGCACCTGGTGCTGGACGGCGCCTGTCTGGCGGCGGCCGCGTTCGGGGCGGAGGAACTGGTGATCGGCGTCGCCGCTGGTGGGCCGGGGGAGGTTTCGATCCCCGCCGCCCTCGCCGAGCGGAGCGACCTGCCCTGCCCGGCCCGGACGGTGTGCCTGCCCGAGCGGTTCGTCTCCGGCCAGGCCGGAGCACTGATCCGGGGCGTCAACGGCCTGCCCGCCGTGCCGCCGCCGCTGAAGGCCCGCGCGGCCGACGGCGGCACGGGCGGTGTGCGCGGCCGCCCGACCCTGCTCTCCAACGCCGAGACCTGGGCGCAGCTCGCCGTCGCCGCCCGGCTCGGCCCCGACGCCTACGCCGCAGCGGGTACCGCCACCGAGCCGGGGACGGTCCTGCTGACCGTCAATCGGCCCGGCGCCGAGCAGCTGGTGGTGGAGGTGCCCGCCGGGTCCCGGCTGGGAACGGTGCTGACCGGCTGCGGCAGCGCGCCGGGCGAGGGGGTCCTGGTCGGCGGCTACCACGGCGCCTGGCTGCGCCCGGAGGACGCGATGGACGCCCCGCTCTCCCGGGCCGGGCTCGCCGAACTCGGCGGGGCGCTCGGCGCCGGCGCGATCGTCGCGCTCCCGGCCGACACCTGCCCGCTCGGCGAGGTCGCCCGGGTGACGGCCTGGCTGGCGGCGGAGTCGGCCGGACAGTGCGGGCCGTGCAGGCGCGGGCTGCCCGCCGCGGCCGACGCGCTCGCCGTCCTGGCGGCCGGGGCCGACGCCGCCGCGGCGGAGACGGCGCGGTACGCCGTCTCCGCCACCCAGGGTCGGGGCGCCTGCGCGCACCCCGACGGCACCGCCCGCTTCGTCCTGTCCGCACTGGAGGTGTTCGAGCAGGACGTCGCCGCGCACACCGCGGGCGCCGGCTGCGGCCGCCCGGTCCACGGGGTGCTGCCGCTCCCGCACCAGGAGGGACTGCGGCTGGAGGTGGACTGGTCCCGGTGTGCGGGGCACGGCCTGTGCGCGGTCCTGGCGCCGGAGCTGATCCGGCTCGGACCGCACGGCTACCCCGAGCTGAACAGCACGCCGGTGGCGGGCTGGCAGGAGCACGGGGCCCGTCGGGCGGTGAGCCAGTGTCCGGCGCTCGCCCTGCGGCTGCGCTGACGGGAACGCCGCCGCGGCCGCCTCGACCGGGCGGGAATCAGCCCGCGTCAGCCCGCAGCTCGGGGAACTGGTCGTCGCGCCACTCCCGGTCGAGCACCGTACCGCTGTCCGCCGCCTGCTGCTCGCGACCGCGCAGCTCGACCCGGCGGATCTTCCCGGAGATGGTCTTGGGCAGCTCGAAGAACTCGACCCGGCGCACCCGCAGGTACGGCGGCAGGTGCTCCCGGGCGTGGCGCAGGACCGCGAGAGCGGTCTCGCGGTCGGGCTCCCAGCCCGGCGCGAGGGCGACGTACGCCTTCGGTACGGCGAGGCGGATCGGGTCGGGTGCGGGGACGACGGCGGCCTCGGCCACGGCCGGGTGCTCGATCAGCACGCTCTCCAGCTCGAACGGCGAGACCTTGTAGTCCGAGGCCTTGAACACGTCGTCGCTGCGGCCGACGTAGGTGATCCAGCCGTCGGCGTCCCGGACCGCCACATCGCCGGTGCGGTAGTAACCCCCGCGCGTCACGGCCGCGTTGAGGTCGGGATCGTCCAGGTACCCGGCCATCAGATTGAGCGGTTGCCGTGCCAGGTCCAGGCAGATCTCGCCCTCGTCGCCGACCTCTTGGCGGACCGGGTCGACCAGCAGCACCGGAACTCCCGGCAGCGGACGGCCCATGGCGCCCGGCTTGACCGGGGAGCCCGGGGTGTTGCCGACCAGCAGGGTGGTCTCGGTCTGCCCGAAGCCGTCCCGGACGGTCAGCCCCCAGGCGCGCTCGATCTGCGCGATGACCTCGGGGTTGAGCGGCTCCCCGGCCGCGACCAGCTCCCGCAGCGAACCGGGGCCGGCCGACAGGTCGGTCTGGATCAGCATCCGCCAGACCGTCGGGGGAGCGCAGAAGGTGGTGACCCCGGCCGTGTGCAGCTGCTCGACCAGGCGGGCCGGGTCGAAGCGCGAGTAGTTGTAGACGAAGATCGTTGCCTCGGCGATCCACGGCGCGAAGAAGCAGCTCCAGGCATGCTTCGCCCAGCCGGGAGAACTGATGTTGAGATGGACATCGCCCGGGCGCAGCCCGATCCAGTACATGGTCGTCAAGTGCCCGACCGGATAAGAGACTTGGGTGTGCTCGACCAGCTTCGGCCGACTGGTGGTGCCCGAGGTGAAGTACACCAGCAGCGGGTCGCCGACCGAGGTCGCCGCCGTGAACGGCTCCGGGGAAGCGATCTCGTACGCCTCGGTGTAGGAGGCCCAGCCGGGGACCGGACCGCCGACCGCCAGGCGCGAGTAACCGCCGGGAACCGCGGCGAACTTGGCGGTGTCGGCGGCGTTCGCGACCACATGGCGGGCCCCGCCCCGCTCGATCCGGTCCACCAGGTCGGCGGGGCCCACGGCGGTGGTGGTCGGCATTATCACCGCACCCAGCTTCATCACGGCGAGCATCGACTCCCACAGCTCGACCTGGTTGCCGAGCATCAGCAGCACCCGGTCGCCCTGCCGGACGCCCTGGGCGGCCAGCCAGTGCGCCACCTGGTCGGAGCGGTGGGCCAGTTCACCGAAGCTGTACCGCGCCTGGTGGCCGTCCTCCTCGACGATCCACAGCGCCGTGCGGTCATTGCCGCGGGCGATGGCGTCGAACCAGTCGACGGCCCAGTTGAACCGGCCGGTGAGCTGCGGCCAACGGAACTCCGCCATCGTCGAGGGGTGTCGGCCCGACAGCCGGAGCAGCTGGTCGCGCGCTGCGCGGTAGGACTCGGTGGCGGAACTCGCGGTCACGGCTATCGGCTCCCGGTGCGGTTGGCCGGCCACTCCACCGAGCGGCGGGCACGGCGGACCCGTACATGATCTCGCGCATGACCGTAGCCGGTGCGGGATCCGTACCACCAGCCTCTCGCGTGATTGCCCTTGCCGCCGACGGCAGCTGAGGCATTGCCGAGTGCGGCGGCGGTCGCCGCACCGATCGGTGAACCGGGGCCGGCTTCGCGGCTTCGACCCAGGCCGCGAGCGTGCCGCGCAGCAGGGCTCGCACGGCGGGTCCGGAAGGTCCCTCCGGTTCTTCCGCGCCGGTCCGGACGGCGTCCGGCTCCAGGTCGACGACGCGACTGGTCGTTCGACACCGCCACACCGGTGCACGGCGCCGCCCAGGACCTGCTGCTGGTGGCGCACGGCCGCAGGCTCCCCTCCGGGCACCTGCACGGCGGTGCGAGTGACCGCTTCACCGCCCACTGAGGCCGGACGGTCCGTACGGGCCGCGGGATCAGCGGAGCAGGAACCCCGTGAGGTAGCCCAGCGAGTTGACCGCCCAGTGCAGTCCGGCCGGGGCGAGCAGGCTGTCGCTGCGCCTGCGCAGCTCGCAGAGGAGCACCCCGGCCAGCGCCGTGAACAGCACCGCGCCGACGTCCGCCAGCAGGGCGGTGGCCCAGGAGCCGCCGAGCAGCGCGCCGAGTGCGGGTTTCTCCCCGGTCAGGTGGAGCGAGGGCAGGATGTGCCACAGGCCGAAGAGCAGCGAGGAGAACGCCATCGCTCCCGGCGGCCCCCAGAGCCGGCGCGCCAGCCCGTAGAGCACGCCCCGGAAGGCCAGTTCCTCCAGCAGGACGGTGCCCACCGGGACCGCGACCAGTACTCGGTAGGCGATGTCCCCGCCGCTCAAGCCGCTGTTGCGGGTGTCCTGGAACAGCGGCCGGGTCGACGGCAGCAGGGCCCCGGCCAGGTAGACCGCCGCGACCGCCCCGACGCAGGCCAGCGCCCAGACGGCGCCGCGCCTCAAGGTCCCTCGGCCGAGGCCCAGCTCGGTCCGGTCGCCGCCGCTCCAGTGCTCGACGGCCAGCAGGGCGCCCGCCGCCGCCACCGGTGTCAGCAGCCCCCACCCGGGCGCCCACCGGTGGATGGTGAGGTTGACCAGCACCAGCAGCACGACGGCGGCCCCCAGCGCGACCCGGGTGTCCGCCGGCCGCCTGAACCGGGCGTTCACGGGTGGTCTGCCGTCCACGGTGACGATGGTGCCCCGGCGGGCGGGGCCGGACCAGCGGGAGCGGCGCCGACGCGCCGTGCCTCCCTGGCGCGGGTGCCGGGCGTCCCTATTCTCTGCGGTGGAATACGGACTACGGCATCTGGGGTGAATATGGACATTTCTGTCATTGGTTCTACCAGCTCACCCGCCGTCTGATGCCCACCGCCGCCGAGCAAGGATGCCTCCCCGAACCCTCGCGCCGGCCCGTGGTGCGCCGATGGCCGACTTGGAGCGCGCTGGTCGGCGCCGTGATCGGCTATGTGCTGGCCTTCACCCCGTCCCTGCTGCCGCGCCCGTGGTGGCTGCAGGCCGCCGCCTGCGCGATCACCGCGGTGATCACGTACGGGATCGGTGCCCTGGTCGGTCTGATCGTCCACCGCTGCGGGATCCGGCCCGAGGAGCGGTTGCGCCGGATCGGCTGGCTGGCGCTGGCCGGGGCGGGCGGCGCGGCGGTGGTGTTCGTCACCGCGTGGAGCGTCCGCTGGCAGGGCGACCTGCGCCGGGCGGTGCACATGGACCCGCTGATCGCCTGGTGGGAGTGGGTGCTGGTACTGCCGCTGACCGCCGTGCTGTTCGCCGTGTTCGTGCTCGTCGCCCGGGCGCTGCGGCTGGGCACCCGGCAGTTGGCCCGGCTGATCGCCAGGGTGGTCCCGGCGCGGTGGGCCACGGCGGCGGCGGCGGTCCTGGCGGCGGTGCTGGTCGTCGGGTTCGTCCAGGGCTTCCTGCTGCGCGGGCTGCTGACCATGGTGGAGAGCGGCGCCTCGGCCACCGACCTCGGCACCTCGCCCGGCATCGTCCGGCCCGAACTAGCCACCCTCTCGGGCAGTCCGGCCTCGCTGGAGAGCTGGGACAGCCTCGGGTCCAAGGGCCGCGACTTCATCGGGAAGGCGCCCACCGCCGCCGAGATCACCCGGTTCACCGGGCAGTCGGCCAAGGACCCGGTGCGGGTCTACGTCGGCCTGCGCTCGGCCGGCACCCTGCAGGAGCGGGCCGCACTGGCGGTGCGCGAACTGGAACGCACCGGAGCGTTCTCCCGCCGGGTGCTGGTGGTGGTCAGCACCACCGGGACCGGCTGGGTCAACGAACGGATCGCCACGCCGCCGGAGTACATGTACGGCGGTGACAGCGCGCTGGTCGCGATGCAGTACTCGTACCTGCCCAGCTGGGTCTCGTTCCTCGCGGAGGGCGAGGCCACCGAGGCCGGCCTCGCCCTGATCGACGCCGTCCGCACCCGCTGGGCGCAGCTGCCGGCCGACGCGCGGCCCAGGCTGCTGGTGGCGGGGGAGAGCCTCGGCTCGTACGCCACCGAGCGGGCCTTCCCCGGCGGGGTGGCCCAGCTGGTTCGGGAGGTGGACGGCGCGCTGCTGGTCGGGCCCACCCCGGACAATCCGATCCGCAGGACCGTCACCGACGGTCGCGACCCGGGCAGCGCCGTCTGGCGGCCGGTCTACCAGGACGGCCGGACCGTCAGGTTCGCCCAGCGGCCCGTGGACCTCCAGCGCCCGGCGGCAACCTGGGAGCCGCCGCGCGTGGTCTACCTGCAGAACGGCGGTGACCCGGTGACCTGGTGGGAGCCGAGTCTGATCTGGCGCCGCCCGGCCTGGCTGGACCGGCCGCGAGCCCCCGACGTCTCCGACGTCATGCGCTGGTATCCGCTGGTCACCTTCTGGCAGGTGACCTGCGACCTCGCGGCCGGCGAGAGCGTTCCCGACGGGTTCGGCCACCGGTTCGGCACCCTGCCCACCGACGCCTGGGCGCAGATCGCACCGCCGGCCGGGTGGAGCGCGGCCGAGACACGGCGATTGGACGCCTACCAGCGGCGGGTGCCTTCCCTCGGTCGGGCCCGGCGTCAGTAGCGCTGGGCCTTGGCCACCTTGGCGCTCGCGACCGCGGCCTGCTTGTCGCCGTGTGCGAGGACGGTGCGGTTCTCGCCCGGGGCCACCTTCTCGGTGCCCACCACGACCGACTCGACGGTCTTGCCCGCGCTGTCCAGGAAGTCCACCTGGGCGGCGTAACCGGCGCTGGCCGACGTCGAGTTGTGGATGGTCAGCAGCGCCGCCGGGAAGCCGTCGGTGGCGGTGGTCGGCACCCCGGTGAGGGTCACGTCACCCAGTGCGTTGCCGGTTCCGGAGGCGGCGGCCAGCGCGGCGGTCGCCTGCTGCCTGGACTTCGAGACCTGGGCGGACACCGAGGACTCGAAGGCGGCCGCCCGGGACTGCAGCGAGGCCGTCGCGGACGCGGCGGAGGCCGAGGCGACGGCGGCCGCCTGCGAGATCAGGGCCGCCGCGTTGGAGGCCGCCGAGGTCTGCTGCGGGCCGCCCAGTTCGGAGGCCTCCGCCGCGGCCGACGCCGCCCGCCGGGACGCGTCCGCGGCCGCCGACACCACCGCCGGGCTGATGCCGCCCTTGGTGTGCTCCGAACTGCACGCCGCCGCACCCGCGGTCAGGGCGCCGGCCAGGGCGAGCAGCACGCCGGCGCGCAGTCCGGGGCCGAGCGTGGTGCGGAGCCTCCGCGCTGCGCGGGGCCCGCTCGCTGCGCGGGGCCCGGTCGCCGTCCGCCGGACCGGATGGCGGTGTACGCGCGGCTCGGGCATGTCCATGACGGTCTCCTGTGATCGCTCGGCCCATCCCACGGCGGTGAACCTGTTCGCGGCTCCAGGCTGCGTTCCCGTCGCGCGGACGGCACGGCGGGCTGAGCCCAACGAGTGCACCGACCGGCACCATGCCGGGGCCAGGCACCTGCGGCGGGCCCGGGTGCGGCCGGGCGATCCGGCCCGAGGAGAGACGATGACCGGCCTCGGCGCGGCCAGCCCGTATGTGGTCGGGGTGGTGGGCGGGCGCGGCTCAGGACATGCCCAACCTGCGCGCCAGCGAGGGATCCAGTGGGTAGCGGCGTTCGGGCGGGAGCAAGCGGGTGGCCTGGGCGGTGCGGCCGGAGCGGACCAGATCGGCGATCTTCCTGACCCGCGGGGTGAGGTCGGTGATGGAGACCGTCCACTCGTCCACCAGCTCGTCGATCACGCCTCGCCCGATCCCGACCTGGATGCTGTAGTGGTTGAGCGCGGCTCCGGACAGCGAGCGCTCCGGGTCCCACTGGACGTGCACGGCCGCTTTGGCGACGGCGGCCGGACCGGCGGTGGTGAGGGTGGCCGCGGCGAGCGCCCGCTCCCAGCCGTCCCTGGTGATGCGGACCTCCAACACCCGTTCCTGGCCGGGCTTCCGGGCCCAGTTGCTGCGGTGCATCAGCCAGCGGAAGGAGGGTTTGATCCAGGTCATCCGCCCGCGCGAGAACGGTGGCACGAAGCGGCTGGCCGCCACGGCGGGCTCCGCGATGGTGGGCGCGTACGCCTGGTAGAGCGCGATGGAGTGGGCGTCGTGGTCGGCGCGGATCTCGCGGAGGGCTGTCACTCGCAGAGTCTGCGGCCGGACCGCCCCGGCGGCCAAACGGATTTCCGGCCGTCCGGCAGCCTGGCCATCCGGCAGCCCGGCAGCCCGGCAACCTGGTTTTCCCACGGCCCGGCCTTCCCGTGGTCCGGCCTTCCAGTAGCCGGGTCCGACGGCCGCACCGCCGGGCCTGACGGCCGCACCGCCGGGCCCGGGGCCGGTCGGATCGCGTCACGGCTGGTCGAGCGTGATCGAGTTGATCGGACGGGGGAGTCCAGCCCCTGAGTGTGGTTCAGACCACTTGCCACTTCGGAGGCAACTCGGCTGACAGGGTGGCAGATCCGAGCCGTTTCCGATAGCGGAGTGTCAAAGATTCGTCATATGCCAGACGGCTTTGCCGGAAATCGCATGTTCGGCTGCCGCACGCGATAGCGTTTCGTGGCGTTGAGGCTACCGCAGGTGAGCACGGGCGCTCCCCGAGCAGCCTCACGCGGTGATTGCGCGTGCCTTCGGATGAAGAGGTGAAGCGAGTTGACGGGAATCGACGAGTGTCTCGTCGAAGCGATGACGATACCCGGCGCGCTGGGTGTCAGCCTGGTGGACTGGACCAGTGGGCTGACCCTCGGCGCAGCCGGGGAGGGCCCGTCCGGAGACCATGACGCGGGTGCGGCCGACGCGACCGAACTCGCCCGCGCCGTCGTCCAGAACCCGTCCTTCGCCGACCCGGACTCGGCCGGCACCCTCGCCGAGGACGTCATCGTCACCTCGCCCGGCCGCTACCACCTGCTGCGCTTCGTGGACGCCGGCTTCGAGACCGGAGCCTTCCTCTATCTCCGGTTGGACCGCGACACCGCGAATCTGGCCATGGCCCGGCTGCGGTTGCGAGGTATCGCCGAACGGCTGGTGCTGGTTTGATGGATCTGCAGACCCGCTCGCCCCTGGTGTCCCGTCGGCGGCCGCAACTCCTGGCGTCCGGCCGCACGTTAGGCGACGTGGTCGCGGAGCTCGCGGCCGGTCGCCGCACCGGGATCGTGCAGAGCACCACGGGTGCGGTCCACCTGGTCGACGGCGCCGTACTGCAGGTGGAGAGCGCCGGGGCACTCGATCTGCCGACCCTGCTGGTCCGTTCCGGACGGATCCCCGCGCAGGAACTGCTGGACCTTGCCAGGAGCTGCGAACAGCCGCTGCCGAAGGCCCTGTTGGATTCCGGACGGGTGGGCCGGGGCGTGCTGGAGCTCTGCCACCTCACCGCGCTCTCGGACGCCGCCTTCCTCGCGCTGCCCCAGGACAGCGGCCCGGTCCGGTTCCAGGAGGACGTCCGGCCGCAGGACGGGGTGATCCGTACCGTCGACGTACCAACACTGCGGGCGGCGGTCGCACGGCGGCGGGCGCTGCTCGACCGGATCTGGCCCTGCCCCCGGCTGGACGTCGCTCCGCTGCGACTGAGTGCGGCGGGGACGGCCGGGGTCGGGACGCGGTGGAGCCGGGGCCAGCGGGCCGTCATGCACGCCGCGGACGGGCGGCGGACGCCGCTGGAGATCGCCCGGCTGCTGGGCCGTCCGGCCTTCGCCACCCTGCTCGACGTGCGCAGGCTCGCCGCTGCCGGGCTGGTGGAGAGCCCGCCCGAGCCGGATTTCGGCGGCCTCCTCGCAGCGCCGCCGAGACCGTCGCCGCCCGCCGTGCCGACCGTGCGGCCGACCGCGCTCCCCGCCGGTCCGGTCCGGTTGCACGGGGGTTCCGCGGACCCTGATATCGCCCTGCTGATCCGACTCCGCGCGGCTCTGGAGGCCCGTCTGTGACCACTCTGTCCACCCGGCCGGCTCGACCCGCCCCGTGCACGGTGGCCGCCGAATGAAGCGAGCACTCCGCCAACTCACCGGAAAGAGGCAGTCCGTGATATCCGAGCACGAGGTGCTGATCGAACTGCGCGGGCTGCGCGCCAGGATCCCGCACCTGGCCGGCGCGCTGGTCGCGACCACGGACGGCCTGGTGGTCGCCCACGACACCACAGGTCTTGAGCCGGAGGGCATCGCCGCGCTCACCGCCGCCGCGCTCGGCGTCGGCGCCAGGCTGACCGAGGCCACCGGGCGCGGCGGCTTCCGTGAGCTGCTGACCCGGGGCGAATACGGCTACATCGCCACCTACGCGGTCGGCGCCTTCGTGGTGCTGACGCTGCTCGCCGGGCCCGAGGCCAACGTCGGCCGGCTGCACCTGGAGGCGCGCAAGGCCGGCGGCCGGATCGCGGCCCTCGCGGACTCCGCGCTGGGACGCCTTCCTTCCTGACTCCCCCACTTCCGCGGTCGGCGGGCCCCCGCCCGCCGACCTGCGCCACCTGCCCGGTCGGGCAGAGACCGTTCCATCACCCCCGAAGGGAAGACCAACCGATGGCCAACACCGAGAGCGCCCTCAAGGACGTCATGAGTTCCATCGAAGGCGCGATTGGCGTCGCGCTCGTGGACTACGGCAGTGGCATGGCGCTCGGCACGCTCGGCGGCGAGGGCACCATCGATCTCAACGTCGCGGCGGCCGGCAATACCGACGTGGTCCGGGCCAAGGCCAGGACCATGGAAATGCTCAAGCTGAACGACACGATCGAGGACATCCTGATCACGCTCACCGGCCAGTACCACGTGATCCGGCCGCTCACCAGCCGGTCCGGCAAGGGTCTCTTCCTCTACCTCGCGCTGGACCGCCAGCGCGCCAACCTGGCGATGGCGCGGCACCAGCTCAAGCGCATCGAGGCCGAGCTGGAGGTCTGACCCGCCCCACCCCGGGACACCGTGTGGCCCGCGACCGGTGGGCGGCCTCACCGGTACGGGCCGCACGGGCCGGCTCCCACCGTCCGACGGGCGTCCGGGGCCGCCGTCGGGTCACCCACGCGGTCTCCCGGGGTCCCGGGGCGCGTCTCCCCGATTGCTGACCAATCTGAGTGGGTGTCAGGTTGCTGCCGCGCGAGCCGGGCAGGCTGAACCCGGTGGCCTGCGCAAGCGCGGGGTCGAGGTGGCGTCAGCGGTCAAGTTGATCGCGGTCCTGGATCAATGCTCGTACTGATGTACGGGCAGCTCCCCTTTGGGTGAACCTGGTCGCGCGGCCTGCCGAGTCGGTCGGCGAATTTCGTCACCAGGGCGATCATGAACTGCGCAAGCTCACGTGAGGAGGCCATCAGGTGCGCACGTTCACGGGCTGTTGAACGGTCAGGGGCGCGCCGACCGGCCGCGAGTCGGTCAGGTTTCCGCCGGGACTGTCAGGGCAGACGCCGCAGTGATGAAGGGCGGCAAGCCGAGGACAAGGGTCGAGCCATTCCGCGTGGACGCACCCCGTACCCCCTTCGTCCGTGAGGGGGTGTCCTGCCCTGAGCTTGGGCTCTGCGGGGGTCGAAGGAGTCATGGAGCAGCATCCGGAACAGTGCAGCCGGTCAGTGCCGGCCGGCGCGTAGGCCAGGATCGGCACGTCGTGCTGGCGAGTGGACGGGTGGGTGAGGCGGGTGGCAACCCCGGGATCGGGTGACGCGTTGATCAGTACTGATGTGCCGGCCCGGCTGGACCGATTGCCGTGGTCCCGCTGGCACTGGCGGATCGTCATCGGCCTGGGCACCGTCTGGATCCTCGACGGTCTCGAGGTCACGATCGTTGGCAACATGGCCGGCCGGATGGCGCAGCAGGGCAGCGGGATCTCGATCAGCACCGAGCAGGTGACCACCGCGGCGGCGGCCCTCTACGTGGCCGGCGCCTGCACGGGGGCGCTGTTCTTCGGTTGGCTGACCGACCGGCTGGGCCGCAAGAAGCTCTTCATGGTGACCCTGGCCGTCTACCTGGCGGCCACGGCGGTGACGGCGTTCTCCTGGACGGCCTGGTTCTTCTTCCTCTGCCGGTTCTTCACCGGCTTCGGCATCGGCGGCGAGTACGCGGCGATCAACTCGGCGATCGACGAGCTGATCCCGGCCCGGGTGCGCGGCCGCGTCGACCTGATCATCAACGGCAGCTTCTGGATCGGTGCGGCGGTCGGCGCGTTCGCCTCGATTGCCTTGCTGAACACCGCCCTGTTCGCCACCGACCTCGGGTGGCGGCTGGCCTTCGGGACCGGTGTGGTGCTCGGGCTGGTGATCCTGCTGGTGCGGCGGCACGTGCCGGAGAGCCCGCGCTGGCTCTTCACGCACGGGCAGGCTGAGGAGGCCGAAGAGGTGGTCAGCGAGGCGGAGCGCACGGTCGCGGAGCAGAGTGGGGAGGAACTCCCGGAGCCTGAGGGCGAGCCGATCACGATCCGTCCCCGTGCCTCGATCGGCTTCCTGACGATCGCCCGGACGGTCACCCGAAGCTACCCGCGCCGAACCACGCTGGGGCTCGCCCTCTTCATCGGCCAGGCATTTCTCTACAATTCGGTGACGTTCGGCTACGCGGTCATCCTCACCACCTTCTTCAAGGTGCCGACCGGCAACACGGGTTACTACTTCGCGGTGATCGCGGTGGGTAACTTCCTCGGGCCGTTGCTGCTGGGCGGGCTCTTCGACACCGTCGGCCGGAGGTCGATGATCGCCGGGACCTACATCGGTTCCGGGTCGCTGCTCTTCGTCACCGCGTTCCTCTTCCAGCGCGGTGACCTGACGGCGACCACGATGACCGCCTGCTGGACCGCGGTGCTCTTCCTGGCTTCGGCCGGTGCGAGCTCGGCCTACCTGACGGTCAGTGAGATCTTCCCGCTGGAGACCAGGGCGCTGTGCATCGCCTTCTTCTACGCGGTGGGCACCGCGATCGGCGGCATCACCGGCCCGCTGATCTTCAACGGACTGGTGAGCAGTGGGAAGACCCGCGACACCACGCTCGCCTTCTGCATCGGCGCGGCATTGATGGTCCTGGCCGGTCTGGTCGAGGCGGCGATCGGCGTTCGCGCCGAGCGGCGCAGTCTGGAGTCCCTGGCGGCACCGCTGAGCCTCGTGAACCAATCGGCCCTCGGCGCCCAACCCGAGCAGTCGCCAGGAACTGGCCGTCGGGGGGCTTGAGGCCCAGTCCTAGGGCGACCGAACAAGCAGGGCAGAGGCGGTTGGGTCGCACAGCTGCGCCGAGCGACTGGCCGGCAGACGGCCAGGGCTCTCGAACCTCCGCGCCCCCGGAGGGCTTGTCCCGCGTGAAAACCCTGGTTCGGTTCGTTGACCAGGTCGTTTGCCTGGTCGGGGTTAGGCTGCTCGCTGGTACTCGTTGATGAGGCCGCCGAGTAGTTGGGTGCGGCGGATGGGGCCGCTGAGCGGGATCACGGTGGCCGTCTGGGCGGCCTCCACAGCGTGGGGAGGTTGTTGGCGGAGGGATTGGTGGGGTCTGTGTCGGTTGTAGTGGTCGACGTACGCGTCCAGGACAGTACGCAGGTGCTGTTCGTTCATGATGAGGATGCGGTCGGTGCACTCGCGGTGGACGGTGCCGACCCAGCGCTCGGCGAAGGCGTTCGCCTTGGGCGATCTCGGCGGTGAGAGCAGGACCTGTACACCTGCGCCGGCGAGCACGGCGTCGAAGGCGTCGGAGAACTTTCCGTCCCGGTCGCGCAGGAAGAACCGGAAGCGTATGCAGGGTCTTCCAAGGGCATCAGCAGGTTCCGGGCCTGCTGGGTCACCCAGTCGCGGTTCGGGTGTGCGGTGATGCCCAGGATGTGCACCCGTCGTGTTTCGACTTCCATGACGAACAGCACGTACAGGCGTCGGCAGAAGGCGGTGTCCACGTGGAAGAAGTCGCAGGCCAGCGGGCCTGATGCCTGGGTGCGGAGGAAGACGGACCAGCTGTCTTGCGCCCGCTTGGGTGCGGGCGGGATGTTGCCCTGACGCAGTACCGCGCGGACGGTGGCCGCTGCCACGGTGATGCCCAGCCGGGCGAGTTCGCCCTGCACGCACCGGTGACCCCACAGCGGATTCTCGGGCCAGGCGCAGGATCAACTCCCGGGTCTGCTGGGGTATCGGCGGTCGGCCGGGACGCTTGCGGGGGTAGGTCCACCTGTCAGCGATCAGCTCGCGATGCCGGCGCAGCAGCGTGGCCGGGGTGACGAAGAAGCTGTTCCAGCGTTCCCTGGGCAGGAGTCTCGACAAGGCCGCCAGCAGTACCCGGTCGCCTGGCTCCAGCCGCGGTTGACCGAGCTGGCGTCGGAGCACCGCGAGTTGGTGTCGCAGGACCAGGAGCTCGACGTCCTTCGCCGCGCTGCCGAGCAGCCGTAGGCCCACGAGCTCCAACGACCTGCGCGTCAACAGATAGATCCAGGACCATCGCATGACCACCGGTCATGCCCCGACCCGCTTCGTGCCCGCAGGGAAACGCTGCAGGTCAACGCCCCGAGCTCGGATTTTCACGCCGGACAGGCTCAGCCGCATCGCCAAGCGCCACAAGGAAGGCTACGCGGACGCCGTACGGGACAAGCAGCAGCTGGAGGCCCGATCGAGGCTCTGGAGGCGGAGCTGGCCCAGTTGCGCACAGCCGAGGAAGCCCACCAGTCCTGACGGCCTACCCTGCTCAACAGCTGCTCCCCTCCGACACGGCGGAGGAGCAGCTCACGAGCCGGGCCACCTCCCGCCGCTGCCACTCCTCCGTAGGGTCCGGACCGCCCGCTCCGCTGCTGGCGTCATCCCAAGCTGATGCTTACTGACTTCGGCGCTCCAGGGTGACGATTTGGCAGGCATTGCTGCCTAGTCACTTATCGTTGATCGCCTGCGCAGCCACGTGAATATCCGCCTGGGCACGGCGCCCGGCTCGCGGTACGGTCGGGGTCACGGTTGTCGACAAGGGGGGATTGCGCATGCTGTCCGAGGCGCTGACCGCGCTGGCCATGTCCGGGGGGACGGCGGTGATGACCGCGGCGGGGACCGAGGCCTGGGAGGGGGTCCGAGGCCGGGTGGCCGCCTGGTTCGGGCGGGGGAACACCCAGCGTGAGAGTGCCGAGCTGGAGCGGCTGGGTCGCACTGCCGCCGAGCTCGCGGCAGCTGAGGGCGAGCAGCTGGAGCGGCTACGGATCCGCCAGGAGGCCTCCTGGCAGGCCCGGTTCGAGGCGTTCCTGGAGGACCTGCCGGAGGACGAGCGCGAGCGCGCCGGCGAGGCGCTGCGCGAGCTGCTGGCTGAGAGCGCGGCCCAGGCCCAGGTGTCGGCCGGGGACGGCGGGATCGCGGTCGGCGGAAACGTGCACATCAGCGCTCAGGAAGGCTCGGTCGCCGCCGGTGTGATCCATGGGGGTGTGCAGATCGGCCACCCTCAGGTGCCGGATCCGTCCAAGGGCTGAACGGACCGGGCACGCCAGGCCCGTCACAACCCTCGCCACCGCCGCTGCTCACAGGGGTTCAGGCGAGCAACCACAGCTTCGCCGTCGGCCACGCCGACCAGGTGGCCTACTACGCCGGCCGACATGCCCCGGCCGCCTGGCCGCACCAGGTCGGGGCGGTCCCAAACGCCGCGCGCTGCTTCCAGCGCCGGGCCGTTGTCGATACTCACGACGCTCCTGCGTGCTGCCGGATACTGGTTGGCGCCGCCGGGGTCGGCAAGTCCCAGCTGGCCGCGAACGAGGCCCGCACTGCCTGGCAGGCCGGGCAACTCGACCTGCTGGTCTGGGTCACCGCCGACAGCCGCGCGGCGATCCTGACCGCCTACGCCCAGGCCATCGCCGAGATCACCGGTGGCGACCCGGCAGATCCGGAGCAGGGCGCGCGGGAGTTCCTGGCCTGGCTCCGGCCGGGCGGGGCCGGGGCGACGGTTCGCCGGCTGATCGTCCTGGACGGTCTGGTCGACCCCGACGACCTGCGCGGACTCTGGCCGCCGGATCAACCCGTGGGGCGGACCCTGGTCACCACCTGGCGCCGGGACCTGGCCCGCGAGGGGCTTGGCCGACAGGTGGTCACCGTGCCGTCGTTCAGCTCCGCCGAGGCCTTCGGCTACCTCACGGCGGTGCTCGCCGCGTCCGGCCGGGTCGAGCCGCCTGAGCAACTGGAGGCGCTCGCCCGCGAGCTGGGGCACCTGCCGCTCGCGCTCGCGCAGGCGGCCGCCTACCTGGGCAGCACCGGTCTGAGTTGCGCCGACTACCTCCGCCTGCTCTGCGACGACGGTCGGCGGCTGGCCGACCTCGTGCCGGACCCGGGCGGACTGCCGGACGAGCAGAGCCTGCCACTGCCACACGCCTGGGACCTCGCGCTGGAGCGCGCCGACGCCCTGGCGCCGGTCGGGACGGCGCGGATGCTGCTGGAACTGGCGGCGCCGCTGGCTTCCGACGGCATCCCGGCTGCCGTGCTGATCGCCGCGGTCAGGTACCTCGACCGGCAGCGGACCGACCGTCCGGCAGAGGACGCGGAGCCGGACGAGCGCGCCGACGAGACGCTCGCGCTGCTGCACCGGTGGAGCCTGCTCGACTACGACCCGGCGGACCAGGACCGGTCGGTGCGGGTCCACCCGGTGGTGCAGCGAGCCGTCCGCGAGGGCGTGCCCGCGAGCCGGGCCGCAGAGCTGGCCGACGTGGCCGCCAGCCTGCTCTTCGTCGCGTCCCGGACGTCGGCGGACGAGGCGAACTCGATGACGTTCTTCCTGGTTCCCCGGAGGGATCGGGCGCCTCACCTGCGTTCGCGCGCCCTCGATTTCCCTCCGGACGTGCTGCGCTCCAACGTCGAGGCGCTGACCCGCAATGCCCCGGCCATGATGCTGGGCGCCGGCGAGCCCGAGCTTCGGTACGGGTGGAGTACCGGTCAGGAGCTGCACGATCTCGTGCTCCGGGTGGGCGACACGCTGGCGGACGACGGCCGACCACAGGCCGCACTTGACTACTTCGTAGCGCTGCTGCCGACGACGGCCGACCGGCTGGGAGCCCGGCACGAGTCCGTGACGAAGCTGCGCGGCCGGATCGCGCGGCTGCGGGCGGAATCCGGCGACCTCACCGCCGCGATCACCGAGTACCGTCGGATGATCGGCGATCAACTCGCCCTGCTGGCCCCGGAGTACGAGCTGTATCCCTCCCAGCGGATCCGCCTGATCGAGGAGGTCACCGAGCTGCGCTACCGCCTGGCCTACTGGCTCGAACAGGCCGGTGACCTGCCGGGCGTCGCACGCGTCTATCGCGATCTGCTCGCCGATGACCGCTACATCGCGGCCGTCTACGGACGGACGGGCCCGCCCGACTTCACTCTGCGCCGCGATGCCGCCGAGTGGCAGGGAAAGGCGGGAGACGCGGCCGGGGCAGTGGTCGTGTACCGCCAGCTCGTCAACGAGCAGTTCCGCACGTGCGGGCGGGAGAACTCAGGCACCTTCGACACCCGTTTCAGCTTCGGCCACTGGCTCGGCGAGTCGGGCGACGCACGAGGGGCGGTGACCGTCCTGACCGACCTGCTCAACGACCAACTTCGCCTGGAGCAGCGCGAGATCGCCCAGGGCGCTCGGGACATGTGGTCCAACCCGTACGCGGTAGCAGCCAACACCGACCGGTCCGCAATCTTCCGCACCCGCGCCGCCCTCGCCCGCTGGCGCGGCCAGTCCGGCGACCCTCGCGGCGCAGTGGCCCTCCTCTCCGACTTGCTGAACGAGCAACTGCGTGTCCTCCGCCCAGACCATCCCGACCTCGCGACCACTCAACAGGCACTCACGTACTGGCAGGAACAATCCCGGGGCAGGGGGTGGCTACGAGGGAGGTAGCCTTCGCAGGCTGCTTACCGGTGGTTTGTTGACACGTGGTCAGGTCAGCAGTGTCGGTGAGGAGAGAGTTCTTCGGGGGTGTTGCCATGACCGTGCGCGTACCGTGTCCACCGGCTCCCCGGCCCCTCGAAGGTTACTGACTCGGCGCTTCAAGGTGATGGCGGTGGGAGGTCGAGGGAGAGTCCGGTGCCGGCGAGGAAGCCGTCGAGGACGTCAGAGCGGTACTGCAGTCGCTTGAGACGGTTGCAGACGAGGGCTTCGAGTCGGTCCAGGGCGACGCTGGCGAGGTTCGCGAGACTGTGCTTGACGTTGGCCCACAGGTACTCGACCGCGTTCAGCTCGGGTGCGTAGGCGGGCAGGATGAACACCGTCAGCCAGTCCCGCGCACCGATCAAGTCGCGCATGGCGCTTCGGACTCGGCGAAGCCGCCGATTCGGACAATCGGAGCACTCATGCCTACAAGGCTGACGGGCGAGAGCCTCTCCTGTCACGTCGTGCTGGCCGGCAGTGCCAGGATCTCGCCGAGTTCGCGCACAGCCCGCACCGACCGGACGTTCTCCGGCAGTACGTCGATGATGTCCTGGGCCCGCGCGCCGAGGATTTCAGTCCGGTGCGCAGCAGGAACCTTCAGGTAGGTCTGGCCAGCCAGCTGACACGCCTCGGTGACGCTGCGCTCGTGGATCAGGCACATCGCCTGCTCAAGGTGCAGCAGCGCCGGATCGATGCCGGTCCGATCCGGGTACAGCATCAGGGCCTCGGCTTGCGCGTCGCGCGCGTGGGTGGTGTCGCCGAGGTAGGTGTACGCGCCGGACAGGTACAGGAGAAGCCGGCGCAGGGGGAAGGCCCAAGCGTCATCGGACTCCGATGCAACCTTCCGGCATCGATCGAACAGCTGCTGTGCTTCTTTGATCGCCGCGCGAGCGGCCTCAGCGTTGCCCTGTCTGGCTTGGGCCCGTGCTGCGGCCGCTGCCGCGAATGCGCCCGTTGCCGTGGGGCGGTAGCGGTTGAGGAGCCGCGCCTCGTTGGTGAAGCTGACCGCACGTTCCAGTGGCCCGTAGTAGTACGGCAGCATGGCGGCCTGGACCCGAACGCGCGCCCGCAACTCCCAACTGCCGCTGTCGTCGGCCGCAGTGCGTGCCGTGCCGTACCACAACTGCGCCTGTCCCAGGCGCCCGAGCTTCATCAGCGCGTCGGCGATCAACGTGGCCAGGACCGCGATCATCTCCGACAAGTGGACCTGCACGTGGGCAGGCTGCCGCTCACTGGCCAGAAGACGTACCTCATCAAGCTCGCGCAGGAGCTGGCCAAGCATCTCTACGGGCGGAGCGACGACGTAGGCGCGGCGGAGATCCATCAGCCGCTCGTCCAGGATCTCAAGTCGTCCCGCGCTGACCGTCGTGCTGGCGAGTGTGCTCTCGACTGCCCGACGGTGGGAGTCCACGAGTACATCCACCGCATCACCAGCGGGGATCGGAGCAGTTGCTCGTGCTGCAGGACGGGCCGCGTTGGGCGTCGTCACAGCCAGCGGCAGATTGCCGGCGGCGGTGGCAGGCGGCTGAGCTGGGGTGCGGTAGTCGCCGGTCATGCCCAAGCCCTGGGCGGCACGGCTCGTGCGGTACGAGGTTGGCCTCGCCGACCTACTCCATTCCCGTGAGGGTCAGCGCGGCGGAGCGCGTGGCGACGATCACCGCATCAACGGCAGCGTCGGAGAGATGCGGACCGATGGGCAGGCTGAGCACCTCGCGGGCCAACCGTTCTGCGTGCGGGAGTTCGTCGGCGGGCCGCGGCCTTCTGGCGGCGTACGCTCCGGATCTGTGCACGGGCACCGGGTAGTGGAGGAGCGTTTCGACCCCCGCCTCGGCCAGCCGGTGTTGCAGGTGGTCGCGATGCGGGCTGCGCAGCACGTACTGGTGCCAGACCGGCTCGGCCCACTCTGCGACCGCAGGCAGGTCGATGCCGGGCAGGTCGGCCAGTGCCTCGGTGTAGCGGGCGGCGATCTCCTGGCGGCGGGTGTTCCAGGCGTCCAACAAGGGGAGTTTGACTGAGAGCACCGCTGCCTGCAGTTCGTCGAGGCGTGAGTTGACACCCCGCAGCTCGTGCCGGTACTTCTCGCGGGAGCCGTAGTTGCGCAGCAGCCGGAGCCGGTCGGCCAGTTCGGCGTCCGAGGTGACGACGGCTCCGCCGTCGCCGAGTGCGCCGAGGTTCTTGCCCGGGTAGAAGCTGAACGCGGCGGCGTAGGCGCTGCCGACGCGTCGGCCTCGGTAGCGCGCGCCGTGGGCCTGTGCGGCGTCTTCCACGACGGGCAGCCCGTGCCGGTCGGCGAACGCTTGGACCGCGTTCAGGTCCGCCGGGTGTCCGTAGAGATGTACGGGCATCACGGCCTTGGTCCGCGGGGTCAGCGCGGCCTCCAGCCGGTCGGGGGAGAGCAGGAACGTGTCGGCCCCCCGCCGTCCCGGTTCGCCGGGCTCGACGGGAGCCGGGGTGGCGCCGCACGCGGAGACGGCGAGCCAGGTGGCGATGTACGTGTGGGAGGGCACCATCACCTCGTCGCCCTCTCCCTCGCCCACGCCGAGCGCCCGGAGCGTCAGCTGCAGTGCGTCGAGCCCACTGCCCACGGCCACGCAGTGGGCAGCGCCGCAGTAGTCGGCGAACCTCTCTTCGAACGCGGCGAGTTCGGGGCCGAGCAGATAGCGCCCGCTGGCGGCGACGCGCAGCAGGGCCTCCTCGATCTGCGGCTGGATGCCCATGGCCTCGTGCACGTCCCGGAGGTCGTAGAACGGGACCTGGATGGTAGGGCGCGTCTGTTTCGTCATGGCCGCCTCCGGCTCATCCGCAAGAACTCGGCGTGGTCCCGGAAGTAGTCCGCCTCGTCGAAGGGCTCGGACGCCAGCACCAGGCAGACGGTCCCCGCCGAGAAGTCGCTGAGTTCTCCCCAGACCATCGGCCCGATGTACAGGCCCAGTTCCGGCTGGTCGAGGCGATACTCCGTCGTCTGGAACCCGTCGTCCAGCGAGATTGTGAAACTGCCGTGGACCGCGATGACGAACTGCTCCAGACGGCGGTGAGCATGCCCGCCCCGTGAGGCGCCGGCCTCCAGCCCGTGCAGGTAGTAGACGCGCCGAACAACGAAGCCGAGTGCCTGCTCCGGCTCCAGGACGGACAGGATGCCCCGCTCGTCCTGGTGATGTTCGAGCGGGACCAGCCGGCAGACCCCGCGCCGCTCGGCCGTTCCTGCGGAAGTGGTGGTACTCGCCGTCATCGAACTTGCTTCCTCTTCTTGTCGATGCGCGCTCGCCCACCGACCGTCTCGTTGCGGCTGCGGAGCCTTCCGTGCGCTTGGCCGCCGGTGCCGTGGGCGGCGCGGTATGCGTCTAACGACCGTGAAGCCCCGAGGTTCCGGAAGGGGCACGCCGGATGCGTCGCAGCCGTTGACCCGAGCCGAGGTCGTTCAAGGAGCGCGCGGCGAGCGGACGTAACTGCCATGGGAATGAGCCGGGGTGGACCTGTCCGTTCGCGACAGCCGGTTTTCGGCTCCATCCGCCGTCGCGGCTGCGCGCGGTCGACATTCGGCGCCGGGCCTTCGGCCCGGGACGGGGGGAGGAACCGTCCCGTTGAGGGCGTTCTGGGAACGATCACGGTGCACGCGTATGAAGGCGGCAGCCACGGCGTGTTCATGGCGGAACCCCGAGTGCGGACAGCCGTTGAGGTATCCATGACCAATAACGTGGATCCGAGCGCCTTCGTCGGCGAAGGCGTCAAGCTGGGCACGGGCAACACCGTGGGGCCGTACGCGGTGCTGCCCGGTCCCTGCGAGATCGGCAACGACAACTGGATCGCTCCGCATGCCGTGGTCGGCGCCCCCGGGGGACACCGGGACCATCCGCATCCGGCCACCTGGGCAGGTGAGACCGGCGGCCTCGGAGTCGTCATCGGCGATCGGAACCGCATCCGCGAACACACCAAAGTCGCTCAGGGACTGCTGAGCGGGCCGACCCGGATCGGCAGTGACTGCCTCGTGATGAGCGGTGCCGTGATCGGCGACGGTGCGGTCCTCGAAGACGGCATCCAGATTTCTGCCAACGTGGTCGTAGGAGGGGAGAGCCGGATCTGGTCGCGCTCCTATCTCGGGATGGGAGCGATGATCCGACCCCACACCTTGATCGGCCCGCTGTCACTGGTCTGCATGGGCGCGGTAGTCCTCGGCGACGTGGGAGCGGCGGCCAAACACCTCGGCAATCCGGCCACAACAGTGGGAGCGAATGTCTCAGGGCTGCGCCACTGGGGGTGCGGCGAACGCGCCATCGCCACCCTGCACGGTTACGTGGCGGGCACGTCGGGCATTCCTGACGGGCTCCCCGACGACCTGTCCCAGCTGCTCGCGCGGTGGGATGCGCGGTGACGCCGAGCACCGTCATGGAGGAAGGTATTCACCCTCCTTGCGCTTACCGACGAGGAGGGGAAGCTGGTGTGGACTGCCCCGCCTCCCAGCAGTGCGGGTGCCGATCATCCGTGCAGCTCATGCGGCATGTTGGTACTCGTGGAGTGTGCCGCCGAGTCGGTCTCGTCGGCGAAGCTCCAGTCGTCTGATCCGTGCTGGTTCGTCGGTCGGTTGGGGGAGTGGGCGGAGTGGTGCGGCTTGTCTGAGGGCTCGGTGTGGCCGGTGCTCGTTGTAGTGGGTCTCGAACTCATCGAGCGCGTGGAGGAGGTGGCTCTGGTTCCAGATGATGGTGCGGTCGAGCGGTCTGTGCCGACAGGTTTGTATCCAGCGCTCCATGAGGGAGTTCATCCGCGGTATCCGGATGCCGGTGGTGACGACCGCCAAGCCAGCGTCGGCCATCAGGACGTCGAAGGCGGCGGTGAACTTCGCGTCGTGGTCGCGGATCAAAAACCTGGCCCTGCTGCCGGCGTCCTGGAGGTCCATGAGGAGGTTGCGTCCGAGCTGCACAATGTGCGGACCTCGAAGAGGTCGCAGGCGAGCAGGGCCTCGGCGTGGCCGCGCTGGAAGTCGGCCCAGGTCGTGCTCTGCCGCTCGGGCGCGGGCGGTATGCCGTGCTCGCGACGGATCTCTCGGACGGTGGAGGCGGCGACCTGGATACCGAGGGCGGCGAGTTCACCGTGGATTCTGCGGTAGCCCCACGCGTTGTTCTCGCGGGCCAGGCGTAGGACCAGGGCGCGGATTGAGCGGGCGGTGGGTGGGCGCCCGCGAAGCTTCGGTGCGCAGGTCGCGACATGGCGCCGCCTGAGCAGGTCGCGGTGCCACCGCAGGACCGTGTTCGGGCGGACCAGCAACACAAGCGGGCCAGCAGCACAAGGCGCCGCAGTCTGTCGGCGGGGAGGTGATGGAGCAGGCCGGCGAGGACGGCACGATCGGTGTCGGTGAAGGCGGGCTTGCCGACCTGGCGCTGCAGGACCAGCAGCTGGTGACGGAGTGCGAGGATCTCGATGTCCTTCTCCCGGCTGCCCATCGGCAGCAGCCGCAGCAGCGTGAAGGTGCTGGTCACGGCGAGGTAGGCTAGGCGGAGCAGCACAACAGATCATCATGCAGTCCGTGCTGACCCGCGGGGAAGACACCCACGAGGCTGACAGACGCGACCCATAGCCAAGCAGACAAGGCTATGACCAGGCCGGATGATCTATCGGTACCCACAGGGCTGACGGCGGGGGCGAAGCCCCGCCGCTCGGAGCCCGCTGGCGCCGCGTCAAGCAACCTCCGCCCCGTCCCCGTCCCCGTCCCCCGTCCCCGTCAAGGAACAGGATTCGGGCCCTCGCCTGGCCGCGAGCCGACCTCGCGCGAAGCGGACGGCTCGGACGTCGGGGCCGTCGTCCTGATAGGTGCCCGGCGGGTGAGCCAGGTCTGGCGTCGCATGGTGAGCAGGCCGACGAGGTCGAGGTTCCTCAGAACGAGGTCGATGGCGACCTGGGCGGGCACGTGCCACCGGGGAAGGGCCCGCCGACGAACGAACTCACGTGCCGAGCGGGCACGGCGCTGGAAATACCACCCCGCCGCGACCGCTGGCATGAGCACGTGCCCGTCGACGGCCAGCACGACGAGGTAGGTCTCGCACAGCCAGAACCCGCTGCGGCCGATGACATCGGCGAGCGTGCCGAAGGCCAGGTAGGGATGCCGCCAGACCCAGCCCGTGACCAGGGTGGTGAGTCTCACCCGCCAGAAGTTGCGGGCGATCCTGAGCCGCTGGCCGAGGAATTCCCGGCCGGTTCCCGGATACCGCGACCACACCGTGGCGTTGCCCTGGAACACAGTGCGGTAGCCGGCGCGCAGCGTCAGCTCGGTGAGCCGGGTGTCGTCCCCGACGACGCACCGGCGGCCGAGGAACAACCTGGACCGAGACGTACGCCTACGATCCCGTCGGCAATCTCACCACTGCCGACTGGCCAGCCACCGGCGCCAGCAAGGCCGCGCTCGGTACCCGCACCTTCACCGGCAGCCAGCCGGCCACCGCAGGCCGCATCCGCTACGAATACGACCCGGCCGGCCGCACCACCTTGCGCCAGGTCACCCGGCTCTCCCGCAAACCCGACACCTGGCACTACACCTGGGACGCCGAGGATCGCCTCACCCACGTTGCGACTCCCGACGGCACCCGCTGGCACTACCTCTACGACCCGTTCGGTCGTCGCATCGCCAAACACGGCCTCGCGCCCGACGGCGTCACCGTGGAGGAACGCACCGATTTCACCTGGGATGGCCTCACCCTCGCCGAACACACCACCCACGCTCCCTACCTGCCCGGCCCGCACACCCTCAGCTGGGACTACAACGGCCTCCACCCCCTGGCCCAGAGCGAGACCGTCACCACTACCGACAGCGCACAAGAGCATGTCGACCGCCGGTTCTTCGCCATCATCACCGACCTCGTCGGCACTCCCACCGAACTCCTGGACCCCGCCACCGACAGCGTCGCCTGGCGCACCGTTCCCACCCTTTGGGGTAACTCCACCTGGCCACACGACAGCACCACCTACACCCCGCTGCAGTTCCCCGGCCAGTACTTCGACCCCGAAACCCGCCTCCACTACAATCTCAACCGCTATTACGACCCCGCCCGCTACACAACCCCTGACCGTGCGAGTGGGTGACTAATGATCCAGTATCTCATCGGTAATGCGGAACAGATCTCGTTCAGTGACGCGGTCAGCCCGCGGGACGAGGACGAGCCGTCCTTCAGCGAGTACTTCGAAGCTGAGGACGCCATGCTCCGGTTTGTGGAGTCGCTTCGCTTGGCAGTCGGGTCGCAGGAGATCCTCGTACATGAACCCTTGCTCGGCATTCCCAAGCCAAGCTGGCTCCCGGATTTCCGCAACGGCGTGGCACTCTCCCCCGACCAGGCCCTACGGCTACTGCGCTCGTCACTGCGCGGTGTCCCAATCGGGTGCACCCTCTCGTGTCTCGGCGACGGCTCGGTCCTCATCGGCACCGACTTCGACGGGCTGCTCCGGGTCGACATCGACGACCGACATGAGCCCCTGGTCCTGAGCCTGCTACCGCAGGAGCTGAGAGTCGCCGTTCGTCAGCCGACTCCGCCTCAGCCGGACGTCAAGAACGAAGCGGCCGACGACCACTTCTGGCAGTCCGTCTCGAATCTGCTTCCCGCACATCCAGGCGGTTTGCTCGTGATCGAACGCTGGGCCTATGGGACTTGGGGCGACAGCTGGTATCTGGCAACCGGCGAGACGATCGATCGGATCCGCCGTTCCATCCGAGAGCACTCGCAGGTCATCGTCCAGGAACTGCCCGAGTTCGAAAATATCATCCTGTCGGAGAGATTCGACGAGACCAGTGTTCTGGCAATCGACGAAATTGACCTCAGGTACTTGCCGTCGACATCACACGGGCTCGATTTGGGGATTCAACCACTGACCAGTGCTGTGGTCGCAGCCGATCCGGAGATGTGGAACCGACCGGTCAGGATTGTGTCGTTCCCCTATTCGAGTCGCACTATACTGCTGATCGCGGTCGTCCCCGATAGTGTTACCGGGACTGTCACGGCGGACTGGCCGACATGAGAGACGAGGGCATAGCTGCATATGGACTGCTGACGCACTGACAGGTTGCGGCTTGTCGTCGCCCTGGGTGAGGAAGAACTCGACGCGCGCCCCCGCTGGCCAGGAACGGTTGCGGAGATCCGGTCGGACTCGTGGTTCCAGTAGGTGTCGAGGACATGCCGGTGGTTGAACCAGGTGCAGTTGTACTCGGTCACGAGACCCTCCGGGAACGCGAAAGGTCCTGCCGGGTTGGCGGGGCCTTTCGCGTGCGGGCAAAAAGTCCCTTGCCGCGGTCTGCTGTGGGGCTGCGAGGACGGTGGTGCGGTCAGCTTCGCTCGGCCCGGTGGCTCAGCCGCATCGCCAAGCGCCACAAGGAAGGCTACGGGGACGCCGTATGGGACAAGCAGTAGCTGGAGGCCCGATCGAGGCTCTGGAGGCGGAGCTGGCCCAGTTGCGCACAGCCGAGGAAGTCCACCAGTCCTGACGGCCCACCCTGCTCAACAGCTGCTCCCCTCCGACACGGTGGAGGAGCGGCTCACGAGCCGGGCGACCTCCCGCCGCTGCCACTCCTCCGTAGGGTCCGGATCGCCTGCTGCGCTGCTGGCGTCATCCCAAGCTGATGCTTATTAGTCACTCCGCAACCGGTATTGCTCGTGCGATCAGGCCCTTGGCGGTCAGCGAGATGACCAGGTTGTCCAGGCCCTCGGTGCGACGCGAATGTCTCGGCAGCACCTACCGGAACAACCCCCCGGGTGTCTCCTCGGGGTCGTACCGTCAGCTCCGATTGAGGGAGCGGCTGACCCCGGCGAGGACGGTGGTGGTTAGCACCCAGCCGGCGGCGATCAGCCCGTAGCCGAACCACTGGTGCAGCCCGGTCCAGTACCAGGCGGCGCGCTGGCCGAAGCCGCCGATCGGGACGAGCAGATCGAGCGTGTAGATCAGCGGGCTGAACGGCGCGCTCTGTCCGGGCTGCACCTCGTGCGGCGTACCGTGGGCGAACACCACCGTGCCCAGCAGGGCCAGCACGGCCAGCCAGAGGGCGGCCTGCCAGGGCCGGTAGCCGTAGCCGACGGTGACGTCCAGCAGTCGCCCCCAGAGCCGGCCGGCCGGGCCGAGGGTCCGGCGGCGTCGGCGTTGCTTCTCCAGCAGCACCCGGCGCGCGTCGTCGTCATGGCCGATCTTCCGGTACCAGGCGGCGAGTTGCTCGTACGGCTGGGGCGCGTAGCCGGGCAGCCGGGCCAGCCAGTGCAGGCGCCGGGCCACCGGTTCCGGGCCGCCGGGCGGGAGTTGGATGGAGGAGTAGGCGAAGCCGTCCAGCCGGGTATCGGCGGGCCAGCTGTGCTCGCCGTCCTGCAGCACGGCCGCCTGCGCGTCCTGCAGGTCCACGGTGCCCACCGGGGTGGCGGCGAACGTCAGTTGCAGGTCGCCGGCACTCAGGCGGCTGCCGTCCAGAGCCACCGCGCCACCGTCGAGCACCGCGGTGTCCAGCGAGAACCTGCTGCGCACCGTCGCGCCCGGCAACCGGATCGCGCCGGTGGCAGCGAACCCCTCGGAGAGCACGATGGTCGAGGCCGTGAGATCGTCGCCGGTCAGCGCGTCGCCGTCGGGGTTGTCGATCCGGGCCCGCTCCATGAACAGCCCGCCGTCGAACCGGGCGCCGACCAGTCGCAGGCCGCCGCGCGAGCGGAAGCCCTTGCGGGCGAAGCAGCCACCCTCCATCCTCAGCCCGCCGGCCCACAGCGCCCACGGGCCCGGCGCGCTGCCCGCACCCGGCGCGTGCAGGCCGCGCGGTGTGACGGCGTCCGGGCCGAGCAGCTCGGTGGCGGTCAGCTGTGCCCCGCTGAGCCGGAGTTCGCCCGAGATCTGGGCTCGGGTGAGGGTCAGCCGCCCCTCGAAGACCGAATCCTCGAAGAACAGATTGCCGTCAACCTTCAGCAGCCAGCCGTCGAGCCCGGGTATCCAGCAGCCGATCAGACCGGTGGAGCGCAGGCTTGCTGCGCGCAGCACCACGTGCTGCTCGAAGTGGCAGGCCTCCAGCCGGAGTTCACTCTCCGACCGGGTACCACCCAGGTCCAGCTGCCCACTGATCCGCGCTCCGGTGAGCCGTAGGGCCGTGGCCGCGCCGCCCTGCTCGGCAGCTTGAAGCAGCACGGCCGCGACCGCTTCGGCCCGTACGGTGCGCTCGGCGCCCCAGGCCGCCCCGCGGGCCGGATCGTCCTCCGCAACGCTTCCGGCGCGCAGGTCGACGACGGCACCGGTGCGGAACGCGTCCCACACCTGCCGCTCGGGCTCGGTCAAGTCCTCGTACGTCAGCACGCTACCCCCTGGTCTCGGCGATCGCACCGCACCCTAGCGGACCTGCCACGCGAAGATCGACGAGACGTGAGCGCGCTCATCGCGTCGGCGGGGAGGGAGGGGTTGCCAGCGGCCGCCGCCGCGATCTGCCAGTCCTCGTCGGCCAGCAGATCGACGAGGGCGCTGGAAGGGAGCTCCGGACGCGCGGCGGCGATGGGGCGGGCCTGAGGGTCCACCAGACACGCGAGGGGTGCCGGAAGCGACGCGTTCGGGGGCCGGGCGATCTCGCGGAAGGCCTTCCGTGCGGAAGCGGACTGACGGGTCAGGTGCTCCAGGACGAGCGCAGTCGCGTCAGGATTCGTGGCGGCCTTCGCGGCCACACGGGGACCGTGACGGTCGATCATGGCGAGCAGTTGTGCCTCCGCGAGACCCGGGTGCGGGGCTATCGCCTTGAGGGCCTTCGCGTCGCAGTCGCACGCGAGCGCGTCGCGGATCGCGTCCGGCAGGTCGCGGCGCAGGGCGACCAGCATCCGCAGCGTCGGGTCGGCCGCCGCGGCGAGGTCGGCGACCTCCGCGGGCGTGGCCGCAGCGACGCGGGGGAGCAGCGGGGAGCCGAGCTTGGTCGAGCGGGCGAGCCGCGTCAGGACGTCGAGCGGCAGGTCCGGGTGGAACGCGAGGGACCGCTGGACATCGTGGCCGCGATCCTCGGCAAGTCTGCGGACCATGGCCTCGTCGGTCGATGGGTTCCTTGCCAAGTCCGCACAGACCCCCGGCACCGGATCCGCGGCCAGCCGCGCGTAGGTCTGCTGCGGCAGACCCTCGCGTACGGCGACGAGTTCACGCAGTAGCGCCGACGGGTGGTCGACGAACCGGGCCACGGCCAGGAACGACCGGATCTTCGTGCTGCGCTACGCCGACCCGGTGGAGAGCCAGCGCAACCCGGCGGCGATCACCGCGCTGGGGCGTATCTGCGCGAGGTGGCTGCCCGGTCGGCGTAGCGGGCGGGGCCTCGGCCGCCCGACCTCCGCTCACCGCTGGGGGGTCAGGCGGGCCACGCCGTCCGCCAGAGCGGTCGTCCGAGCGTCATCGGCAGCAGCCCGAGGCCGAGCAGCCCCGCGCACAGCTCCAGCACGCCGGCGGGGGAGAGACGGTCGAGCAGCAGACCCGCCAGGGCGTTGCCGAGCGGGAGGCCCAGCATCAGCACCGTCATGGTCGCGGCGATCACCCGGCCACGGAGCTCGTCCGCGACCTGCTGGAAGATCAGCACATCGAGCATCACCCGCAGCGAGGGCACCCCGAGCATCATCACCAGTAGTGCGCCGAAGACCGCGACCGGCCCGGCCACCAGCGCCGGCACCAGCAGCATCGGCACGGCGAGCCAGGCGACGGCCAGCAGCAGGACGCCCGGGGTGAAACGGCCGTGCAGGCGACGGACCAGCGGCGCGCCGAGCAGGCCGCCCACGGCCTCGCCGGCCAGGGCGGAGCCGATGCCGGTTCCTGAGGTGCCCCGCTGGTGCAGCAGCACCAGGATCGCCAGAAGTGCCGCCGAGCCGGCCAGGTTGACCGCGAGCGAGACCGCGAGGGTCGAGCGCAGCAGCGGGACGCGCAACACGTACCGCAGACCGTCGAACGCGCCGCCGCGCGGGCCGGGACCGGCGCCCGCGGGCCGCCCGTCGAAGCGGACGGCGAGCGCGGCGGAGACGGAGAACGCCGAGGCCAGGGCGGTGGTGAGGAAGGGGACGGCCCGGCCCAGACCGAGCAGGAAGCCGGCCAGGGGCGGGCCGATCAGTGAGCTGCCGCTGACGCGCAGCTCGTCCTGGGCCAGTGCCTGGCGGAGCTGCTCGGGCGCGACGACCGAGCGGATGGCGAGCTGTCGGACGGTGCCGCCGTAGGCCATGGCAGCGCCGAGCACGGCGCCGACCGCCAGGACGTGGACGACGGTGAGGCAGCCCAGGGCGAGTGCGAGCGGAATGGTCGCGGTGGCCACCAGCCGGACCGAGTCGGCGGCGATCAGAACGCGGCGGCGGTCGTGCCGGTCGGCGACCATGCCGCTGTGCAGGCCGACGAGCACCATGGTGGCGGACTGGACGGCGCCGAAGGAACCGGCCAGCGAGGGCGAGCCGGTCATCGCCAGCAGCAGGAGCGGGTAGGCGAGATCGGCGACGCAGGTGCCGATCATGCTTGCGGCGGCGCCGCCCCACAGGACCTGGAAGCGCCAATTGCGGCGCAGCGGCACCAGTGGCGGACGGACCTCGGGCGTTCGGGCCGGTCCGATCGGGTCGTTCAGGTCTGTCGCGGTCGTGTCCATACGGGCCCCCACCCTTCACGTGAGCATGCATGCTGACGTACGCGTCATCATTTGCGATTGCGTGAATGCTTGCAGGAGCATGATTGATTGCGCAAGCGTTGATGCGTATGGATAAATGGCGTCGTGGTTGATCAGATGAAAGAGCGCGAGGTCAGCGACGTCGCGACGCTGAAGGCCCTGGCCGATCCGGTCCGGCTGGCGATCCTCAACGCGTTGATGAAGGGCGAGCCGGAGCCGTCGTCGGTCAAGGAGATCGCGGCCGAGCTGGGCGAGGCGCCGACCAAGCTCTACCGGCACGTCAGGCAGCTGGAGCAGGTCGGGCTGATCCTGGTGGCCGAGACCAGGCTCGTCTCGGGCATCGTCGAGAGCCGCTACCGGGCCGCCCAGAGGTCGCTGCGGCTGTCCCGTTCGATCTTCACCGACGACTCCTCCGAGCGGCCTGAGGCACTCGGAGCGCTGCTGGCGGCGATCGATGTGGCCCGCGCCGACTTCCAGGGGCACTTCCTCGCCAACCGGATCGAGTTCGGTATCCGCGACGGCGAGGTCGGGGCCGCACCCGGGGTGTTCAGTCACTCCACCCTGCGGCTGCGGCCGGAGCGGCTCGTGTGGCTGCGCGATCAGCTGCGCGGGATCCTCGACGAACTGGCCAGGGAGGGTGACTCCGATGAGGAGGACGCCGTGGAGGCCACGCTCTTCGCCCTGCTGTACGCGGTGAAGCCCGAGGAGCGGACCTGACACGGTCTCGCCGCCCGGGAATAGCGTTGGCAGGGTCTGCGTCACGCTGATCGGAGGATGTACTACCGGGGTGTGAGCAACAGGTGTGATCTTCAGTGCCTCCCACAGCGGTCCGCTCAAGTCCTTCTTCGACGCCATCGACCACGAAGCGCTCACCGGCAAGCCCGTGCTGATCGCCGCTACCGGCGGCACCGTCCGGCACTCCCTCGCCCCGGAGCGCGCGCTGCGCCCGCTCTTCGCCCACCTGCGCGCCATCGTGCTGCCCACCGCGCTGTACGCGGCCTCGGCGGACTGGGGCGGCGAGGACGAGCTGGCGCCCAGGATCGCCCGCGCGGCACGGGAGCTCGCCGCGGCGATGCTCGTGCGCCCTCTCGTAGGCCGGTCACCGGGAGAGCCCGGCCCGGGAGAGCCCGGCCCGGGAGAGCCCGGCCCGGGAGAGCCCGGCCGGGAACCGGGAGCACCCGGCCGGCCCGGGCGGGAGCCGCTCGTCCCGTTCGAACAGCAGCTGGCCGCGCTGAGGGTCGAGCAGCGGAACCATCGGCAGCCAACGCCCGTATGCCAGGCCCCGGTTGGCGCACCGGGGTGCTGGCATAGACTCCCCGCATGGTGAACAGCATGTGGGACGAGCGCGACATACCCGACCTCACCGGCAAGACCGCCGTGGTCACCGGCGGCAACAGTGGGATCGGGTACCACGAGGTGCGTCAACTGGCCGCCAGGGGCTGCCGGGTACTGCTCGGCGCCCGCAACCCCGCCAAGGGCGAGGCGGCGCTCGCCGGCCTGCAGGCCGCGGTCCCGGACGGCCGGATCGAACTGCTCCAGATCGACCTGGCCGACTTCGACTCGGTACGGAGCGCGGCCGAGAAGGTCGCCGGCACCTTCGACGGCCTCGACCTGCTGATCAACAACGCCGGGGTGATGGCCGTCCCGACCCGGCAGACCACCGCCCAGGGCCTGGAACTCCAGATCGGCACCAACCACTTCGGGCACTTCGCGCTGACCGGGCAGCTGCTGCCGCTGCTCACCGCGCGCCCCGGGAGCCGGGTGGTCACGGTCTGCAGCCTGGCCCACCGGATGGGCCGGCTCGACTTCGGCGACCTCCAGTGCGAGCACCGCTACCAGGCCTGGGCGGCGTACGGCGCGTCCAAGCTGGCCAACGCGGTCTTCGTGCTGGAGCTCCAGCGCCGGCTCGCCGCTGCCCGTCTGGCGGTCGGCAGCTTCGGCGCCCACCCCGGCTTCGCCGCCACCGAACTGGCCGACAAGGGCCCGAGCCTCGGCGGTGGCAGCCTCCTGTCGGCCCCCACCTCCTGGGGCTCCCGCCTGATAGGCCAGCCCGCCGAGCGCGGCGCACTTCCCGTGCTCCGCGCGGCCACCGACCCCTACGCGATCGGCGGCAGCTACTACGGGCCGCTCGGGCCCGGTGAGCTGCGCGGCGCCCCCGGGGTGGTCTCCTTCCGGCGCAAGGCGTACGACACCGGGCTCGGCCGGCGGCTCTGGGCGGAGTCCGAGCGGATCACGGGGGTCGTCTTCGACCTGTGAGCGACGCGGCCGCCGCCCGGGGCGGGCGGCGGCCGACCGCGTTTCGCGGATCGCCGGGCACGGCCCCGAGCGGCGGGGCCGGTCTACAGCAGCGCGGCGGCCTGCTTGAGCAGGGTGTCCACGGCACTCGGGTCGTCGTGGTCGATGACCGGGAATCCGACGCCGAAGCGGCCGTTGACCCAGTGCGCGGTGACCCCCGGGTTGGCCAGGTTGGTCCCGTCGTACAGGAAGACGTGCGGGCTGCAGATGACCCGGTCCTCGCGGGCGGTGCGCCACTGGTCGATGACGGCCTGCCGGTGCCGGCCCGAGTCCAGCGCGGCGGCGAGGCGGTCCGCGTCCACCGCCCCGGTCCCGGCGGCCACGTCGAGGATGACGTGGCGCAACGTGATGCACCGGTCCTCGGCCCAGAAGGCGCGGCGCAGCGCGCGGTCCAGCGTCTCGGAGGCCGGCCAGCCCTGCTCCTTGGCGGCCTGGACGGCCTCCAGCGCGGGCAGGGTGCTGACGGGGTAGGTCCAGTCGGGGCCCTGCCACAGCCGCCAGCCGGCCTCGGGAGCCAGCGCGCCCACGACCGAGACCTCCGAGTCGACGCCGGGCCGCTCGTTCACCGCCAGGTCGAAGAGTTCCAGCGGGAAGCAGCGGTGGTCGAAGAAGAGCGCACCGTCCAGGCCGAGCCGGGCCCGCGCCTGGTGCAGCCGGTGCACGGCCAGGTGGGCGAAGGAGCAGTTGAGGTCCGAGTAGACGACGACGGTGTCCGGGGAGCGCGGCAGCCGGGGGTCGAAGGGCCGGGCGTGCGGGTCGACGGCGACGGTGGTCCTGTGGTCGGACATGTCGGTTCACTCCTGTTCGGAATGCCTTGGGGCGGCCGGGGGCACGGGCCGGGTACGCAGCGCGCGGCACGGTGGGCCGGACAGCTGGGTGCCGTGGTCGGTCAGGTCGAACGCTGAGTGGTGCAGCGGGCAGACCAGCCGGGTGGCCGCGGCGTCCACGTGGGCGAACCGGAGCAGACCGCCCCGGTGCGGGCAGCGGGCCTCGACCAGCATCCCGCCCCCCGACCCCGACGCTGGGACGTCCGCCTCCACGGCGACCGTGTCCTCGTCCACCTGGCGCAGGCGCACCCGCCGTTCGGCGGGGCTCACGAGCGGCCCTTCGCCCGGGCACCGCGCACCGCCGCCTCCGTCGCGCGTGCGATGGTCGCACTGGTCAGTTCGACACCCGCCCAGACCTTGCCCAGGTCCGCGCCGCGCTCGTGGTCCCAGGCTCGCAGCGCGGCGAGCATCTCACGGCTGTGGAAGCTGTCGATGTGCAGGTGCTCGGTGTAGTAGTGGGAGTTGGCGATGCCCAGCCGGGCGCAGGCCGAGGCGTAGCAGCGGAAGCCGTAGAGCACGCTCGACTCGAAGTAGGCGTAGGCGCCCAGGAAGTAGTCGGGTGTCGGTGCCCGTGAGGCCAGCCAGTGGAAGAGGTTGACGTAGGCGAGCGTCTCCTCGCACGCGCTGGCCGCGTGCTGGAAGGGGTCCGTCGACAGCCCCAGCTCCGTCATCAGCCGCGCGTAGAGCCGGGCGTGCTCCTGGGCTTCGTTGCCGCAGCCGAACTCGTCGATGAGTACCCGCATCACCGCCATCCGGGCCCGGTGCGGCAGCCGTGGCAGTATGCCGAGGTGGGACTGCGACTCCACCAGCCCGTCCACGGCGAACTGGCCCGCGACGAAGGCGAATTCCGGCAGGGTGGCGTGCTCGGCGAGGTAGTGCTCGCTTTCTGCGGGATCGGCCTCCTCGGCGCGCAGGCGCCGCTCCAGGGCCGCCAGCAGCTCGCCCAGGGAGCCGAACCCCGGTGCGGCCGCCTCCAGGGCGTCCGCCTCGGCGCGCGGCCAGCGCGCCTCCAGCGCGAGCAGTTCGGCGTAGTCGGCGGCATCGGGGACGGTGCGGTTGTGCCAGTACAGCCGCTGCTGCACGGTGGCGTTCGGCGGCAGCGCCGAAGCGGCCCCGGCTGCCGTGGTCATGGCACCGGCACCGCGGCGGCGCCGGAGCCGCCCGCCGTCGCATCGGTGCCGATGACCCCGCGTGCCACCAGTTCGCGTTTGACCCGCAGGTACCAGTCGTCACAGAGGATGCCGTACTTCTCGCAGGCCGCGTCCACCTGCGCCTGCAGTTCCGGGCCCGGACGCTGCCACAGCGCCTTGCACAGTGCCGGCTCCAGGTTGGCCAGCGGACCGATGAAGCCGTGCACCCCGGGCACCTGGGAGAGCAGGTTCTCCCAGCCCTCGAAGACCGGCACGCCCAGGTTCGAGGCCACCAGCTGCCGGGTGAACTCCGCTTCGCCGCTGGACTCCTTGATCCCGATCACGCCCGGCAGCCGGCAGATCCGAGCCAGCGTGTCCGCCTCGATCCGGTTGCCGGACACCGCCTCCTCGTTGTAGAGGAGCACCGGCACTCCGGTCGCGAGCACGTGCCGGTAGTGGCCGACGATGCCGTCCTGGTCGATCCCGGCGCCGAAGGGCGTGGTGACCGCCACGGCGTCCACGCCCAGTTCGGAGGCCAGCCGGATCCGTGCCACCACGGCCTCGGTGTCGGGTAGCTGCACTCCGGCGATGACCGGCAGACCGCCGGCGTGGCGGACCGTGGCGTCCACCATGTCGCGCCACTGACGCTCGGTCAGCAGCCAGCCCTCACCGGAACTGAGCGTCGGCATCAGTGCGGTGACCTCGGTGCGGATCGAGTCGATCAGCCTGGCTACGTCATCGGCCGGCACTCGGCCGCTCAGGTCCAGCGGCGTGACCAGCGGTGCGATCACACCCGAGTACCGGCGGTGGCCTCGGAGGTCCGGGCCGTCCTGGCGGTCCCGGGAAGTCAGCGGATCGGTCATGTCGTGTCCAAGTCGTCAGGGCTGGAGATGCGGTCGAGATCGGCCAGGTCGCACCTGAGGGCCAGCGAGTCCCGGTAGAGCGCCTCCAGCCGCGGTGGGAAGGCGAGTTCGGGACCGTCCGGTGGCGCGGTGACGGGAAGCCCGAGCCGTCGGCGGCCCAGCAGGCGCGGCGACGCGGTGTGCAGGGAGCCACCCCGGTGTACGGCCGGCGCCAGCAGTAGAGCGTCGGACAGCGGGAGGCCTTCGAGCCCGGGGGAGTCGAGCGCGGCCGCCAGATCGCCTCGCCGGAAGCCGAATCGGGTGATGGACAGCTCGCTGTGCAGATTGTCCATGAAGGGGTAGTAGGCGTCCTGCTCCTCGCGCGTCCGGCGCCAGACCAGATCGTCGCAGAGCCCCACCTGTTCGAGTGTCATCGCCAGCGCGTGCCGCGCCGCCAGGTGCCGTACGAAGAAGTTCTTGCAGGCGGAGCGGACGCGTTCGTCGAGGCTGTGCATGCCCAGGAAGAGCGAGGCGTCGATCAGCACCTCCGCCCCCGGGCCCTGCCCCGCAGCCGGACCCGCCCCGGGCTCAGCGCTCATGGGCGGCGAGCGTGTCGTGGATCACCCGCACCGCCGCGGCGAACTGCTCCGGCGGCCTGGCCAGCGCGATCCGTACGTACCGTTCGCCTCGTCCGGGGTTGTCCCAGTAGAAGTACGTCCCCGGAAGCACGTAGACCTCCGCCGCCAGAAGTTCGCTGTGCACGTCGTCGGCAGTGAGCTGGGCGGGGCGGATGCGCAGCCAGGCGACGCTGGTGTCCACGCGCCCGTCCAGCAGTTCGAGCGGCGAGTCGGCCAGGGTCCGCCGCAGCGTGGCGCGGTTGGTGTCGATCACCTCGCGCACCGAGGCGAAGGAGTCCGCGATGGAATCCTCGACGTAGTGGGTGAGGAAGTTCAGCACGAAGGGCGAGACATTGAGCAGCACCGAGGTGTGCAGGTTGTAGACCTCCTCGTAAAGGTCCGAACTGGCCGTCAGCAGAGCGCACTTGGCGTCCTGTACCGGCCAGGTCTTGCCGGTGTCCTCGATGGCGAGGTAGCTCACCCCCGACTCCTCCAGCGCCCGGTAGACGTCGGGGCGCTGGACCAGGCCGTTGTTCAGGGCGAAAGAGGCGAAGCAGAAGTCCAGCACCAGCAGCTTGCGGTGTTCCCGGCAGAACCGCAGGACCTCCGCGAAGCCGCGCCCGCCGTCCGTGAACAGCGTGAAGCCGGTCGGGTTGTTGGGGTCGACCAGGTACAGCGCGTCCGTCCGCACCAGACGGGCGAGTTCCGTGTAGACGGTCTCCGGGTCCGCCAGCGCCTCCTCGGGCAGCGCCGCTGGCGGGGTGCCCAGGTGCCTGAGCAGGTCCACCAGATTGTCGAAGCAGGGTTCCACCAGCGAGACGGTCAGATCGTGCCGGCGCAGGTACATCGCGGCAACCATGGTGGAAACGCTCGCGGAGTACGACAGCAGGGTCCGGTCCAGACCGAGCGCGGTGGTCTGGCCGTGCAGGCGGAAGAAGGCCTCGGTGAACTGCCGCTCGAAATAGGCCTGCTGCCGTTCCTCGGACTCGTACCACAATGCGGGCAGTCGGGAGACGATCTTCTCCTGGCTGTTGGACTGGCGTTGGTGGGTGTGTGCGTCGGCCAGGTTGTACCTGGTACGGAGAGCCCTGATCTCGTGCTGCGTCAGATCGACTAATTCCATAGCTGACATGTCGCGATCCTTTCGAGCGGGTGGCATTCGAACGCTGTCCCGACCGGGATCCTAGGAGCGCGACGGCAGCATGCACCACGTCAGAAATGACCAGGACCTAAGGCGGAGAAGCGCGGCGCGACCCCCCGAAGTGTGGTGGCGGGACACGGCTTTACGCCATTACCCTGCACGCCATGACATTACGTGAATCCGCGGGCCCGGCCGCCCCGGCCAAGGGCGCGGCTCGTCCGCGGGCCCTCGGTGCCCTCTGTGCCGGGTTGGGCACCGCGCTGGTCGGCACCTCCTTCGTGGCCACCAGCCTGCTCACGCACTATCCGTTCCTGAGCGGCCAGACCGTGCGCTTCGCCCTGGGCGGGCTCTGCCTGCTGCTGCTCGCCGCCCTCGCCCGGACCCCCCTGCCGCGGCCGACCAGGCGCGAGTGGGGCCTGCTGGCGCTGCTGGCCGGTACCGGCCTGGTCGGCTTCAACCTGGCCTGCCTGAGGGCGCTGCGCTCCGCCGAGCCGGCCGTCCTGGGCGTCGTGGTGGGCGCGACCCCGCTGCTGGTGGCCATCGCCGGCCCCCTGCTGGGCGGACGTCGGGTGTCCTGGCGGCTGACCGGCTCGTCGGCACTGGTGGTCGCCGGTGCGGCCCTGGTCCTGGGCTACGGCCGGGGCGACCTGACGGGCTTCGCCTTCTCGCTGCTCGCCCTGCTGGGGGAGGTGTCCTTCACCCTGCTGGCGGTGCCGCTGCTGCCGCGGCTGGGAGCGATCCCGGTCGCGACCTACGTCTGCGGGCTTGCCACGCTGGAGATGGGCGCCCTGGCCGCGGCCGTCGAACTGCCCGGCGGCCAGATGCGCTGGCCGCACCCGGGGGAACTGGCCGCCCTGGGCTACCTGGCGGCGGCGGTGACAGCCGGCGCGTTCATCCTCTACTACGTCGGCCTGAGCCGGCTGGGCCCTGAGGCGACCAGTCTCTTCGCCGGGCTGATCCCGGTCGCGGCGGCGTTCGCGGCTCCGGTCGTGGGCAGCGGCACCCTCGGCGCGGCGCAGCTGGCCGGCAGCGCGCTGGTCGGGGTGGGACTCAGCGCAGGACTCTCGGCGCCCGCGCCCACCGGCGCCGCGGTAGGCGAGGCGGCTTCGAAAGTACCGGTACCAACGGCGGACGACGGTTCCTGAGTTTCGTTCTTTCTCCTGGTGGTAGTCGGCGGACCCGATTCCTAGCATCGGGACGACTGCTCGTCGAATCCGCTTCTGCGTCCCGGCTCCGCCGTGCCGCGACCGAGCCCTCGTCCTGTGAGGATGCGAATTCCATGACCACCACGCATGTCGTTCTCAATGCCGCCGACCTACCGGACCGCTGGTACAACATCGTTCCCGACCTCCCGGTGAGCCTGCCGCCGGCGCTCCACCCGCAGACGCTGGAGCCACTGCGCCCCGAGGACCTGGCCGGCCTGCTGCCGCAGGGCGTCATCGAGCAGGAGTTCTCCGAGGAGCGGTGGATCGAGATACCGGACCGGGTGCGTGAGCTCTACCAGATCTGGCGGCCCTCCCCGCTGCACCGCGCGACGCGGCTGGAGCGGGCGCTGGACACCCCGGCCCGGATCTACTTCAAGTACGAGGGGGTCTCCCCGGCCGGCTCGCACAAGCCCAACACCGCCATCGCGCAGGCCTACTACGCCGCCCAGGACGGCGTACGCCGGCTGACCAGCGAGACCGGCGCCGGGCAGTGGGGTTCCGCGCTGTCCTTCGCGGGCTCGCTCTTCGGTCTGGAGGTCACGGTCTACATGGTCCGCTCCTCCTTCCAGCAGAAGCCCTACCGGCGGATCCTCATGGAGACCTGGGGCGCCCAGGTGCACCCCTCGCCCAGCCCGCTCACCGAGGCCGGCCGGGCCGTCCTGGCGCAGGACGCGGACTCCCCGGGCTCCATCGGCATCGCCATCAGCGAGGCAGTGCAGGACGCGCTCAGCCGTGAGGACACCCGCTTCGCGCTCGGCTCCATCTCCAACAACGTGCTGCTGCACCAGAGTGTGATCGGCCTGGAGGCCAAGAAGCAGCTGGAGATCTGCGACGACTACCCGGACGTGGTGGTCGGCTGCGTCGGCGGCGGCTCCGGCTACGCCGGGCTGTCCTACCCCTTCCTGTACGACGTGCTGAGCGGGCAGCGCACGGGCACCCGCTTCGTCGCCGTCGAGCCGGACGCATGCCCCAGCCTGACCAGGGGAAGCTACGCCTACGACTACCCGGACACCGCCTCGCTCAGCCCGGTACTGCCGATGTACACCCTGGGCCACAGCTTCATCCCGGCGCCCATCCACGCCGGCGGCCTGCGCCACCACGGCAGTTCACCGACCATGTGCGCGCTGGTGGAGCACGGCTACGTGCGGGCGCGCGCGGTGTCCCAGAGCGACGTCTTCAGCGCGGCGGTGCAGTTCGCCCGCAACGAGGGCTTCGTGATGGCGCCGGAGTCCGCCCACGGGGTGCGCGGTGCGATCGACGAGGCGCTGGCCGCGAAGGAGGCCGGCGAGTCGCGTGCCATCCTGGTGCACGTCTCGGGACACGGCAACTTCGACATGGCGGCCTATGACTCCTACCTGGCCGGGACCCTGACGGACTATCTACCGGACCAGTCGGAGATCGAGCGCGCCCTCAGCGAGCTTCCCGGGGCCAAGATCCCCAGCTGAGCGGCAGCCGCCCGAGCCGGCATCCAGGGGCGCCGGGGGCTGCGCGAGCCGGCCGCGCCACCGCGGCGGGCCGGCCGGGCCGCCGCGGTGGCGCGGCTCCGGCCCAGGCTCCGTCAGCGACGGCTAGCGAGTGCCGACCAGCCCCGCCTCGACTGCGTGCAGTGCCGCCTCCACCCGGTTGCGCAGCCCCAGTTTCGCCAGCAGGTTCTGCACGTGCGACTTGACGGTGCTCTCGCTGAGCGAAAGCTGGGAGGAGATCTCCGCGTTGGTGCGTCCGCGCCCCAGCAGGCGCAGCACGTCGCGCTCACGCGGCGTCAGCGTCTGCTGGGAGGGGAGGTCGCCCGGGGCCGAGGGACGGGAGGACGGAGTGGCCGGAGTCGGGAAGAGCGAGTATCCCGCCACCAGCACCCGGACCGCGGCGATCAGGTCTTCGACCCCGGCGCTGCTCAACAGTGTTCCGTCGGCGTCCTTCGTGACCAGCTCCACGCTGGAGTCGGAGAGGCTGTCGCCGACCAGCGCCAGTACCTTGCCGTCCCAGTCCCGTACCTCGCGGAGCGCCGCGGCGACGTCGGCGGGGCAGCCGCCGGTGTGCACGACCACGACATCCGGCGAGGTGTCCGCCAGCAGGGCGACCGCCTCGCATTGATCGCCGGCCTCGCCCACGACCTGGATACCGTCCTGGTGCAGCACCGCCCGTAAACCCGTGCGGATGATCGGTGACTCGTCCAGGATCAGAACGCGGATGCTGGCAGGTACCGGCCGCAGCTGCGGTCGGGTGGAGCTGTCCATGGGTCTCCCCGAGGTGAAGTGGGTGATTCACGTACACAGAGGAACTCGACCACACTCAAAGCGCCGGGTGGGGAAACGATGTGGCGGCAGCCGGACATCAGAGAATCCCCCCGGTCGGCTCATCATCAGCAGTCTTTCAGAATCAAGCACACGCGGCTAGGAGTTGCCGTCAAAGGCGGGCACTCGCCACATCGGGGACGAAGCGGAACGGCCGCCACCGGGCGTCAGCTCCGGTGGTCCAGTCCACCGGGGAACGGTACGGCTGCGAACTCTTGTCTGCCTCCGGAGTGCTCGATAGCGTGCTGCGGGGCGGCCCTTCGGGGGTTTACGGACAGCAGGGGAGCGGTTGGTGGCGGACTGGGTCGGGCGGACGGCTGTGGAGATCGCCGAGGCGGTCCGGCGGCGGGAGGTGACGCCTCGTCAGGTGGTGGCCGAGCACCTGGGCAGAATCGAGCGGGTGGAGCCGCGGGTCGGCGCGTTCCGCAAGGTGCTCGCCGAACCGGCCCTCGCGGCGGCCGACGCGCTGGCCGACCGCGACGACCTGGCGGCGCTGCCGCTGGCCGGGGTTCCGGTCGCGGTCAAGGACAACCTGCCGGTGGCGGGTGAGGCGACCCGGAACGGCTCGGCCGCGACCTCGGATGCGCCTGCCACCGCCGACCACGAGACGGTGCGCCGGCTGCGGGCCGCCGGAGCGGTGGTCGTGGGCCTCACCAACGTGCCCGAGCTGTGTGTCTTCGGCACCACCGACAGCGTCTTCGGCACCACCCGGAGCCCCTGGGACCTCAGCCGGAGCGCCGGTGGCTCCTCGGGCGGCAGCGCCGCCGCCGTGGCCGCCGCGATGGTGCCGATCGCGCTCGGCAACGATGGGATGGGCTCGATCCGGATACCGTCCGCCAACTGCGGTGTGCTGGGCCTCAAGCCGGGCCATGGGTCGGTTCCCGCCGATCTGGGGCACGACGGCTGGTCCGGGATGTCGGAGAACGGGCCGATCGCCACCTGCGCCGCCGACGCCCGGCTGATGCTTGCGGTCCTCGCCGGCTTCGACGACCCGATCGGTGAGGTCGGGACCGAGGGGCGCCCGCTGCGGATCGCGCTCTCCGTGAACTGCCCCACCCCCGGGATCCCGGCCGCCCCGCAGCTGGCCGCCGCGGTCCGTGACACCGGCCGCCACCTCGCCGGGGCGGGGCACCGGGTGGCCCGCGCCGAGGCGCCCTATCCGTGGTGGCTGGGGGCCGCCTCCGTCGGCCGCTGGCTGGCCGGGACGGCCGCCGACGCGCGGGGGCTGCACCCGCAACTGCTCGCTCCGCGTACCCGCCGCCATGCCGCGCTCGGCCGGGCCGTCACTCGGGCCGGACTGGTCCGGCGGTCCCAGCGCACGGCCTGGCAGCGGCGGTTGGAGGAGTTCTTCGCGCGGTACGACGTGCTGGTCACCCCCACCCTGGCGCAGCCGGCGCCGCCGGCGCACCGCTGGCACACCCGGGGCTGGACGGGCAACGTCCTGTCCAACGCCAGGTACGCGCCGTTCAGTCACCCGTGGAACCTGGCCGGCTGGCCCGCGCTCGCGCTGCCGGCCGGACAGCACCCCGGCTTCGCCGAGTCCCTGCCGATGTCCGTCCAACTGGTGGCACCGCCCGGCGGTGAGCGGCTGCTGCTCGGGCTGGCGGAGGAGTTGGAGGAGCGCCGCCCCTGGCCGCGGACGGCGCTGGACCTCCCGCGCTGAGCCGGGAGCCCGGGGCCGGGCGTCTTCGGGGCAGTTGCGGGCGGCCGCGAGCCGGGCCGGTCGGTCCCACCCGTGCTCGGCGGGCAGTCGCGGTCCAGATCCGGACTCTCCCGCTCCAAAACCGTCCATGGCTCCCGGCGGGCGCCGCGGTTTCCGGTCCGGCCCGTACGGGCGTACGGTGGCCAGACGGCGCCGCACACCGTTCCCGTGGCGGAGGGGTGCGCGGCCGGCAGGCCCGGTGTCGTGCGCGCAGACGCTGGAGGCGGACCGATGGGCGATCCGAAGGCATTCCTCAACAACCCCCGCAGACTCCGGGAGCGGCGGGCGGTACCCGATCGGATCCGGGACTGGGCGGAGGTCTACCGGGAACGGGCACTGCTGCCGATCATCAGCGGGCAGGCGGCCCGCTGCATGGACTGCGGCGTACCCTTCTGCCACGACGCCTGTCCGCTCGGCAACCTGATCCCCGAGTGGAACACCTTGGTCTCGGCCGAGGACTGGCGGAGCGCGAGCGCTCGGCTGCACGCGACCAACAACTTCCCGGAGTTCACCGGACGGCTCTGCCCGGCGCCCTGCGAGAGCGCCTGCGTGCTGGCCATCGACTCCGAGGCCGTCACGATCAAGAACATCGAGCTGGCGATCGCCGACCGGGCATGGGAGTCCGGCTTCGAGCAGCCGCAGCCGCCGGAACGGCTGTCCGGCCGGACCGTCGCAGTCGTCGGGTCCGGCCCCGCCGGACTGGCCGCCGCGCAGCAGCTGACCAGGGCCGGCCACACCACCACCGTCTACGAGCGGGCCGACCGGATCGGCGGACTGCTCCGCTACGGCATCCCGGACTTCAGGCTGGAGAAGCACCGCCTCGACCGCCGGATCGACCAGATGCGGACCGAGGGCACCCGATTCCGTACGGGGATCGCGGTCGGCTCCGAACTGCGCGCCGACGAACTGCGGTCGCGCTACGACGCGCTGGTTCTCGCGGTGGGCGCCACCGTCTGCCGCGAACTGCCGGTGCCGGGACGGGAACTGGCGGGAATCCACCAGGCCATGGAGTACCTGCCGCAGGCCAACCGGGCGGTGGCCGGTGACGGCAGCCCGGCGATCTCGGCCGAGGGTCGGCGGGTGGTGATCGTCGGCGGCGGGGACACCGCGGCCGACTGCCTGGGCACGGCATTGCGCCAACAGGCCGCCGAGGTTTCCCAGTTGGACATCAATCCCTGCCCGCCCGAGCGGCGTGCCGAGGGCCAGCCGTGGCCGGTGCACCCGAAGGTGTACCGGGTCACCACCTCGCACGAGGAGGCGCGGGAGCTGGCCGGAGCGCGGGATCCGCGCCGGTTCGCCGCCACCACGGTGCGTTTCGAGGGGGACGGGCAGGGGCGGGTGCGCGCGGTCCGTCTGGCCGAGGCCGAGCTCGGGACCAGGCGTCCCCGGCCGGGCACCGAGCAGGCCATCGAGGCCGAACTGGTGCTGCTGGCACTCGGTTTCGCCGGTCCTGAACCCGGCAGCGGCCTGGTCGAGCAGCTCGGCCTCGGCCTCGACGGCGCCGGGAACTTCGCGCGGGACGGCGGGTACGCGACCGGTGTGGACGGAGTGTTCGTCGCGGGCGACGCCGGTCGCGGACAGTCGTTGATCGTCTGGGCGATCGCCGAGGGGCGTTCGGCGGCCGCCGCCGTCGACCGCTATCTGACCGGCTCCACCGAGCTGCTCGCGCCGGTCAGCCCGGCGGACCGCCCGCTCACCGCGTAGGCCGCCCGATCACCGCGTCGACGCGCCCGGCTACCGCTGCCCGCCGCGTTCCGGCCGTCACGGTGCGGCGCCTGCGCCCACCGCGCCACCCGGGCTGCCGGGGAACCGCGAGGTGTCGCGCGGTTCCCCGGACGGGTCAGGTCAGCCCTTGCAGAGGCCCTTGGTGTAGTCCACGGTGGCGGTGTCCTGGGAGTACTTCCACTCAGGGGCGAGCAGCCCGGTGTTCAGCTGGGCCGCAGCCGTCCTGTCCTCGACGATGTAGCCGAAGTCCTGCAGCCAGGCCGGGTACAGGTTCTTGGAGCCGATGTAGAAGGCGGAGCCGTCCACCGAGACCAGCTTGTGGTGCAGGGCGAAGGGCTTGCCGTCCGCCCAGGTGGCGGTCGGCGCGGCGCGGAACGAGGCCAGCTGGAGGTTCTGGCACATGGTGGTCCGCGCAGCCCCGGCGTCGCCGCCGTTCAGCTTGCCGAGGTGGGCCAGCAGGGTGTCGCTGATCTCCGACAGGGACTTGATCTGCGAGTAGCCGCCGCTGCCGACCGCACCGCGGTTGGCCGGGTCGCTGACCACGATGCGCACCTTGACCCCGGCAGCCAGCTTGGTGGCGAGGGTGTCGTAGAGGCGGCCGTCGTAGCGGGGGAGCGGCGGGCAGGTGCCGTTCACGTCCTGCTGGGAGATCTCGATGTGGCCCTCGGCGCTGCCGATCAGCGCGCGCAGGGCGTTCTCCTCCGGGTTGACCGTCTCGTAGTCGCGGTCGCCGTTGGTGTTGTCGTGCAGGTTGACCGGGCCGCAGCTGGTCCCTCCGGAGGGCTTCGCCGCGGGCTGGTAGGTGGAGAGCGGGTCCTTGTCGCGGATGCCGACGCCCAGGCCGCCGACCGCGATCACCGGGGTGCTGCCGGTGGCCGGCGCGGCCTCCGGATTCCGGTCCTGCTCCATGGTCGGCAGGCAGGCGGAGCCGTTGGTGGAGGCGAACCAGGCGGCAGAGAACACACCGGTGTTCCGGCAGGTCCAGCTCCACAGGGTGTCCAGGTAGCGACCGGCCGAGGTGGCGGCCGGACCGGTGAGGGCGAGGTCGACGTCGGACACCGGGTGGGTGGTGTCGATGTAGTCGTCCTTCCAGCCGTTGATACCGCCGGTGACCACGCTGCGGCCGTCGACCACCAGCAGCTTGGAGTGGTTCCAGGAGAACGCGGTCTTGGCGGTGGTCATCGAGGCCACCGTCAGGGTGATGCTGGGTGCGGCGCTGCCCAGCTTGCGGACCAGCTCGTCACGGTAGGAGGTCGGCAGGACGTTGATGTTGTACAGCGGCGCGGCCCCGACCAGGATACGCACCTGGAGCTTGTTCCCGGCCGCCGCCGAGGCCTTCAGCCCGGCGACGATGGCGTCCTGGAAGGCGCCGTTCGGGAACGGGGCGAGGCTGGAGATGTCGACGGTGCGGGTCGCCCCGGCGATGTTCTCGGTCATCTTCGCCAGGAGCGCCTGAGTCCCGGGCCGGTCGGCGCAGCTCGCGTCGCCCCAGCACCCGGGGGTCTGCAGCAGCCAGCCGCCCGGGTTCCCGGCCGGCGCGTCCAGCGCGTTGCCGCTGGTGCGCTGCCAGACGGAGCCTTCGAGGCCGGGAGAGACCTGACGCAGCGTCTTCTCGACGGCGTCCAGGTGCGGGGTCGCCGATCCGGCGGCGGCCGAGGCGGCGTCGTCCGCGAAGGCGGGAGCGGCGGCGGGTATCGCACCGAAGATGGCGGCGCCGGCGAGCACCGTCCCGGTGACTCGGCGCAGACGGCGGGGCTGATGGCGGAACAAGGTGTGTGTGGTCCTTCGGAAAACGGTTTGAGTGTTAACTGTGCATTTACTGTACGGTAAGCTGATTTTTCGTCAGTACCCGCCGAATGGCGGGCTCATGTCATAGTGCTTGGACCACCCAACTCCGCCACTCTCCCCGGGGGTTGACGGCACTCCCCGCCGACCGGCGGGGGTGGGCGCGGTCGGCAGGCGGCCGGGACCGCCGCCGGCGGCCATCCGGTGGCGAGTTCCGGATCGGACCCCGGTCGGCCTCGGGTGTGGGCCCTCAGGTGCGGATCTCCGCCTCCTCGGCGAGGAAGCCGGAGAGGAACCGAGCGAGCACGGTACCGGTAGGCCGGGCGCGGCGTCCGGGACAACCCCCGCCTTCATCTGACCACGGGAATACGCGAGTTCATCGAGGCAAACGCCGAGTGGCTCACGGTCTTCCATCTGCCCGCAGACGCTCCCGACCTCAATCCCCAGGAGGGAATCCGGTCGCCGGTGAAGCGCGAGATCGGCAACCTCGCCGCCGCCGCCGACCTCAGTCAGATCACCCGGGCCGTGAAGCGCCGGCTCAAGCGGATCCAGTACCGTCCGGAGCTGGTCGACGGCTGTCTCGCGGCTACCGGCCTGACGCTGGAGGACTGAGGTGCTTCATCCCCCCAGGTCGCGTAGTCGCCCATCTCGACGTCGTCGCACATGGTCTCCCAGAACCCGTTGTGCGCGAGTGCGGTGTCATCGAGGGCGGCGATGAGGTCGCGAAGCTCGTCCGCCACCTGTTGCGATCTCTCCTCCTCGCCTTCCTCGTAGAACGGGAAACGGGCGATCACGGCCGCGACGCACCGGTGGAAGGCTTCGAGGTCCCTGTTCACATGACTGGCGGTCGCGTAGTCGGCCCTGGGGATGTGCGCCACGCGACGCGAGGCCACGTCGATGCCGATTCGTCCGAACAGGCCACTGGTACCGAAGACGACCAACCCGCTGTCGCCGATCTGGCCCAGGAGAGCCGCCTCGCTCAGCGGCCGGTACTCGTAGCCGATCAGCCCGGCCGGGACGCCGATCTGCAGCAGCTCATCGGCGATCTCGGCGGGCACCCCTGATGAACAGCCGATACGGACGACGGCGTAGTGGGGCAGCGGCAACGGCGGCAGGTCCTGGCTCACGCGAATATCTTCCTCGCACCCCACCGGCACCGGGAACTCGCGGGCTGGTCGCCGCCGCGCTGCACCGACATCACGCATTCAAGTCCAGCAGTGCCGCATCAGAGAACCTTCGCCCTGTTGAGAAGGAGATCAGGAATCGCGGGTGGTCTCTGCCTCGTTCGGGCGACTGCGGCCTCGGGTGCGTGCTGCTGGACCCCTGCGAGGAAGACGCGCAGGCCGTAGGAGAACCGCTCGCTGGGGTCGGTGGCGGCCAGTGTCTTCAGTCCCGTTGCGAGCGGGTCGTTGGTGTCCAGCCCGGCGGCCGCCAGACGTGCCGTCCAGTTGTCGCCGGTCGGCATGCGGGACTGGGCCTGTTCCTCGATGGTGTGGCCGAGGATGAAGTAGAACACCGCGAAGGTGTGCTCCCAGGCGCGATTCGGCGGGAATCCGGCTTCGGCGCGCACCTGCGCCGCGCGGCGGCTCGCGGCCGCCGCCGCACTGCGGGCACGCGACCGGCAGGGGCCCTCGATCCGCTTCCAACTACTCAACCAGCCCGCGCTCGACGACCGTCAGCAGACGTGGTCGGCAAGGCACTTCACCGCAACTCGGTTCATGACACGGGAGAAGGTCTCCGCATCGTGGCGGCACTACCTGGGCCCGAGTCCGGACGCGGCGTCCGTCTCACCGTACGCCGCCCCGGCACGGGCCACCGACCTGTCCGGCCTGCCGGCCGCCCACATCGCCACCGCGCAGTTCGACCCGAACCGCGACGAGGCCATCGCCTACGCGCTGCGGCTTCTGCAGGCCGGCGTACCCGTCGACCTGCACCAGTGGGCCGGCACCTTCCACGGGTCACCGGCGGCGGTATCCGCCGAAGTGTCCCGGCGACAGATCGACGAGCTCACCGCAGTCCTGCGCCGCGCCCTGGCCTGAACGAGACGGCCACAGACCAGGGACGAACGTCAACGGAGAGAAGGAGATGCCGACATGACCATCACCACGATCGATCTCTTCGAGTCCTTTCTACACCTTCGCCCCGACGGCCAGGTGCGCGCCGAGCAGCCGACCTTCGACCCCGAGCGGGATGGCTGGCAGGTGATGGCGTTCCACGTCGCCACCGACGCCGACCTCCACGCCGACCACTGGGAAATCCATACCCGCGCGGACGAGGTCGTCTCCTGCCTCACCGGCCGGATACGCCTCTGCTTCCGGCCCCTGCGGGCGGGCGGGGAGCAGGAGGAGGTCGAACTCGCGGCCGGAAAGGCGGTCATCGTGCCGCGCGGGCGCTGGCACCGCATTGAACTGGACGCCCCGGGCGACATCCTGAGCGTCACCCTGCCGCAAGGCAGCCGCCTAGGCAGTGTCCTGGCGATCACGAGCGAAGCCAGATGACGAGTGCGGCTGCGGTGACGGTGCCGAGGTAGACGTAGCCGCGCTTGTCGAATCTG
>NZ_JBSFJU010000033.1:0-88274 GCF_053598215.1 Kitasatospora sp. NPDC001175 | reverse complement strand
GGGCGGTAGGAGTCGGTGAGGTGGCCGTCGCTCTGGTTGATACGGAAGACGTGGACGGTGCCGGCCTTGTCGGTGACCGCGGAACCGGTGAACAGCGGATACTGCTCGGAAGTCACGTCGTCGGCGATGTTCTGGTACCGGAGCCCAACGTAGTTGCCGGTCGGGTGGCCGGCCAGGATGCTGGAGTTGAAGTTGCCGATTTCTTCCGTGGTCACCGTGCCCGTGTGGTGTTCGGCATAGTAGTTGAAGGTTCCTGCGGACTGATCGATCCAGTTCGCGAAGAGGATCACGTGGCCGTCGGTCCGGTTGTTCAGTGCGTCACCGGGCTTCAGGTCGGAGGTGCTGACCTGGCTGGCGACACTCGGCAGCGAGTCCGTGTTGAGGCTTTCAGTGAGCTGCCAGGCCATGGATATCAGGCCGGAGCAGTCCTCGCGGTACCGTCCGCCGGTCGCCGAGTCGCTCCACCAGCCGTACGGCGCTTCGAGTCCGTGGGGGCTGTAGGGCACCTCGTTGTCCGCCCAGTCCTTGGCTCGCTTGACCGCTTGACTGCGGGTCACTGTCCCGCCGGGCGCGGCGTTTTGGCCGAGCGAACCGGTGCCCGTGACGGCCTGCCAGTTGGACACGACCGTGTCGGCGTGTGCCGGAGTGATGGCGACGACCGTCGAGGCCAGGCCGGCGGTGAGCAGGGCGGCAGAGCTGCGGGCCAGGGTCTTCTTGCTGATCAAGATGGCCTTCCTTGAGAAAGAGTCACGGCGAAGCCGTGTGGCGTGCGGTGTGTTCTGCGGGATGTTCAGCTCCGCGCCGCGCGGCCGGCCAGTTCGGCCAGCACGGCGGCGTCGTTGCGGGTGTCGTACGGCTTGGCCGAGGACTCCCAGCTCAGTTCGTCGATGTGCATGAGGATGAGGTCGGATCCGTGCCGGAGCGCGTAGAGGTGATTGGTCTGGACGCCCTCGCTGGACATGCCTTCGACCGCGTTCCAGCGCCGTGACCACGCGGTGCCGTCGGCGGTGGTCGCGGTGGTGTTCACCACCGCGTCCGGTGCCGTGTGCGACTTGGCTTGCAGCGAACGGGAGTTGTCCTGGCAGCGGCTCATCGCGGCGAGCAGGTTCTGGTACGCGGCCTCGGCGGCCTCGGGCGCGTTGAAGACGAAGGTCTCCTGGATGCCCCGGGTCTGGTCCGACCCGATGAGGCCCTGCTGCTGCCAGGTGGTGACGTGCTGCACGGTGGCGCACTCGTTGACCGCGATGCCGTGCCCGCTCGGTGAGCGGGTCGTCAGGGGACCGGCTGGCTGCCATGACCGCGCCGCCCAGCCGGGCATCGCAGCCGAGGGCGGCTGGACGATCGCGGCCTGCTGTGCGTGCGCGGCCGGCGCCTCGCTCGCCTTGGCTGCTGCGGACGCCTGCGAAGGCGCGACGGGTACGGAGGGCTCGGCCGACGCGGTGGACGGCGCGGCCGTCGGATTGGTTGAGGAGGAAGGTATGGCCGCGGAGGTGGACGGACGGGCGGCGGCGGTCGGCTGGTGAGCCTGTATCGGGGCGCCACAGGCGGCAAGGCCGATGGCGGTCCCGAGGGCCAGCAAGCCGGTGACCGTACCGCGAAGGCCACGAAGGCCGTGGGCAGAGGGGCTACTGGGCATGGCATGGCTCCGTCCACATCAGGACGCGCACGATCGGCGCGAGGAGGCGAGGGTGAAGGGTGAAGGGTGGGAAAGGGGGCTGGCCACCACCGGCTCGGCGCCGCCGGACCAAGGCCACAGCGATCCTGCCGATCACTGCGCACATCTCGACAACACACCGTCAACGACCGCCGACACGACTGCCCAGCGCTGGCCCGGGCGAAGATCGCAGCTGGTCAGAGCGACTGTGCAGGCTTGGCGGCCGGTCCGCCGCGTGAAGCACGAAACCGACTTCACCGGAACCGTTCGTGAGCAGTAACATCCGATTAACTGATCGATAACGTGTGTCGGCGCTGACATGGCCGACGGCTGGGGGGCCACGTGATGAGGTTCGGTCTGCTTGGGGCCATAACGGTGCACGACGGTGAACGGACGCTGGAGATCCGCGGCGCCAAGAGCCGGGCGATGCTGGCCGCGCTACTCTTCCAAGCCAACCGGCCGGTCTCGCAGGGCAGTCTGAGGAATGCCCTGTGGGGCGAGGAGCAGCCAACCAGTGCGACCGCGTCGTTGCACAATCACGCGAGGCGACTCCGTCTGTCGTTGGGCACGGTGGGCGGAGAGCGGCTTCGCTCGGTGTCGAACGGGTTTGCGCTACGAGTCGATGACGGTGAGTCCGATATCCAGGACTTCACCGTGTTGCTGGCTCGTGCCCGAGTTGCCCGTGAGGAGGGGGATTGGCGGACCGTAAGTCGGCATACGGCGGCTGCGGGAGAGCTGTGGCGTGGTAGGCCGCTGTCTGACCTGCCTGCGGTTTTCGGTCTGGAGCCGGAGGTGCGGCACCTTCTGCACGCTCGCGTTCAGGCGTTGGAGTGGTGGTTCGAGGCGGAACTATGGCAGGGGCGGCACTCGGAGCTGGTGCCCGAACTCGCTCGCCGGGTCACCGAGTATCCGCTGCACGAGTCCTTCCACGTCCAGTTGATCACGGCCCTCTACCGGAGTGGGCGTCAGGCAGACGCCCTGTCGGTCTTCGAACAGGTCCGAGTCCGACTGGCCGATGAACTCGGCGCCGACCCGGGCCCAGCCCTGCGAACCGTCCACCATCAGGTACTGGTCTGCGACCCTGCACTGCTCTGGCAACCCGAACCCGTCGCCGCTGGTGTCGCCGAGACGGTGAACAGCACCGTCGACGACGCCACCCAGCCACCGATCCCGTCGACACCGCCGGCTACGACGGGATCCGCTCCCGCGCAGCTTCCTGCCGACACGAGCGACTTCACCGGCCGCGCACGCGAGTTGCAGGACCTGATCGACCGGCTGGCGGCAGCCACGGCCTGCGGCCAGCCCTCCATCGTGGCCGTCTCGGGCATGGGCGGCATCGGCAAGACCACCCTCGCCGTCCACGCGGCTCACCAGGTGCGTCACCTCTTCCCCGACGGACAGCTGTACGTGGACCTGCGCGGCTTCGGAACGGGCGAATCCCGAGACCCGCACGACATACTGGCCGCCTTCCTCGCCGACCTCAATCAGACCGGCGACTCCGACGCCCAGCATCGACCGGTTCCCGAACACCCCGACGAACGCGCCGCCCTGCTGCGCACCACCCTCGCCAGCCGCCGCGTGCTACTCGTTCTCGACAACGTGCGTGACACCGCGCAGGTGCTGCCGCTGCTGCCCGGCAGCGGACAGTGCGCGGTGGTCGTCACCAGCCGGACCACGCTCACCGACCTGCCCGGCGCCCTCCAGCTCCGCCTGGACCCCCTGAACGTCGAGGAGCAGCGCTCACTGCTCTCCGCGCTATGCGGATCGGACCGAGTCCAGCAGGACCGGGACGGCGCCCTGCGGCTTCTGGCCGCCTGCGCAGGTCTGCCCTTGGCACTGCGGATCACCGGCGCCCGTCTTGCGGCCCGCCCGACGTGGTCCCTGACCACGCTGGCACAGCGGCTGGACTCCGACGGCAGACGCCTGCAGGAGCTCTCGATCGGACATCTGGCCGTGTACGCGACCTTCGCCTCCAGCTACCTCGCCATGCGTGACAGCAGCCGGCCATCGGATCGCGAGGCCGCGCGGGCATTCCGATTGCTGGGCCTGTGGCCTGCGTACCCTCTCTCGTTGCAAGCCGCGGCCGTGCTGCTCGGCAAGGACGTCGAGGACACCGCCGACGTGTTGGACATCCTGGTCGACGCCCACCTGTTGCAGAACCCGAGCATCGGCTCGTACCGCTTCCATGCCCTCCTGGGCGAGTTCGCAGCCCAGCAAGCCGTACGGGAGGTGACCGAACACGAACGCAATCGGACTTTGCTGCGACTGCTCACCTGGTGGCACGCCGCTGCTCACAAAACCAACGTTCAGATGGACCACAGTCAGAACTGACGTGAGAGAGAAGGGCCCAGCGGACGTCAGCCTCGCGCGGCCAGGGCCACCCTGTCGCGCCAGCCGATCCTGAGGCCACCTCCATCCGCCCGCGCGGGAGCGGCCGCTGCGGCGGCCGACTCCTGGCGGCAACTCCCGCAGCGGAGCTCACCGTTGAGTGGGCGGAAGGCGCGGTCGCAGCCCTCGCAGGACGTCAGCGAGGCGATCCGTACGGGTGCGGGCATCTTGTCGCGTAGGCGGCAGCGCAGCAGGGCCGACGGGCACTTCAGCTGGGCCGGGAGGCCGGCGGTCAGGGCGTGGCGCATGGCTGCCGAACTCACGCCCCTGGCCAGCCACTCGGCGGCCAGCGGCAGCAGCCGCCCCACCTCGGCCGCGCCGAGCACGAGCCTCGGATCGGTGCGCCGCAGCGACAGCAGGACCTGCTCGGCCTCCGCGAGCACCGCCGGATCGGCTTGGTCGAGCTCGGGCCCCGGCTCCGGTTCCGGCTGGGCCGGGACCGGGAGGGGGGAAGTCTCCCCCTCCAGTCTTTCTCCCGCAGGGAGGGCTGTGCCGGACTCCCGTGCGGCGGGCCCGCCGGGCGCTCGCCTTCCGGCACCCGGGCGGCCGTTGGCGAAGTGCTCGGCGAACAGCCGCTCCACCTCGGCCTCGTCGAGCGGCACGCTGGAGATCAGCGACTCCGTCCGCACCTGCCCGGTGGCGCTGCGCCACCGCGCGCAGTGCAGCAGCCCGGCACCGGACAGCTGGCGGCGGGCCCGGTCCGCCGTGATCCGGCCACAGGGCAGCCCGGCCGCCAGCTCGGTGACCGTGGTACCGCGAGCACGCGAGGGCGGCAGCGCCAGCGCCCGTACCAGCAGACGGAAGGCCGTATCCGAGAGATCGTCGTCCCACACAAGCGTGTTGGCGACCTGCGTGAAGTCGCGCGAGGGCGCGATAACATTCCTGAGCATCCTTCAGTGGTCCTTGCCACTCGGCGGGTGTAGAGCCCGGCCCGGTGCGTCAACACCTGGCCGGGCTCGCCCCTTTCCGGCGGGGCGACCCGTTCCGGCGGCCACGGTACACCGAGCCGGACACGCTCGGCACTCGAACGACCACGCCCAGCGACATGCGCCATTGAGAGCCGGTGGCACTCGACAGCTCGTCAAGTGTCACTCGAACGTGTCGAATTCACTGATTCCCCTTCCCCTGCGCTCGCCAGACCCTAGCCTCGGGAAGCACGAGACGGGGATGGCGACGCCTACGTCATGCCCGAACGGGAACCGGGGGTGCGGAGTTGACGAACGAGACGTCCCAGCCGCCGACGGCATGGCGGTACTGCGGCAACCAGATCAAGCTCTGGCGCGAGCGGACGGGCGTGACCCGCGAGGAACTGGCCAAGGCCTCCAACTACGAGTACGAGACCATCAAGTCGATGGAGCAAGGACGGCGGCGGCCCACGCTCCGAATGCTCGAAGTGGCCGACGAACTGTGCGGTGCTCGCGGGTTGCTGATCGCTGCGACGGACTATCTGAAGCCGGAGAAGTTCGTTCCGTTCGCCGTGGACTTCATGCAGTACGAGGCGGTGGCCACCGTGCTCAGCTCATTCCAGAACCAGCTCATCCCGGGCCTGCTCCAGACCGAAGCGACGGCCAGGGCCCTCTTCAACGCCAACTGGCCACCGCCGGACGACGAGACCCTCGAAGAGCGGATCGCGACCAGACTCGCGCGCCAGTCGCTTCTGGAGACGCAAACCAAGTCGTTCAACTTCGTGATCGACGAAGCCGTCCTGCGCCGCCGGGTCAGCGATAGGGAGACGCACGTCCAACAGCTCCGCCACCTGCTGGCAATTGGGGCGCCCCGCCACATCACCATCCAGGTCATGCCGGCCACCGGCGCCCACCCTGGACTCAACGGCGCGTTCGTCCTCCTGCAGACGCCCGAGCACGAGCAGTTGGCCTACGAGGAGGGACAGGCGATGGGCAGGCTCTACACCGACGCGCAAAAGGTGAACATGCTGGCTCAGCGCTATGCGATGATCCTGCGACGAGCCCTGAACCCCGAGGATTCCGCGCAGTTCATCACCAAGTTGGCGGAGGAGCTATGAGCACCGAGCTGGTGTGGTTCAAGTCCAGCTACAGCGGTACCCAGAGCAGCGACTGCATCGAGGTCGCCGCCTGCCCCGGCACCGTCCACGTCCGCGACTCCAAGGACAAGGACGGCCCCCAGCTGGCCTTCACCCCGGCCGCCTGGGCCGAGTTCGTCGCGTACGCCGCCCGGCAGCGCGTCGAGTAGCCCCGAAGTCCCGCCCGGGCGGGCCGAGTCGGCAGCTGACCGCACCACACCACCAGCCGACTCGACATCGGGCTGCCAATGGTCGGGCGTCGCCCGCCCTGCTCCCGCGATCGGTTCCGCCGGGAGCTGTCGCCACCCGCTTGGCCGCGCCCCCTGGCATCACCTGCCCGGAGCACCCGGCATCGGAGGCTGCTCAGTCGAGACAGAAGTCGTGGCCCTCGATGTCCTGCATGTGGATGCACGAGTCGTCGCCGCCGTCATACAGCAGTCGCACGCGTACCGCGCCGAGCGCGACCAGTCGTGTGCATTCGGCCTCAAGCGCGGCCAGGCGCTCTTCACCCACGAGTCCGGTGCCGACCCGCACGTCAAGATGCACCCGATTCTTGACGACCTTGCCTTCGGGAACGCGCTGGAAGTACAGTCGCGGGCCCACGCCTGATGGATCAATGCATGCGGACCATGAACCCTGGTCCTCAGGCGGCAGCGAGCGATCGTAATCGTCCCAAGTGGCAAACCCCTTCGGTGGCGGCGGTACCACGTACCCCAACACCTCGCACCGAAAACGAGCGACGCGCTCAGGTTCTGCGCAGTCGAAGGTGACTTGGAACTGCTTGACCGATGCCATCGGTTCACCATAGCAGGGGGAGTCTATTGCTCAATTTTCCTTAGAGATACGCATGTTGACGGTAGGACGGTCCTTGCGAGCCGCTGCTGTGTCGTGCGGCAAGGGTGAACCCGACGCAGCCCTGCTCGTCGGTGACCTGGCCACCGACGAGGCGATCACCGCCTGCCGACGGATGTACCTGTCTCGCCCCGGCCGGCGGCCGTTGGCGCGTAGACCTCGAACTCCCTGAGTGCCCAGCCGTATCCGTCGGCCGGTGCGCCGGTCCTGGCGGACACCCAGCTGTTGACGCTCAGCCGGACGTACCGGGCCCGCGTCGGGGCGAAGGTGTAGGTGTGAATCTGGCCGCAGGTCGTCACGCCGTGCTCGGCGCAGCCGGTGGTTCCTCCGGAGGATGCCTCGCTCGCGACCGTGGTCCAGTCGGTGCCGCCGGTCGAGACCTCGACGTCGTAGCTCACCGGGTAGTTCTCCCAGTCGGGGTTGACCACCGCCCGTCCCAAGGTGGTGGTGGCGCCCAGGTCGACCTGGAGGCTCCAGGGCGTGCTGCCGGTCGACTGCGCCATGGTCGAAGGGTCGCCGTCGACGGCGTTCTCGGTGGGCTTGCCCCAGTTCGCCGCGGGGTTGCCGTTGATCATCCGGACCGGCCTGTCCAGGGCGAGGTCCACCGACGGCGGGGGCGGGGTCGTCGTGGCGCTCCAGGCCTGTGGCGCGGTGTTCATGGTGAAGTCGAGTTCCCCGCCGCCCGTCAGGTCCTCGTGGCGCAGGAAGGGCTCGGTGATCGCCCTGCCGTTCAGGCTGAGTGCCTGCACGTACGGGCTGGACGGCGCGTTCGGGGACGAGATGACCAGCGGGCGGCTCGTGCCGGGGAGGTCGAGGGTCACCTTGTCGAAGAAGGGGCTGCCCACCACGTACTGGCCGGAGGCCGGGTTCACCGGGTAGAAGCCCATCGCGGAGAACAGGTACCAGGCCGACATCTGGCCGCAGTCCTCGTTGCCGGAGAGGCCGTCGGGGGCGTTGTGGTAGTTGCTGCCGGCGATCCGCCGGACCAACTGCTGGGTCCGCCACGGGCGGCCGGCGTAGTCGTACAGGTAGGGGACGTGGTGGCTGGGCTCGTTCGTCTGGTTGTTGTGGCCGCCGGCGAAGTAGCCGTCGAGCCAGTCGCTGTAGGAGGCGTCACCGCCCTTGAGGGCGATCAGGCCGGGGACGTCGTGCAGCACGTCGTTGGTGTAGACCCATTGGTCGCCCTCGGTCCAGGCTCCGTCGGCCCAGGAGCCGTCGAGGTTGCGGGCCTGCATGAAACCGGTCGCGGCGTTGTACTGCTTCTTGTAGTTCGCGCTGCGGTTCGAGAAGTACGCGGCGTCGGCGGTGTTGCCGGTGGCCTTGGCGACCTGCGCGACGGCCCAGTCCTCGTAGGAGTAGTCCAGGGTGCGGGTGCCCGCCTCGGCGGTGTGGTCGGCGGCGACCCAGCCGTTCTTCAGATAGGTCGTCAGGCCCGCCCGGGCCTCGACTGGGGTGCCCTGTTGCCGGTCGCCGTACCACAGGGTGGTGTCGTCGTCCGGGGGCGTCATCGCGTCCTTGCGGACGGCCCGGTAGGCGAGGTCGAGGTCGAAGCCGTGGAAGCCCTTGGCGATGTCCTCGGCGATGATCGAGTCGGCGTTGGTGCCCTCCATGATGTTGGTCTCGGTGATGTTCTTCCACAACGGCAGCCAGCCGCCCTGCTGGTAGTCCTGCAGCATGGAGGTGGCCATGTCGTCGACGCGTTCGGGGGCGAACAGGGTCAGGAAGGCGTTCTCGGCGCGGAAGGTGTCCCACAGCGAGTAGCCGGTGTAGCTGACGCCGTTGTGCACCTTGTCGTCGTAGGCGCTGTAGTAGCGGCCGTGCTCGGACATCTCGGAGGGGTACTGCAGGGCGTGGAACATCGCGGTGTAGAAGATGGCGAGCTGGTCGGCCGTCGCCCCCTGGATGTGGACCCGGTCGAGCTTGTCCGCCCATGCCGCCCTGGTACTGGCGGCGGTGGCGTCGAAGCCCTGCCCGTCCGGCACCTCGTTGTCGAGGTTGGCGCGCGCCTGGTCCGCGGAGATGAACGAAGTCGCGATCCGCACGGTGACGGTCACCGTGCCGGCCGGGAAGCGCACGTAGCCGACGACGTCCTGGTCGGTGCGGTCGGCCTGGCCGTCGTACCGGGTGGCGCCGGCGGCGGTGCCGTAGCCGGCGAAGGCGGTGTCGAAGCGCGCGACGAAGTACCCCTTGAAACCGGGTGCCTTGAACGGTCCGAGGTTGCCGTCCTGACGGTCGGGGTTGTAGCCGCTGATCTCCTGCCCGGCGGGGTCGATGTGCACGTTCCCGGTGATCCCGGAACGTGTCGCCTGCACCACGAAGTTGGTCTCCGTGTTCCGCGGATAGGTCAGCCGCAGAACACCGACCCGGGAGGTCGCGGTGAGCTCGGCGCGCAGGGTCTGGCCCGGCGCGGGGTGCATGTCCACCGTGTACCTGTCGGGCGCGGACCTCTCGTCGCCGTGGCTGTACGGCAGGCCGCGGTCCGCCTCGGCGGTCCTGACGGGGCCGACCCCCGGCATACCCGCCACGTAGCCGGAGTCGCCCATCCAGATCGCGGGCTGGTGGGTGCCGATGAAGCCCGTGATCTTCGGGTCGCCGAAGTGGTACGGCAGCCTGCCGACGCGGTTGTCCCGCGTCATCGGCGACCACCGCGTCATCGCGAACGGCGGCGCCGTGCTCGGCAGCATGCCGCCGTACTCGGTGTCACTGCTGCCCGTGGTGCCGATGAACGGGTTGACCGACTCCACGTTGGACGCGGCGGAGGCGGCCCGCGCGGCCGCGGCCGACGGGCTCGCAGCGGCGAGCGGGGGGATGAGCACGGCGAGCAGCGCGAGAAGGAGCACGGTCGCCCGGGCGCGCGGAGTGGGCCGCACCGCGCTCGGTAGCGACCCCAACGCTCCGGACGTGCCGGGGCTCACGATGACGGGCATGGAGCTCTCCAGAGGGTGGAGGGGCGGCCTCCGGGGCGGCGGGTAGGGTCGCGTGAGGCCGAATGCGGTTCGATGAAGGCTAATTGAGCATCCGTCAACGAGCTGTGACAGAAACCCGCATCCGACCATTCGGCTCAACTCCGGCCCGGCACACCCGTCCCCCGCTCGTGCTCCGAGGGCCCCGGGCTCAGCGGCGCAGGGCGGTCTCCCGCTGCATGTGCGACAACTTCTCGGGATTGCGCACGGCGTAGAGCCCGGTGATGAGGCCGTCGTCGACGCGCACCGCCACGACGGTGTCGATCTCACCGTCGAGCCGCAGGACAAGTGCCGGGTAGCCGTTGACCTGGGCGGGCCGCAGCGACGACACGGCGGCGAACCGGCCCAGCCCGGCGGTCAGCAGGCGGGCCACCTTGTCGGCCCCCACGATGGGCCGCGGGACGGCCTGCTTGACTCCGCCACCGTCGCCCAGGAGGACGACATCCGGCGCGAGGATGTCGAACAGTCCCTGCAGATCGCCCGTTTCGACCGCCCGCTGGAACGCGTCGAACACGCCCTTGGTCTCGGTCGGGGAGACGACGCCGCGCGGCCGGCGCGCCGCGACGTGTGCCCGGGCCCGGTGCGCGATCTGGCGGACCGCGGCCGGGCTCTTGTCGACGGCTTCGGCGATCTCGTCGTACCCGAGGTCGAACACCTCGCGCAGCACGAACACCGCCCGCTCGGTCGGCGTGAGCGTCTCCAGCACCAGCAGCATCGCCATCGAGACGCTCTCGGCCAGCTCGACGTCCTCGGCCACGTCGGGCGCGGTGAGCAGCGGCTCGGGCAGCCAGGGCCCGACGTAGGACTCCCTGCGGCGGCCGAGCGTACGCAGCCGGATCAGCGCCTGGCGCGTGGTGATCCGGACCAGGTACGCACGTTGCTCCCGCACCGTGCCGAGATCGACACCCGCCCACCGCAGCCAGGTCTCCTGCAGGACGTCCTCCGCGTCGGCGGCCGAGCCGAGCATCTCGTAGGCGACGGTGAACAGCAGGTTTCGGTGGGCGAGGAACGCCTCGGTGGCGGGGTCCGTGCGTTCGCCGCCGGCGAGTTGCCCGGTCATGCCCTCTGTGCGCTCGCTGTGCTCGCTCTCCACCGGCTGCTCCTGCCTGTTCGCTCTCGACGGTGCCACGCGCACAGGACACCGGTCACCGCAGCTTTGTGACACCCGTGAGCGATGGCGTACGTCACACGAACGCCGCGTCACAGGGGGCGTCTCGCCGGCATCTCGTGTTCGTCCAGTGCAACACCGCAAGTCCAGTACGACACCACGAGTGAGGACGAAGTCATGGACGCCCGATTCAACATGTTCGAGAACGAGATCGCCGCCAAGTTCTTCAAGCGGTTCGCCAACACCGCCATGGTGCTCCACCAGTCGCCGCTGCCGAGGTCCACCCAGGAGCTGGTGTCGCTGCGCGCCAGCCAGATCAACGGCTGCGGTTGGTGCGTCGACATGCACACCAAGGACGCCGCGGCCGCCGGTGAGAGCGCGGTCCGGCTCAACCTGGTCGCCGCCTGGCGCGAGTCCACCGTGTTCACCGAGGCCGAGCAGGCCGCGCTGGCGCTCGCCGAGGAGGGCACCCGGCTCGCCGACGCCCACCACGGTGTGTCCGACGAGACCTGGGCCGAGGTGCGCAAGCACTACGACGACGACCAGATCGCCGCGCTGGTCTGCCTGGTCTCCATGATCAACGCGGCCAACCGGCTCGCCGTGATCGTGCACCAGCGGGGAGGCTCCTACGAGCCCGGCATGTTCGCCGCCGCGTTCGACTGATCGGCAGCCGGATCCGGCCCGGCCCGGGATCATCCGGTCCGGGCCGGGCCCGCGCACGGCCGGGCCGGTCACAACTCGTCCCGCTCTCGGAACCTCTCGCAGAACGGGATCCCCCAAAGCGCCTCGGAGCAGAGCCCGGTGGCGGCGGTGCCACGGGCTCCCAGACCCTGACCCACGGCCGTTCCCGCCCACTCACCTCCGGGCCCTCGTGTCCGGTGCCGACGCTCGTCCCTCCGGCCGGGGGTACCCCCTCGGCTCGGCGGCATCCCGCCGTTCGACGGTCATGCGCAGCGAGGAGGGCGCCAGCACGGTGCGCAGGACGGGGCGTACGGGGCGGGTGTCCGCGGGTCTGAGCTGCCAGCGGTCGGTGATCGTGGCCACCGCGATGGTGGCCTCCACCAGGCCGAACGCGTCGCCGATGCACTTGCGCCGTCCGGCACCGAACGGGAGGAGTCCCTTGCGCTGGGCGGAGGTGACCCGCTCCGGCAGCCACCGGTCCGGATCGAAGACCTCCGGCTCGGCGAAGACCTCCGGGTCCCGGTGGAGCGAGTAGCTGCAGAAGAACACGTCGCTGCCGGCCGGGATCGCCCTCCCGGCCAGCTCGACGTCCGCGGTGGTGACCCGCGACAGCAGTGCTCCCGGCGGGTAGAGGCGCATGCTCTCGGTCAACACGCGTCTGCAGTAGGGGAGTTCGGCCAGGTCCCGGTAGTTCGCGGTCCGGCCGCCCAGGACCTCCCGGACCTCGACCACCAGCTTCTTCCTGACGTCGGGATGCCGGGAGAGCAGATGGAAGGTCCAGGAGAGCAGGCTGGCGGTGGTCTCTATGCCCGCGAGCAGCACCGACATGATCTGGTCGTGGACCTCGGCGTCGCTCAGCCCGGACCCGTCCTCCTCGCTGCGGGCCGCCATGATCAGGGACAGCAGGTCCCCCTCCTGGTCCACCTGGTCCACGCCGCTGCGCCGGTACTGGGCGATCACCTGGTCGACGGACTCGCGCAGGCCGGTCCGGAGCCGTTCGAAGCGCCGGTTCCCGGGCGTCGGCAGCCGGTGCACCCAGCTCACCGGTATCAGGACCCGCCGGTGCAGCGCGGGTAACAGCAGCGGCAGCGCACGGGCCACCTCCGCCGCGGCCTGGGCGCCCTCCTCGGAGGTCACCAGGGTGCGGGTCGCCACCAGGGAACTGATCCGCCGCATCTCCTCGTCGAGCGCCAGGGTGCCGCCCGCGCGCCACCGGCCGGTGACCTCCTCCACGCAGGCGCTCATCACCTCGGTGTAGCGCGGCAGCACGGACGGGTGGAACGCCGGCTGCATCAAGGGGCGTTGGCGTACGTGGTCCCGGGCCGGGCAGTTCGCCAACCCGTTGCCGGTCAGGGACTGGACCGCGTCGAAGTACGAACCGCCCTTGTCGAACTCCCGGTATCTGCCCACCAGCATGTCGCGGACCAGTTCCGGGGCGGTGACCAGGTACGCGGTACGGGGACCGAGCCGGACCCCGACCACCGGGCCCACGTCCCGCGCGGCGGTGAAGAACTCCATGGGGTCGCGCAGGATCCGCCCCAGATGACCGATCAGCGGCAGTGCTCCGCGGGCCATGACAGGTGGTGTGGACGGCACTCTGCCTCCTGAGCCGGGTCGGGAGTTGAGGGCCGCTCCGCAGCGGAGGGGCCCACGGGATCAACCAATCTCAACCAGACGGGTCCTGGCCCACCGCGGCTGGACGAAGGGTCGGCCCAGCCCCAAGCCCGGGGCGCGGCAGCCGGAGCGCGCCGCTCCTCGCCGGTGCCGCGCGTCCGGTCCCGCTCAACGTCAACGTAGCGCCAGAGCGCGCGCCTGTCCGGCCCTTCGGGGAGATCGCACAACTCTGTCACCTCCTCCTTCGTCCTCGGAGGCGGTCCTTCCCTTCCCGCGGAGGCGTCCGTTCCCCGGCGGACTCCCCATCGCAGCGCGCGTCCGGAACGATCGGCGCCGCGCCTTCAGGGCGCGCGGAAGCATGCGCGCATCACACCGAAGGCCGGCACACTCCCGCGATCCGCCGCCGCCCGCTCCCGACCGCGCGAGAAAGACCGCACCGGTGCCCCGCGAGCCGGTGGCGTTGGAGCCCCGGGAAGCCATCGGGCCAGGTCAGGCGGAGGAAACCACGGGCTTCTGACGGCCGGAAACCGACAGGCAGCCCGGAAGACGGAAAACACCGAGGGCGGCCCCCTGCCATCGGGAGTGCCGCCCTCGGTCGTCCGGTCGTCCGGTGGTCCGGACCGTCCGTCAGCCGCGCGTGGCCATCGCGCGGAGGAAGAACGTCAGGTTGGCCGGGCGCTCGGCGAGACGCCGCATGAAGTACCCGTACCACTCCTGCCCGTACGGCAGGTAGACGCGCATGGTGTTGCCCGCCTCGGCGAGACGCAGCTGCTCCTCCGGGCGGATGCCGAAGAGCATCTGGTACTCGTAGCTGTCCCGGCTGCGGCCGTTCCACTCGGCCAGCTGACCGGCGATCTTGATCATGTTGGGGTCGTGCGAGGCGATCATCGGGTAGCCTTCGCCCGCCATCAGCACCTTGAGCGCGCGGACGTAGGCCAGGTCCACCTCGTGCTTGCCCTGGAAGGCGACCGACTCGGGCTCCTTGTAGGCGCCCTTGCAGATCCGCACCCGCGAGAGGGGGCCGGAGAAGTCGCGGCAGTCGGCCTCGGTGCGGCGCAGGTAGGCCTGCAGCACGATGCCCAGCCACGGGAAGTCCTCGCGCAGCTCGCGGGCGATCGACAGGGTCGAGTCGGTGGTGGTGTGGTCCTCCATGTCCAGGGTGACGGTGGTGCCCGCCTCCTTGGCCGCCTCGCAGATCCGCCGGGCGTTCTCCAGCGCGATCTTCTCGCCGTCCACCGGCAGGAACTGGCCGACCGCCGAGAGCTTGACCGAGACCTCGGCGTTGGCAGCGAGGCCGGTCTCCTTGAGGGCGGTGAGCAGGTGCTCGTACGCCTCCGCCGTGTCGGCCGCCTGGCCCGCGTCCTTGGTGTCCTCGCCGAGGTGGTCGAGGGTGACCTTGCGGCCGGTGGCGACCAGCTCGTCGGTCGCGGCGACGGCCTGGTCCAGTAGCTCACCGGCGACGAAGCGCTCGACTATCGCGTGGGTGGGCGGGAACTTCTCGACGACGGTGCGCACCTGCGGGGAGCGGGAGGCGGCGAGGAGGGCGGAGCGGAGCATCGGTACTCCTGGAGATGGTTCAGCAGGCAGGGGAGAGTTGCCGGGGGCGGCGGGCACCAGGGGTGTCGCGTGCAGCGCGTCCCGAGAAGGGCGGCGGTGGGCGACGGGTGGGCGAAGACCGCCGTCCCCGGGGCGGGCTTACCGGCTGATGGCCGGTAAGCCCGGGATCGGGCCGGATCAGCCCATGTGCGGGTAGCGGTAGTCCGTCGGCGGGACGAACGTCTCCTTGATGGAGCGGGTGGACGTCCAGCGGGCCAGGTTCTGCTTGGCGCCCGCCTTGTCGTTGGTGCCGGAGGCCCGGCCACCGCCGAAGGGCTGCTGGCCGACCACGGCGCCGGTCGGCTTGTCGTTGATGTAGAAGTTGCCGGCCGCGTTGCGCAGCTTCAGCATCGTGCGCTGGACCGCCTCGCGGTCCTGGGCGATGACCGCACCGGTCAGACCGTACGCGGAGGCCGACTCCATCTGGGTCAGCATCTCGTCGTACTTGTCGTCCTCGTAGACGTGGATCGCGAGGATCGGGCCGAAGTACTCGTCCCGGAAGTACTCGCTCGCCGGGTCCTCGCAGACCAGGACGGTCGGGCGGACGAAGTAGCCGACCGAGTCGTCGTAGCTGCCGCCGGCCAGGACCTCGACCTTGGGGTCGGCCTGGGCGCGGTCGATCGCGGCCTTGTTCTTGGCGAAGGCGCGGTCGTCGATGACGGCGCTCATGAAGTTCGACAGGTCGGTGACGTCGCCCATGGTCAGGCCCTCGACCTCGTCGCGGAACTCGTCCTTGAGCTCGGCCCAGATCGAGGCCGGGACGTAGGCGCGGGAGAGTGCCGAGCACTTCTGGCCCTGGAACTCGAAGGCGCCGCGGGTCATCGCGGTCTTCAGCACGGCCTTGTCGGCGGACGGGTGGGCGACCAGGAAGTCCTTGCCGCCGGTCTCGCCGACGATCCGCGGGTAGCTGCGGTAGCCGGCGATGTTGTTGCCGACCTCGCGCCACAGGTGCTGGAAGGTCGCGGTCGAGCCGGTGAAGTGGATGCCCGCGAGGGCCGGGTGCTTCAGCGCGACCTCGGAGACGGCCAGGCCGTCACCGGTCACCATGTTGATGACGCCCTTGGGCAGGCCGGCCTCCTCGAAGACCTGCATCAGCAGGTGCGCCGAGAACTGCTGGGTCGGGGACGGCTTCCACACCACCACGTTGCCCATCAGGGCCGGGGCGGTGGGCAGGTTGCCCGCGATGGCGGTGAAGTTGAAGGGCGTGATCGCGTAGACGAAGCCCTCCAGCGCGCGGTGGTCGCTGCGGTTCCACACGCCGGGCGAGGAGACCGGCTGCTCGGCCATGATCTGCCGGGCGAAGTGCACGTTGAAGCGCAGGAAGTCGACCAGCTCGCAGGGGGTGTCGATCTCGGCCTGCTGCGCGGTCTTGGACTGGCCGAGCATGGTCGCGGCGGCCAGCGTCTCGCGCCACGGACCGGCGATCAGGTCGGCGGCCCGCAGGAAGATCGCGGCGCGCGAGTCGAAGGAGAGCGCCTGCCAGGCCGGGGCAGCGGCCAGAGCAGCGTCGATGGCGTCCCGCGCGTCGTCCTGGGTGGCGTTGCGCAGGGTGCCGAGCCGAGCCGCGTGGTTGTGCGGCTGGACGACGTGGATCTCGGCGCCGCCGCCGAGGCGGCGCTCGCCGTTGATCGTCATGGTCAGCTGGATCGGCTCCTGGCCGCCCAGCTCCTTCAGCTTGGCCTCCAGGCGAGCCCGTTCCGGGCTGCCGGGGGCGTAGCTGTGGACCGGCTCGTTCACCGGCGCGGGGACCTGGGTCACAGCATCCATGGCGCACGCTCTCCTTCTCGTCATGGGTGCCGGCGAGGGTCGCACGCCGGCCATGGACGAACGGTATTCCCCGAGGCAGGAGCACATGATTGGCCGGGCGGCTAAAGTCATTCAGACAGAGTTGTCCGACCGGACGAAGGAGGGTCGAACAGATGCCGACTTCGACGCCTCCTGCCCCGAGCGCCTCCCCGGCCGCGGTGCACGGGCTGCCGCTGCGGCAGCTGCTGATGTCGCTCGGCGAGCCGCTGGTGGAGCTCCAGGCCGCCCCGGCGGGTCTGGACGTACCCGTACGCGACGTGGCGATCCTCGACCCGGAGGACCCGGCCACCGCCTCCCCCGGCGAGCTGGTGCTGGCGATCGGCGCCCGTGGCCGGGCCGCGCTGCCCGCCCTGCGCGCGGCCGGCCGGGCCGGCGCGGCGGCCGTCGCGGTCAAGCTGGACGCCCCCGGCCAGGCGGACGCGCTGCGCGAGGCGGCCACCGAGGCGGGCGTGGCCCTGCTCTCGGTCCGCCGGGAGACCCGCTGGGAGCACCTGGACTCCCTCGCCCGGGCGATCATCGCCGGCCCGGACGCCCCCGAGACCCCCGAGCACAACGCCGGCGACCTGTTCTCGCTCGCCCAGACCATCGCCGTGCTGACCGGCGGCATCGTCTCCATCGAGGACACCTCCAGCCGGGTGCTGGCCTACTCGCGCTCCTCCGACTCCGACGAGGTCGACGACCTGCGCAGGCTCTCCATCCTCGGCTGGCAGGGCCCGGAGCCGTACCTCTCCAAGCTCCGCGAGTGGGGCATCTTCCAGCACCTGCGCAGCTCGGACAGCGTGATCGCGGTCGATCCGCACCCGGAGCTGGGCCTGCGCCGCCGGCTGGCGATCGGCATCCGCGCGGGCGCGCAGCCGCTCGGCACCATCTGGGTCCAGGAGGGCGCCCAGCCGCTCGCCCCGCTGGCCGAGCAGGCGCTGGTCGGCGCGGCCCGGGTCGCGGCGGCCCAGCTGGTCCGCCGCCGGCGGGAAGTGTCGGCGGACGTACGGCTGACCCAGACCCTGCTCATCGGGCTGTTGGAGGGCTCCACCGGGCCGCAGTCACTGGCCACCCACCTCGGGCTCGACCTGCGCCGCCCGGCCACCGTGCTGGCGTACGCGGCGGACTCCCCGGGCGAGGGCCGCGCCCTGGAACTCGCGATGGGCGAGGTCACCGGCCTGATCTCGGTGCACACCGCCGCCCGGCACCGCAGCGCACTGCTCGCCCCGATCGACTCCCGGGTGTACGTCCTGCTGCCGGAACTGCCCGCCGCGCTGCCGATGACCACCGTGCGCAGCTGGGCGCAGGAGGTGGTCGCGGCGGCCGGGGAGCACCTGGGCATCCGGTTGCGGGCGGCGATCGGCTCCACGGTGGACGGCCTCGCGGCGGTGCCCGAGTCGCGGGCGCAGGCCGACCGGATCCTGGACGCGATGGGCCGCGGCGGGGTCGGCCTGGACGTCGCCGCGCTGATCGACGTCCAGGCGGAGGTGCTGGTCAGCGAGGTGCTCGCGCTGCTCCAGGACCGTCCGGGGCTGCGCGATCCCAGGCTGTCCGCGCTGATGGAGTACGACCGCCGCCACGGCACCCGACTCGCCGAGTCGGTGCTCGCCTGGCTGGACGCCCTCGGCGAGGTCCGGGTCGCGGCCGACTCGCTCCACATCCACCCCAACACCCTGCGCTACCGGGTCCGCCGGGCCGAGCAGTTGACCGGTATCGACCTCGCCCAGCCGCAGCAGCGCCTGCTCGCGATGCTCCAGCTCCGCCTGCCCGCGGAGGGACCGGCGTAGCCGCTGGCCGCTCGACTCCGGGCCCAACTCCAGCACCCCACCGGCCCGTTCAGTGTCGACTGCGTTCCACCCGCCACCGCTCCCACGCCGTCAGCCACGCCTCCTCCGCACCGGAGGCGTTGCGCACCAGCCCCGACCACAGCTGCTCCCAGGCCCGCTGCGCCGGCAGGCTGGGCACCTCGCTCGCGAACACCGTGTACCGGATCACCTCCTCCACCGCGGCCCGGCCCTCGGGCGTGCCGACGGCCCAGTCCGCTTGCTGGGCCAGCCTGGTGAGGTGGTTGACCATGGTGGTGACCGCCTCCGCGGCCTCCTCCCTGGTCTCCGAGGCCAGCCTCATCTGCTGCCGCAGGGCGGCCTCCCAGCGGACCGCCGCCGCCTCGCCGCGCGCACGCCTCGGCACCCGGGGCGGCCGGTCCTCGCGGATCCGCGCGGCGATCGCCAGCGACTCGCGCACCGCGTGCTCCACCACCGCCCGGTGCGCCTCCAGTCCTGCCACGGGCGGGAGTTCGCGCTCCTCGAGGGCGGCCAGGTCGGCCTGCCGGGCGGCCAGCTTCCGCATCAGCTCGGTCCGGCCGAGGACGTAGCGCTCGAAGTCGTCGATCCGCTTCAGCTCGATGCCGCCCGGCGGCACCCCCCGCCCCGTCACCGTCACGGTGACGCCGCCCACCCGCAGCCGCCCGGCCCAGACGGGCCCGCGCCGACCCTCCTCCTCGCCCCGGGGCACCGCGCCCGCGTCGGACTCCACGCCCAGCACCGCCTCCGAGACCGCGTCGGCGAGCCGGCGCTCCGGACTGCGGTGCCGGTCCTCCTGCCTGGCCCGGTCCTCGTGGATCTGGACGGCCCTCGGCTCGCCCTCCACGGTGATCCACTCACGCACCGCCCGTACGCTACCGGGCCCGTCGCCCTCGTCGATGCCCAACTGCTCGAAGAGCCGGTCGCGTTCGTCCTCGACCACGTCCTCCAGCTCGGGCAGCAGCGCGACATCGACCCCGGGCCGGTAGGTGCGGACGGTGACGTACGGCCCCTCGACCGAACTCCAGTCGCCGGACCGCACCTCGACCCAGCGCAGCCGGCCGCCGCAGAACCCGTACTCGGCCAGCGCGTCACTGTCCTGGCAGCTCTCCGCCGCCTCGGCACCGCGACCCGACGGCGCGTTCCCGCCGCCGCGAGCCGGGTCCGCACGGTGCACTCCCCCGCCCCTGGAGGCGCGATCCACCCCGTAGACCGGGAAGTCCGCGTCCGCGAGCACCTGGCGGCTGTACTCCTCCTGGTCGGTGTGGAAGTCCTCGGGTTCCTGGGGCCTGCTCGCGCTCTGCCTCTTCATCTGCCGCACCCCCGCGTGTTTCACCCGACCGTCGAACCCGGTCGCCACCGCGCCGGGCCCGGCCCGGCACACCGGCGCCGCGTCCGCCCCACGATACGTGGGCCCGACCTGTCGAACCATCAGCTTCCCTCGTACGACGGGCAGATGACCGACCCGACCACGACGGGGCCGGATTGTCAGTAGCCTTGCCTACCCTGAGCGGCATGACAGCAGCCAAGAACATCCCGGCCAGAATCAGCATCATCACCCTCGGCGTCGCCGACCTGCGGCGCAGCACCGAGTTCTACGAGGCCCTGGGCTGGCAGCGGTCCAGCGCCTCCAGCCCCGAGATCGTCTGGTTCCGCACCGCGGATTCCGCCCTCGGCCTCTTCCCCACCGAGGCGCTCGCGGCCGACGCCGGTGTGCCGGCCTCGGGCGAACCGTCCTTCCGCGGTGTCACCCTCGCGGTGAACCTCGAATCGCCCGAGCTGGTCGACGCCGCCCTCGCAACGGCCGTCGCGGCGGGCGCCACGGTGGTCAAGCCCCCGGCCGGCACCGAGTGGGGCGGCTACTCCGGCTACTTCGAGGACTTGGACGGACACCTCTGGGAGCTCTGCCACAACCCCTTCCTCCCGTTCACCGAGAGCGGCAGTCTGGACTTGCCGTAGCAATCCGTCATCCCGGGGGCCGCCTTGGATCCCAACCACTACCGCCTCAGCTCCGTCTGGCAGCTGCCCGCCGAGCCGGACCGGGTCTACCGGGCCCTGGAGGACGTCGCCTGCTACCCGCAGTGGTGGCCGCAGATCCGCTCGGTCCGGCAACTGGACGCACACAGCGGCGAGTTGGCCATCCGCTCGATCCTGCCGTACGGGCTACGCGTCACCGTGCGCGAGCAGTACCGGGACGCGGCGGCCGGCCTGCTCGAGGCCGAACTCGGCGGCGACCTCCAGGGCTGGTCCCGCTGGCGGGTCTGCCCGGCCGCCCGGGGCCCGGGCGCCCGGGTGCTCTTCGAAGAGGACGTTCGCCCCGCCAAAGCCCTGATGCGCCGCCTCGCCCCGATCGCCCGCCCGCTCTTCATCGCCAACCACGCCGCCATGATGCGGGCCGGCCAGCGGGGCCTGGGCGCCCATCTGGCGTGATCCGGCCCGCGCAGGGCGGAGGACCTCCGCACCGGACCCGACAGCCCGAGGCCCCGGGCGGGCAGTACGGACACCCCTGCCGGGTGCCAGGGCGCGAAGCACCGCCCGCCCGGCTCCGCCGCCAGGGCCGCACGGCGCCCGCGCCCCTTGTCCTCGCCGCTACTTGCCGCGCTGGGAGCGGGCCTTGAAGGCCGCCTTGCGGGCCTCCTTGGCGATCTTCCGGTCCTTGTGCAGTTCGCCGACCGTCTCCAGCACCTCCGCCGTGTACGGGTGCTCGACCCGCCACAGCTCGGCGAAGAACTCCACCACGTCCTCGCCCACCGGAAGCCCGGCCACCAGCTCCCGCAGCGCCTCGTTCTCCCCCTCGCTCGTCAGCAGCTGCGCGGCGAAGGCGTCCACCAGGCTCCAGAACACCACCCGGCGCTCGGGCGCCCCGATCTCCAGGCCCTGTTCGAGCAGCCAGGCCCGGACCCCGCCGCCCAGCTGCGGGTCGTCCACCACCTCCTGCGCGGCGGTCTGCGCCCCGGCCCCGAGCATCTCCAGCGCCGACAGGCAGAGCAGCCGGCGCACCGGGCCGTACGGGTCGTTCCCCCTGGCCGCCGCCAGCAGCTCGCGAGCCGCCTGCACCGGCTCGCGGCCGGCGAGCCAGACGGCCAGCTCCCGGTCGGGCAGCACATTGTCGTTCTCCGAGATGCCGCGCAGCAGCTCCTCCGCCGTGCCCTGGGCCAGCTCGCCGACCAGCGGGGCCTCGAAGCCGTCCTCCAGCAGCCACTGCCGCACGCCGTACTGACCGAGCGGGGTGAGCCGGACCATCCCGAACCGGGCGGCCTCGGCCTCGTCCAGCGGGCCCTCGCCCGCCGCCGACGTCTCCTCCTCCGACTCCTCCTCGAACAGCGCGGGATCGATCGGCTGGTGCTCCAGCATCCCGAGCTCGGCCAGGTCGGCAAGCATCGGGTCCAGCGTCACCATCACATCGGTGATGTCGCCGAGCATCTCCTCGTCGGGCTCCTCGCCCTCGGGAACCACCAGCAGCGCGGCCAGCACCCCGAGCGGCACCGTCTCCTGCCCGGGCTCGGCGAAGGCCGTGGTCTCGTAGAGCACCTGGAGCGCCTCGTCCAACAGTTCGGCCGCCGCCTGCCGGGACTCCTCCAGCTCCGCCAGCTCGGCCTCGTCGGTCTCCTCGGCCGCCTCCGCTGGCTCCTCCGCGCCCTCCGCGGCCCCGGCGCGCTCGCGCTTCTCCTCCGCCAAGGCCAGCGAGTCGGCCTCGGCGGCCAGCTCGCGCACGATCCCGGCCGCGGTCAGCCACAGTTCGAGGACCGTCTCCGGGTCGCCCTGCTCGGCGTCCGCCAGGTCGGGCCCGGGAACCGCCACGTGCTCGCCCTCGGCGGTGGTACCGATCTCCACCAGCTCCAGGTCGCAGGCGAGCGACCAGGCCCGCATCGCCTCGATCACGGCCTCCTCCGGCGCACTCCCCTGCTCGGGGGCCAGGCCGAGCAGCCGCGCGGCGGGCGCCCGGTCCGGGCCGGTGAGGTCCCCGAACTCGTCCACCGCGCGGTGCGGGTCGGCCCAGCGGGCGAGCTTCAGCGCGTGGTCGATCAGGGGTACCGCCAGCGCGGCTGCGGCCAGCTCCTCCTCCGGCGGCAGCAGGACCGGCGGGACAAGCACCACGGCATCGTCCATGTCGTCCTCCTCGCGGCCGTGCGCCGCGAACGCCCCGTACAGATCGGCCAGCTCGTAGTCGGCGGGCAGCAGGCCCTCGGCCTTCGCTCCGGGCCCGTTCTCCGCCGGGTTCTCGGGCTTGGTGCGACGTCGTCCGGCCATCGTGCGCGTTCTCCCGTACTGACAATTGTCGTAGTGGTGGTGCTCACAGTGCTCACGCCCCGCCCGCCTCGACGAGCGGTCACTGCGCCACAGAACCGGGTGTGGGTACCGGTCCATCTACTCAGCGTAGCCGTCGGCGGGGCCGCGTGCCCGGCCGACCGGTCCTCGCGCCGCCGACACCCGAACCGAACACGTATCCTTCGCTTGGCGCAGTGCACACCCCGCACGGCCACCGGGCAACGACGCCCACCCCACCCTCCACACCGGCGCCCTCCCCTGCCCGCCCACGGGACATCGGGAGCCGCCCCGGCAGGAGGGCCGTACCACTCACTCACCCGCGCCGCCGGCGACTCCGACTCAAGGCCGCCACCCCAGGCCCTGCCCGGGCCCGGTTGCGCCCGGCCACAGGAGACCCCTGCCATGGCGGACCTCTCCACCGCCGGCCCCGGACTGCCCACGGCGCAGAACCCGGTACGCCGGCTCTCGGAGGCCCTGCTCCCCCTGGAGCTCGCACCACGCACGCAACTCCAGCTCTCCACGATCAGCCGCTGGAACGCGGTGCGCGGCATACGCGTCGGCCTGGTCGCCGGCGCCCTGCTGTTCCTGCTGATCGGTGCCAACCTGGCGACGCCGATCTACCCGGTGCTCCAGCAGCGCCTCGGGCTCACCGCGCTCGACACCACCATCCTCTTCACCATCTACGTCTTCGCCCTGGTCCCGGTCCTGGCCGCGGTCGGCCACTGGTCCGACCACCTCGGCCGGCGGGCGATGATCCTGCCCGCCGTCGCGCTGGCCGCCGGCGGTGACGCGCTCTTCGCCACCGCGGGCAGCTTCGGCCAGCTAGCCGCCGGACGGGCCGTCCAGGGCATCGCGGTGGGCCTGTCCACCGGGGCCGCCGGCGCCGCCCTCGGCGACCTGCTGCCGGAGCACCAGACCCTGGCCGCCAAGCTCACCCTGGCCTGCTCGGCCGGCGGTGTCGCACTCGGCCCGGTCGTCGGAGCGCTGCTGGCGGGCGGCAGCAACCCGCTGCTGACGCCGTTCCTGGTGCACGCCCTGGCCCTGCTGGCACTCTGCGTCCCGCTCGCGGTGGTCCACCCCCGGATGCCCGGTGGGCTGCGCCCCGAGTCCGCCCCGCCGCGCATCACCACCCCGGCCCACCTGCGACCCAAGCGGCTCGCCCTGCCCGCACGGGGCCGCCGTGAGTTCCTGCTCGCCGCCGGGGCCGGCTTCGTCTCCTACGCGGTCTTCGGGGTCTACCTCAGCCTGGCGCCCGCCTTCTCCGCCAAGGTGCTGCACACCTCCTCGCACCTGACCGGCGCGGTGGTCGCCGCCCTGCTGCTCGGCTCCTCGGCCGCCGCCCAGCTGCTCGTCCCGCCGACCGCGGACCGCCTGGTGATCGCCCTCGGCATGACCGGCCTGGCCGCCGGACTCGGCATGGTGGTCGCCGCCGGCTACACCGGCACCCCGGCACTGCTCTTCATCGGCAGCGTGCTCGGCGGCGCCTGCCAGGGCGTGGCCTTCCGCTCCCTGTTCACCACCGCGGTCGCCGCCATGGACCCCGAGCGCCGCGGCAGCGAACTCTCCACCCTCTGGGTGATCATCTACCTGGGCAGCTCCCTGCCGATCGTCGGCGTGGGCGCCCTGGTCCGCTCGTACGGCCTGCTGCCGTCCGTCAGCGGCTTCGTCGGCCTCGCGGCCGCGGCCTGCCTGGGCCTGGCGGGCGCGGTGGTCGGGCGGCGTCGGACCGATCGGTCCTAGTCCGACCAGGGACGCCAGGATTCGGTGCGGATCTCGACACCGAACGGCTCGGGCAACCGGACGGGATCGCCGAACTTCCAGGTCTCGGCGGTCCCGTACCTCCCGGACGCGGAGTCCGGCTCACTGAACAGGGTGACGCCGGGCTGCCGTGGGTCCCGGTCGACCAGCAGGTAGTACGGGACCCGCTCGCGGGCGTAGCCGCTCCACTTGGTCGCCTTCGTCCGCCGCCCGAAGACGGGTTCGCGGTCGTTGTCGGCGTTGGACTTCGAGGTCACCTCGACGACCAGCTCCAGCTGGTGCGGCAGCAGGTGGAGCACGTCGTCCGCCCGGCTCTGGGTATCGATGTCGGCGTGCACGACGGCCAAGTCCGGGATGTAACCGTCGGCGACCTCGATCAGATTGAGGTTGATGCCCTGCACGACGCGCCATGGATAGGCCGGATCGGAGAACTGGGCGTAGTGCACTGCTCGCTGGATGTCGTCCAGGATCGCAGCGTGCGGATACACCGGCGCAGGCGACACAACGATCTCCCCTCCGACCACCTCGACCCGAGTGCCATCCGGCAGGTGAAGGTAGTCCTCCAACTCGCCCCGGACCCACATCGCATAGGGGGTGTCCGGGAGAACAAGGTGTGCGATCGCTGCCACGGACATCTCAGGGCTCCTTTCACGGTCGCGGTGCCCAGCCTGGCCCACCGTACGCCGACACACCACTGCCGCGTGGATGATTCCCTCGAAGGAGGGATCCACGCGGCAGTGGTGAAGCTCAGGCGATCAGACGTTGAAGCCGAGGGCGCGGAGCTGTTCGCGGCCGTCGTCGGTGATCTTGTCGGGGCCCCACGGCGGCATCCAGACCCAGTTGATCCGCAGGTCCTTCACCAGACCGTCGGTGGCGGTCTTGGCCTGGTCCTCGATGACGTCGGTCAGCGGGCAGGCCGCCGAGGTGAGCGTCATGTCGATGGTGGCCACGTCGTCCTCGTCGATGTGGACGCCGTAGATCAGGCCCAGGTTGACGACGTCGATGCCCAGCTCGGGGTCGACGACGTCCATCAGGGCCTCGGTCAGGTCCTCGACGGACACGGTGCCGGCGCTGGTGCCCACCGGCCCGTCGGGGCTGCTCTCGGGAGCCTTGCTCTCGGTCTCGCTCATGGATACGTCCTTCAGTCGTTGATGACGGGCTGCTCGGCGAGCGCCTTGGCGGTGGCGTCCTTCCAGGCCATCCAGCTCAGCAGCGCGCACTTGACCCGGGCGGGGTACTTGGAGACGCCGGCGAACGCGACCGCGTCCTCCAGCACCTCCTCGTCGCCCTCGGCCTGGCCCTTGCTCTGCATCAGCTCCAGGAAGGCCTCCTGGATGGCCTGGCCCTCACCGACGGTCTTGCCGACCACCAGGTCGTTCAGCACCGAGGCGCTGGCCTGGCTGATCGAACAGCCCTGCGACTCGTAGGAGATGTCCGCCACCACCGAGCCGTCGAGCCTGACCCGCAGGGTGATCTCGTCCCCGCAGGTCGGGTTGACGTGGTGCACCTCGGCGTCGCCGTCCCGCAGTCCCTTGCCGTGGGGGTTGCGGTAGTGGTCCAGGATGATCTCCTGGTACATCGAGTCGAGCTTCATATCGGTGAACCCAGCCCTCAGCCGAAGAAGTTGCGGACGTGGTGCAGACCGGCGATCAGTGCGTCGACCTCGGCCGGCGTGGAGTACAGGTAGAACGACGCCCTGGTGGTCGCCGGAACTCCGTACCGCAGGCAGACCGGCCGCGCGCAGTGGTGGCCGACCCGCACGGCGATGCCCTGCTCGTCCAGCACCTGGCCCACGTCGTGCGGGTGGATGTCACCGAGGGTGAAGGAGATCGCGGCACCGCGGTCGACGGCCGTGCGGGGGCCGATGATCCGCAGCTCCGGGACCTCCAGCAGGCGCTCGACCGCGTACTCGGTGATCGCGTGCTCGTGGGCGGCGATCTTCTCCATGCCGATGTTCGACAGGTAGTCGATGGCCGCGCCGAGGCCGACCGCCTGGGCGATCGGCGGAGTGCCCGCCTCGAACTTGTGCGGCGCCGGGGCGTAGGTGGACGAGCCCATGGTGACGGTCTCGATCATCTCGCCGCCACCGAGGAACGGAGGCAGGTCCTCCAGCAGCTCCTGGCGGCCCCAGAGCACGCCGATGCCGGTCGGGGCCAGCATCTTGTGGCCGGTGAAGGCGACGAAGTCGGCCTCCAGCGCCTGGACGTCCAGCACCATGTGCGGCGCGGCCTGCGAGGCGTCGATCACCACCAGGGCACCGACCGACTGGGCCTTGCGGACGATGGTCTCGACCGGGTTGATGGTGCCCAGCAGGTTGGAGACCAGGGTGAAGGAGACCACCTTGGTCTTCTCGGTGATCAGCTCGTCGATGTCCGAGAGGTCCAGCCGGCCCTCGTCGGTCAGCCCGAACCACTTCAGCTTCGCGCCGGTGCGCTGCGAGAGCAGCTGCCACGGAACGATGTTGGAGTGGTGCTCCATCTCCGTGATGACGATCTCGGAGTCCGCGTCCACCCGGTACGGCTCGTCGGCCCAACCCAGCATGTTGGCAACCAGGTTGAGGGACTCGGAGGCGTTCTTGGTGAAGATCACCTCGTCCCGGCTCGGCGCGTTGATGAAGGCCGCGACCTTGTCGCGGGCGCCCTCGTACAGCGCCGTGGCCTCCTCGGCCAGCACGTGCACACCGCGGTGCACGTTGGCGTTGTGCCGCTCGTAGTACGCGTTGAGGGCCTCCAGCACCTGCCGGGGCTTCTGCGAGGTCGCCGCATTGTCCAGGTAGACCAGGGGCTTGCCGTCGTGCAGCAGACGCTGCAGGACCGGGAAGTCCTTGCGGATCGCCTCGGTGTCGAGCAGCCCGGTCAGCGCCGAGCCAGGATGGGTTGTCACTCGGAAGCGCCGCCCTTCACGTAAGCCTCGTAGCCCTCTTCCTCCAGCTTGTCGGCGAGCTCGGCACCGCCGGACTCGACGATGCGGCCGCCCGCGAAGACGTGGACGTAGTCGGGCTGGATGTACCGCAGGATGCGGGTGTAGTGGGTGACCAGCAGGGTGCCGACCTCGCCGGTGGCGCGGACCCGGTTGATGCCCTCGGAGACGATGCGCAGCGCGTCGACGTCCAGGCCGGAGTCGGTCTCGTCCAGGATCGCGACCTTCGGCTTGAGCAGCTCCAGCTGCAGGATCTCGTGGCGCTTCTTCTCACCACCGGAGAAGCCCTCGTTGACGTTGCGCTCGGCGAAGGCCGGGTCCATCTGGAGGGCGGCCATCGTCTCCTTGACCTCCTTCACCCAGGTGCGCAGCTTCGGGGCCTCGCCGCGCACGGCGGTGGCGGCGGTGCGCAGGAAGTTGGAGACCGAGACGCCGGGGACCTCGACCGGGTACTGCATGGCCAGGAAGACACCGGCGCGGGCGCGCTCGTCGACCGACATCGCCAGCACGTCCTCACCGTCGAGCAGCACCGAGCCGCTGGTGACGGTGTACTTGGGGTGGCCGGCCAGCGAGTAGGCCAGGGTGGACTTGCCGGAGCCGTTGGGGCCCATGATCGCGTGGGTCTCGCCCTGCTTCACGGTCAGGTCGACGCCGCGCAGGATCTCGCGCGGGCCGTTCTCGGCCTCGACGGAGACGTGCAGGTCACGGATTTCAAGCGTTGCCATGTGTACTCAGGACTCCTGGTTGACGGAGACGAGCACATCGTCCCCTTCGATCTTTACGGGGTAGACAGCGACCGGCTTGGTGGCGGGCAGCCCGGACGGCTTGCCGGAGCGCAGGTCGAAGCTGGAGCCGTGCAGCCAGCACTCGATCCTGCAGTCCTCGACCTCGCCCTCGGAGAGGGAGACGTTCGCGTGCGAGCAGATGTCGTTGATCGCGAACACCTCGCCCTCGGTGCGGACCAGGGCGACCGGGATGCCGTTCAGCTCGACGCGCTTGGGCACGTCCTCGTGGAGCTCGCTCAGCGAGCAGGCGCGCAGGAAACTCATCCGACCGTCGCTTCCAGCTCGGCCTCGATCTTCTCCATCAGGTGGTCCTGGATCTCGGCGACGCCGATCTGCTGGACCAGCTCGGCGAAGAAGCCGCGGACCACCAGGCGGCGGGCCTCGTCGGCCGGGATGCCGCGGGCCTGCAGGTAGAAGAGCTGCTCGTCGTCGAAGCGGCCGGTGGCCGAGGCGTGGCCGGCGCCGACGATCTCGCCGGTCTCGATCTCCAGGTTGGGGATCGAGTCGACCCGGGCGCCGTCGGTGAGCACCAGGTTGCGGTTCTGCTCGTAGGTGTCGGTGCCGACGGCGGCGGCGCGGATCAGCGCGTCGCCGACCCAGACCGCGTGCGCGTCCTGGCCCTGCAGGGCGCCCTTGTAGACCACGTTGGACCGGCAGTGCGGGGTGTCGTGGTCGATGATCAGGCGGTGCTCCAGGTGCTGGCCGGCGTCGGCGAAGTACAGGCCGTACAGCTCGGCCTCGCCGCCGGAGGCGGTGTAGCGCACCCGGGGGTGGATCCGGACCAGGTCGCCGCCGAAGGTGACGAGCACGGACTTGAGCGAGGCGTCCCGGCCGACCAGGGCGGACTGCTGGGCGGCGTGCACCGCGTCGCGCTCCCAGTCCTGGACGGAGACGAAGGTGAGCTTGGCGCCGTCGCCGACCAGCAGCTCGACGTTGGCGGCGCGGATGCCGGTGCCGGTGTGGTTCAGCACCACGACGGCCTCGGCGAACGGCTTGACGTCGATCACCACGTGCGCGAAGCGGACCCCGCCCTCGCCGTGCACGTCGATCTTCACCGGCTCGGTCAGCACCGTCTCCTTGGGGACGGTGACGACCAGCGCCTGCTCGAAGCCGCTGTACGCCTGCGCGGCGACCCGGTCCACCGGCTTGCCGGCCTTGCCGAGGCGGGCGTCGTCGCGGCCGACGGTCTCGGCGGTGACGCCGGCCGGCAGGCTCAGCTCGACCTTGTCCTCGCCCTTGTCGGCGGCGGCGGCGCTCCCGTCGTGCAGTCCGCCGAGGCGGTGCAGCGGGGTGAACCGCCAGTCCTCCTCGCGGCCGTGCGGGACCGGGAAGTCGTTCACGTCGTAGGAGGGCTTCACCGCGACGCGGGCGTCGATCGGCTGCTGGACGGTGGCCCGGCCGGTGCCGGGGCCGGCCAGCTGGGCACCGGCTCCGGTGGTGCCGACCTCGATCGAACCGGCGGTGGTGGCGCCGGAGGTGTTCTGAACGTCAGCCATGGCTGTTCGTAGTGCTCTCTTCCTCAAAGGTGTGGATGGACGGGACCTCGGCCGGGTGTCAGCCGACGGACCCCTCCATCTGCAGCTCGATCAGCCGGTTGAGCTCCAGCGCGTACTCCATCGGCAGCTCGCGCGCGATCGGCTCGACGAAGCCGCGGACGATCATCGCCATCGCCTCGAACTCGGTCATGCCGCGGCTCATCAGGTAGAAGAGCTGGTCCTCGCTGACCTTGGAGACGGTGGCCTCGTGGCCCATGGACACGTCGTCCTCGCGGACGTCCACGTACGGGTAGGTGTCCGAGCGGGAGATGGTGTCGACCAGCAGCGCGTCGCAGAGCACGTTGGACTTGGCGCCGTGCGAACCCTCGCCGATCTCGATCAGACCGCGGTAGGAGGTCCGGCCGCCGCCTCGGGCCACCGACTTGGAGACGATGTTGGAGGAGGTGTTCGGTGCCATGTGGACCATCTTGGCGCCGGCGTCCTGGTGCTGGCCCTCGCCCGCGAAGGCGATCGACAGGGTCTCGCCCTTGGCGTGCTCGCCCATCAGGTAGACGGCCGGGTACTTCATGGTGACCTTGGAACCGATGTTGCCGTCGACCCACTCCATGGTCGCGCCCTCGTACGCCACGGCGCGCTTGGTGACCAGGTTGTAGACGTTGTTCGACCAGTTCTGGATGGTCGTGTAGCGGCAGCGGCCGCCCTTCTTGACGATGATCTCGACCACGGCGCTGTGCAGCGAGTCCGAGGAGTAGATCGGCGCGGTGCAGCCCTCGACGTAGTGGACGTAGGCGTCCTCGTCGACGATGATCAGCGTCCGCTCGAACTGGCCCATGTTCTCGGTGTTGATCCGGAAGTAGGCCTGCAGCGGGATGTCGACGTGCACGCCCTTCGGCACGTAGATGAACGAACCGCCGGACCACACGGCCGTGTTGAGCGCGGCGAACTTGTTGTCACCGGCCGGGATGACGGTGCCGAAGTACTCCTTGAACAGCTCCGGGTGCTCGCGCAGCGCGGTGTCGGTGTCCAGGAAGATGACGCCCTGCGCCTCCAGGTCCTCGCGGATCTGGTGGTACACGACCTCGGACTCGTACTGCGCGGCGACACCGGCGACCAGGCGCTGCTTCTCCGCCTCCGGGATGCCGAGCTTGTCGTAGGTGGCCTTGATGTCCGCGGGCAGGTCCTCCCAGGACTCGGCCTGCTTCTCGGTGGAGCGGACGAAGTACTTGATGTTGTCGAAGTCGATGCCGGAGAGGTCCGAACCCCAGGTCGGCATCGGCTTCTTCTCGAACAGCTTCAGGCCCTTGAGACGCAGGTTGAGCATCCACTCGGACTCGCTCTTCTTCCCCGAGATGTCGCGGACGACCTCTTCGCTCAGGCCCCGCTTGGCGGCGGCACCGGCGACATCCGGGTCCGCCCAGCCGTACTCGTAGGTGCCCAGGCCCTCGAGCTCCGGGTGCGAAACGGTGTCAGTCATGCGAGGTTCCTCCGCGCGGACGCTGAATTCTGATCGGTAGACGTACCGGCAGTCGGCACGGCATCGGGAGCCCGGCGCGGGCCGGGCGACGATGCGGCACCGGGTGCCGGCACATAGGTGGTGCAGACCCCGTCACCGTGGGCGATGGTGGCCAGCCGTTGCACATGGGTGCCCAGGAGCTGGGAGAAGACCTCGGTCTCCGCCTCGCAGAGCTGCGGGAACTGCTCGGCGATGTGCGCGACCGGGCAGTGGTGCTGGCAGAGCTGGGCGCCCGCCGGGGCCTGCGCGGCGGTCGACGGCACCCGCCGCACCGTGGCAGCGTACCCGTCTGCACTCAGCGCCTGGGCGAGAGCCTCGGTGCGCTGCCCCGGTGCGGCCCGGCCGAGCATGGCGAGGTACTTCTGGCCCTGCTTGCCGAACCGGGCCCGGGCGAAGGCGGCGACCGCCTCCTCGCCCGCCTTGCCGCCGCCCACCGACTCGGAGATCCAGCGCAGGGCGTCGGCGGCGAGCTGGTCGTAGGCCTGGTAGAAGGCGTCCCGGCCGGACTCGGTGAGGGCGAAGACCTTGGCGGGACGGCCCCGGCCCCGGCTGCCGTAGACCCGCTGCTCGCGGGATTCGACCAGACCGGTGGCGAGCAGTCCGTCCAGGTGACGGCGGACGGCCGCGGCGGTCAGCCCGAGGCGGCTGGCCAGGTCGGCGGCGGAGGAAGGGCCGTGGTCGAGGATCGAGCGGGCCACCCGGTCCCGGGTGGCGCGGTGGCCCTCCAGCAGCACCTCGGCCGCCGTCGCGGGCACGGCACAGCCGGGGGCCGACTCGGCCTCCCGCTGGTCCACCTGCTCGCGCATGTTTTTCACAACACGATTGTTGCGTAATTCCTTCCCGTGAAACAAGCCGTGATCCACGCCTCACCCATGTCATCCATCACGCAGGCAAGCCTTACCTGGCCTGCGGAAACGATCACGGCACGCGGTGTCCGGGCCACGTGTCAGGTCCTCTTACACTCGCCGGTATGCAGACTTCACCCGCCGTCGAGGTGACCGGGCTGGTCAAGCGCTACGGCGAGAAGACGGCCGTGGACGGCCTCGACCTCACCGTCGAACGCGGCGCCGTCACCGCCGTACTCGGCCCCAACGGCGCCGGCAAGACCACCACCATCGAGACCTGCGAGGGCTATCGCCGCCCGGACGCCGGCACCGTCCGCGTCCTCGGCCTCGACCCGATCGCCGACGCCCGCGAGCTGCGCCCCAGGGTCGGCGTGATGCTCCAGTCCGGCGGCGTGTACGCGGGCGCCCGCGCGGTGGAGATGCTGCGCCACACCGCCAAGCTGCACGCCGACCCGCTGGACGTGGACGCCCTGGTCGAGCGCCTGGGGCTGGGATCCTGCGGCCGCACCGCCTACCGCCGCCTCTCCGGCGGCCAGCAGCAGCGCCTGGCCCTGGCCATGGCCGTGGTCGGCCGCCCCGAGCTGGTCTTCCTGGACGAGCCCACCGCCGGCCTCGACCCGCAGGCCCGCCGCGCCACCTGGGACCTCGTCCGCGACCTCAAGCGCGACGGCGTCACCGTGATCGTCACCACCCACTACATGGACGAGGCCGAGGAGCTGGCCGACCGGGTCGCCATCATCGACCACGGCAGGGTCATCGCCTCCGGCAGCCCGGCGGAACTCCGCGGCAGCGGCGGCGAGTCCAGCGTGCACTTCGAGGCGCCCGCCGGACTCGACCTCGCCACGCTGCGCAAGCTCCTGCCGGACGGCGTCGCCGCGGTCGAGACCGGCCCCGGCCACTACCGCGTCGAGGCCAGGCTCGAACCCGAGGTGCTCTCGGCGATCAACGAATGGTGCGCGCTGGCCGGCGCCGCCCCCGAGCGGCTCACCGCGAGGCTGCGCAGCCTCGAAGACGTCTTCCTCGATCTGACCGGACGGGACCTGCGATCGTGACCACCTCCTACTCCCCCGCACCCGGCGCGGCACCCGTCGGCCGGATGCTGCTGGCGCAGACCGCCTTCGAGACGAAGATGCTGCTGCGCAACGGCGAGCAGTTGCTGCTCACCGTGGTGATCCCGACCGTGCTGCTGGTGCTGTTCAGCGCCGTGGACGTGGTCTCGGTGGACGGCCCCGGCAAGCGGGTGGACTTCCTGGCCCCCGGCCTGCTGGCGCTCGCCGTGATGTCCACCGCCTTCACCGGCCAGGCCATCGGCACCGGCTTCGAACGCCGCTACGGCGTGCTCAAGCGGCTCGGCGCCTCTCCGCTGCCGCGCTGGGCGCTGCTGACCGCCAAGACCGGCTGCGTCCTGGTCACCGAAGCGCTGCAGGTCCTGCTGCTCTCGGTGATCGCCCTCGCCCTCGGCTGGTCCCCGCACGGGCTGGCGACTTCGTCGGGGGCGCTCGCCGCGGCCGGCCTGCTGGTGCTCGGCACCGCCGCCTTCTCCGGTCTCGGCCTGCTGATGGCCGGCACCCTGCGGGCGGAGGCCACCCTGGCCGCCGCCAACCTGGTGTTCATCCTGCTGCTGCTGGCCGGCGGCGTGGTGGTCCCGCTCGCCAAGTTCCCCGCCGCGATCCGCTCGGCCCTGGAACTGCTGCCGATCAGCGCGCTCTCCGACGGCCTGCGCTCGGTCCTCCAGTACGGCTCCGGCGTCCCCTGGTCCGACCTCGGCGTCCTCGCGGTCTGGGCCGCCCTGGGGCTGGCGGCGGCGGCCCGCTTCTTCCGCTGGGAGTAGACCGCCCGGGGCGCCGGGGGCGGGCGGGCAACTCCCGCACCCCGGCGCCTAGGCTGGTTCCGTGACCTTTCACGGCTGGCCGGCCGAGGCGCTCGAGTTCTACGAGCGCCTGGAGGCCGACAACTCCAAGACGTTCTGGGACGCCCACCGCGCCACCTACGAGGACTCCGTCCGGACCCCGATGGCCGACCTGCTGGACGAGTTGGAGGACGAGTTCGGTCCGGGCAAGATCTTCCGCCCCAACCGCGACGTCCGGTTCAGCGCCGACAAGTCCCCGTACAAGACCCACATCGGCGCCCACCTCAGCACCGGCGGCTACATCCAGCTCTCCGCCGACGGCCTTGCCTGCGGCAACGGCATGTACCGGCTCGCCACCGACCAGCTGGCCCGCTACCGCACCGCCGTCGCCGAGGACATCACCGGCGCCGAACTCGAACGCGTCATCGCCGAGGTCGAGCGGGCCGGCCCCACCGTGCACGGCCGTGACGAGCTCAAGAGCGCCCCGCGCGGCTACCCCAAGGACCACCCCAGGATCGGCCTGCTCCGCTGCAAGGGCCTGGTCGCCTGGCAGGACTGGGAGCCCGCCGCCTGGCTCGGCACCCGGACCGCCGCCAGGCGGATCACCGCCTTCCTGCGCGCCTCCCAGCCCCTGAAGGCCTGGCTCGACCACCACGTCGGCCCGAGCGAACTCCCGGAGCGTTAGCCGCCCGATCAGTGCCGGCGCGCGGAGCGACCGCGGGTGGCGAACAGCAGTCCGCCGCCGATCGCGATCACGGCCGCACCGTGCCGAGCGCGGCTGCTGCCGCCAGTGCGCCGATCCGAGTCCGCCGTTGTCCCGCCATGCCGAAGCCCCTTCCCGAACGACCTTGCCGTGGAAGGGCATTGACAGTTCCGATCGCCCGGAGCCTGGCCTGCGGTGCGGCACTCCACCGGTCCGGACCCGTTGTGCCACCCCGCCGGTTGGCCGGATGCATGTGGCCCAACAGCCCATCACAGCAAGGGACTCCGGCACATGCGATAACGGAAAATTCGCACTGCCTGACCGATTCCGATCGAACGGTGCGCACTTACGCCTGGCGCGACCTCAGGACTCCTGGCCGACCGACGGGCCAGCGGGCTCCTCGGCGCCCTGTGATTGCCCGGCAGCCACCGCGAAGCCGCTCGGCTTCGCGGTGCCACCGGTGAAGGCGGTTCGACTGCCGCCTCCGCTGCCTTCGGCCTTGGCCGTGGCACTGGCGGAGGGGCGGCCGACGCCTGCGCGATCGAGACGGCGCGCGCCCCGGCGGACCAGACCGCCGAGCCGATCGGGGACGGGCCCTGGGGACCGTCCCGGCGCGTCTCAGGACCACCAGAGCCTACCTGCTCCCCGGAGTGCCCTCCGCTGCCGTGCGCCGCCTCGGCGGCACCCGTGCGTACGCACCCGCCGCCGGACCGGAACACCGACCGGTCTGCGGAGATTTGTCCGATGTGCTCCGCCCGTTGCTCCGGGGCGGCCCCGCGCCAAGATCCGGTATAAGCCGACCTAGGATGAACGGGTGCGTACCCCCTCCTCCCTCCTCGCCGACCGCTGGCAGCCGTCCGTCGAGACCGTTCGCCGGGCCGCCTTCGCCGCACTGGTGATGAGCGTAGTGATCGTGCTCACCGGCGGCGCCGTCCGGCTGACCGCCTCCGGCCTGGGCTGCACCACCTGGCCCCGCTGCACCGGTGAGAGCCTGACGCCGACGCCCCAGATGGGCATCCACGGCGTCATCGAGTTCACCAACCGGATGCTCACCTACGTGCTGTGCGCGGCGATCGCCTGGGCCACCCTGGCGGCCCGCTGCCACCAGCGGTGGCGCCGCAGCCTCACCAGGCTCGGCTGGGCCCAGTTCTGGCTGGTGATGAGCAACGCCGTGATCGGCGGCATCACCGTGCTGACCGGCCTCAACCCGTATGTCGTCGCGGTCCACATGGTGGCCGCCATGGGCCTGGTCTGGGTCGCCCTGCTGATGTGGGAGCGCGCCAAGGAGGGCGACGGTGCCCCGGAGCAGCTGGTCTCCCAGCCACTGGTACGGCTCTCGCAGCTGATGGTGGCGGTGATCGGACTGCTGGTGCTGGTCGGCACGGTGGTGACCGGCGCCGGCCACCACCCGGGCTCCTCCAGTGACGGCGGCAAGCCGGTGTACCGGATCCCGATCGACTACGACCGGCTCGTCCAGGCCCACGCCGACCTGGTCTTCCTGTCGATCGGCCTGGTGGTCGCGCTGGTCTTCGCCTTCGCCGCCGTGAAGGCGCCGGCGGCCGCCCGGGCCCGGGTCCGCGAGCTCCTGGTCGTCCTGCTCGCCCAGGGCCTGCTCGGCCTCGTGCAGTACTTCACCGACGCCCCCGAGGTCATGGTCGGCCTGCACATGCTCGGCGCCGCCCTGGTCTGGGCCGCCGCCCTGCGCGTCCCGCTGGCCCTGCGCACCCGCGCCGACGAGCCCGTCCCGGCCGACGCCGAGACGGCCTCCAGGACCCTCCAGGCCGCCTGAGAACACGACGAGAGGCCCTGATCCCGCCGACTGCGGGATCAGGGCCTCTCGTCGTGCCGGCGGTCAGCCGCCGAGCTGGATGCCGGCCATCCGCTTCCACTCGTACGCACTGGTCTTCACCTTGAGCCCCAACTCGCCCTCGAAGCTGTCGTGCAGGGTCACCCCGGACAGCTCGGCGGCCCGGCGCCCGATGGCGTAGGTCGGGGCGACCTGGTCGCCCCACGTGCCGTCCGCGCCCACCAGAACGATCCGGGTGGCGGTACGGCCGACGTACTCGACCACGCCGTCGGCGCTGCCGCCGTGCTGCCGGGTGAAGCTCTCGATGTGCTTGGCGATGCGCTTCGCGCGGCGCTCGGCGCGGGCGTCCTGCGGGACGTTGGTGGCGGTCTCTGCGCTGGTCATGCCCGCATGCTACCCAGCAGTAGACACTCCTGCGACGCCGCTGCCGTGTGCGGCCCGACACACCTGCCGCCACATGCGGAAAGGCCCGACCTGGGACAGGTCGGGCCTCTCGTACAGCCGGTCGATCAGAGGAAGGGGTCCACCGCCACGACCACGAAGAGCAGCGACAGATAGGTGATCGACCAGTGGAACAGCCGCATCTCCTTCAGCTGCGCGCCCACGATCCCGGCCTTGGCGCGGTTGTACAGGCCGTGCGCCTCCTTGAGCCAGAACGCGCCGAGCACGGCCGCCGCCACCGGGTACAGCAGGGAGGTGTGCCCCAGCGGCCACAGGGCCAGCGAGACGGCCACCATCACCCAGGAGTAGATGACGATCTGCTTGGCCACCGCCAGATTGCCCTTGAGCACCGGGAGCATCGGCACCCCGGCCTTCTCGTAGTCCTCCCGGACCTTCATGGAGAGCGGCCAGTAGTGCGGCGGCGTCCAGAAGAAGATCACCAGGAAGAGCACCAGCGCCGACCAGGACAGCGAGTTGCGCACCGCCGCCCAGCCGACGAAGACCGGCATGCAGCCCGCGATCCCGCCCCAGACGATGTTCTGGGTGGTGCGCCGCTTCAGGCCGAGCGTGTAGACGAAGACGTAGAACAGCAGCGCGGACAACGCGAGGCCTGCGGACAGCCAGTTCACCAGCAGCCCGAGGAAGAGCGTGGAGCCGACCGCCAGCGCGATGCCGAACAGCAACGCCTCGCGCGGCGACACCATGCCGGTGACGATCGGGCGGCGCTCGGTACGGGACATCACCGCGTCGATGTCGCGGTCGATGTACATGTTCAGCGCGTTGGCGCCGCCGGCCGACAGGTAACCGCCGAGCACCACCTTCAGGACCAGCAGCAGGTTGGGCACCCCATGCTGCGCCAGGAACATCACCGGGACGGTGCTCATCAGCAGCAGCTCGATGATCCGAGGCTTGGTCAGTGCAACGAATGCCCCTACGCGGGCCCCGAACGGCCGGTGCGCAGGGCTCGCCCCGACCGTCCCGGCAGGGCGGCTCTCGACGGCGGTCACGAACACCCCAACTCAAGATGAATCTTCACAGGCGTCCCCGGGACCGCTTGGTTGCCGTCACGACCGCGCTGCGCGTACCACGCCACCTTAGACGCTCCATATCTCCGGCCCGGCCTCGGGGTCCCCCGGCGGGGCGCAACCGCACACCGCCGGGTGAACCCCTGAACAACGGCCTCCCGGTCCTCCCGGAGCGGCCCCAGGCCGTCTTGACCCGTGGACGCGCAAAGCCGATCGAGATGGGACAGGGTAGGACAAGGTGCGTCCCGCCCTGCCGGGAATCGGGGCCACGCGGCCCCGGTTGTCCCGTCACGCGGGTCGGGGCCCGCTCTGGCGGTAGGCTCGCACAGAGAAGCGGGATCAACCCTCCGTGACCGGCACCATTCAGACGTCAGGTCCACAATGACGTGGCCGACCGGTCCCTCACGGGGTCACTCTTCATTTATGGAAGGAGCCCTGACTCAGGGTGAGCACCACGCCGACGAACGCATTCGAGTGGACCGAGCTGGACCAGCGCACGGTCGACACCGCCCGTGTCCTGGCCATGGACGCTGTCCAAAAGGTGGGCAACGGCCACCCGGGGACGGCCATGTCGCTGGCCCCCGCGGCGTACCTGATCTTCCAGCGTTTCCTGCGCCACGACCCCACCGACCCGGCCTGGGTCGGCCGTGACCGCTTCGTGCTCTCGCCCGGGCACACCTCGCTGACGCTGTACACCCAGCTGTACCTGTCCGGCTACGGGCTGTCGCTCGACGACCTCAAGGCCTTCCGCGTCGCGGGCAGCCGCACCCCTGGCCACCCGGAGCACGGCCACACCGCCGGTGTGGAGACCACCACCGGCCCGCTCGGCCAGGGCATCGCCAACGCGGTGGGCATGGCGATGGCCGCCCGTTACGAGCGCGGTCTGTTCGACCCCGAGGCCCCGGCGGGCCAGTCCCCGTTCGACCACACCATCTGGGCGATCGTCTCCGACGGCGACCTGGAGGAGGGCATCTCCGCCGAGGCGTCCTCGCTGGCCGGCCACCAGAAGCTGGGCAACCTGGTCGCGCTGTACGACGACAACCACATCTCGATCGAGGGCGACACCGCGACCGCCTTCTCCGAGGACGTCCTGGCCCGGTACGAGGCGTACGGCTGGCACGTCCAGCGGGTGACGCCGAAGACCGACGGCGACATCGACGTGCACGCCCTGGCGACCGCCCTGGAGGCGGCCCGCGCCGAGACCTCCCGGCCGTCGATCATCGCGATGCGCACCATCATCGCCTGGCCGGCCCCGAACGCCCAGGACACCGCCAAGGCGCACGGCTCGGCGCTCGGCGAGGCCGAGATCGCCGCCACCAAGAAGGTGCTGGGCTTCGACCCGCAGAAGACCTTCGAGGTCACCGACGAGGTCGTCAACCACGCCCGCGAGGTCGTCCAGCGCGGCAAGGCCGCCCGGGCCGAGTGGGAGAAGGGCTTCCACGCCTGGCGCGAGGCCGCCCCGGAGCGCGCCGCCGAGTTCGACCGGATCACCTCCGGCGAGCTCCCCGACGGCTGGGAGAAGGCCGTCCCGGTCTTCCCGGCCGGCAAGGACGTCGCCACCCGCAAGGCCTCCGGCGACACCCTCAAGGCGCTCGGCGCGGTGATCCCGGAGCTGTGGGGCGGCTCGGCCGACCTCGCGGAGTCCAACCTCACCACCATCGACGAGGACAGCTCCTTCCTGCCCGAGGGGAACCCGCTGAAGTCGGCCAGCCCCTACGGCCGGACCATCCACTTCGGCATCCGCGAGCACGCCATGGGCTCGACCATGAACGGCATCGCGCTGCACGGCAACACCCGGGTCTTCGGCGGCACCTTCCTGGTGTTCTCCGACTACATGCGCCCGGCCGTCCGCCTCGCCGCGCTGATGAAGCTGCCGGTCACCTACGTCTGGACGCACGACTCGATCGGCCTCGGCGAGGACGGCCCGACCCACCAGCCGGTCGAGCACCTGGCCGCGCTGCGCACCATCCCGGGCCTGTCCATCGTCCGCCCGGCCGACGCCAACGAGACCGCCGTCGCCTGGCGCACCATCGCCGAGCGGCACTCCAGCCACCCCGGCCCGGTCGGCCTGGCGCTCACCCGCCAGGGCGTGCCGACGTTCGACCGCGAGGTCTTCCACTCGGCCGACGGCGTCGCCAAGGGCGGTTACGTGCTGGCCGAGGCGTCCAACTTCGCGCCCAAGGTGATCCTGATCGCCACCGGCTCCGAGGTGCAGCTCGCCGTCAAGGCCCGCGAGGAGCTGGAGGCCGACGGCATCCCGACCCGCGTGGTCTCCATGCCGTCCATCGAGTGGTTCAACGAGCAGGACCAGGCGTACCGCGACAGCGTGCTGCCGCCGAACGTCCGGGCCCGCGTCTCGGTCGAGGCCGGTATCGCCCAGGGCTGGCGCGAGCTGGTCGGCGACGCCGGCCGGATCATCAGCCTGGAGCACTACGGCGCCTCCGCCGACTACAAGGTGCTCTTCCGTGAGTTCGGCCTGACCGCGGACGCCGTGGCCAACGCCGCCCGCGCCTCGCTCCGCACGGTCGAGGCGATCTCCCGCTAGTACCGCCCGTTCCCCGGCCGAAGGGCGCTCCGATGCCGAAAGCGAAGACCGACGCACCAGCGACGATCGTCCGCACCGGCCCCGGACGCCCTTCGGCCGGCGGGCCGCAACGGGCCGGATCTCCGACCGCACATCGGATACCCGGCCCGGCAGACCACCCCACTGCAGACGTACGAAGACGAAGAAGAGGATGAAGCACCATGACTGACGCACTGAAGCGCCTCAGCGACGAAGGCGTGGCGATCTGGCTGGACGACCTCAGCCGTGACCGGCTGAACAGCGGGAACCTGGCCGAACTGGTGCAGAGCAAGCACGTGGTGGGTGTCACCACCAACCCGACCATCTTCCAGAAGGCCATCGGCGGCGGCAGCGCGGCCTACCAGGGCCAGCTGAAGGACCTGGCGGTCCGCAAGGTCACCACCGACGAGGCCGTCCGCATGATCACCACCTCGGACGTGCGCGACGCGGCCGACGTGCTGCGCCCGGTCTACGACGCCTCCAACGGCCGTGACGGCCGGGTCTCCATCGAGGTCGACCCGCGCCTGGCCCACCAGACCGAGGCCACCGTGGCCGAGGCCAAGCAGCTGTGGTGGCTGGTGGACCGCCCGAACGTGTTCATCAAGATCCCCGCCACCAAGGCCGGTCTGCCCGCCATCTCGGCCGTGCTCGCCAAGGGCATCAGCGTCAACGTCACGCTGATCTTCTCCCTGGAGCGCTACCGCGCGGTGATGGACGCCTACCTGACCGGTCTGGAGCGGGCCAAGGCCGCCGGTCTGGACCTCTCGCAGATCGAGTCGGTCGCCTCGTTCTTCGTCTCCCGCGTGGACACCGAGATCGACAAGCGCCTGGACAAGGTCGGTGGCGAGGCCAAGCAGCTCCGCTCCAAGGCCGCCCTGGCCAACGCCCGCCTCGCCTACCAGGCCTACGAGGAGGTCTTCTCGTCCGACCGCTGGAAGGCCCTGGAGGCCGCCGGTGCCAACGCGCAGCGTCCGCTGTGGGCCTCCACCGGTGTCAAGGACCCCTCCCTGCCGGACACCCTGTACGTCACCGAGCTGGTCGCCCCCGGCACCGTGAACACCATGCCCGAGGCCACCCTGGACGCCACCGACGACCACGGTGTGGTCACCGGTGACACCATCACCACCAACTACGACGACGCCAAGGCCGTGATGGAGGCCATCGCCGCCGCCGGTGTCGACTACGAGGATGTCGTCCAGGTGCTGGAGGACGAGGGCGTCGAGAAGTTCGAGCAGTCCTGGAACGAGCTGCTCGACACCGTCACCGCCTCCCTGGCCGGCCTCGCCACCGAGAAGTGATCTCACCCGCTCACATCCACCGAAAGCGGAGCCACTCCCGTGAGCACTGACTATCCCGAGGTCGAGCAGGGCGAACCCCCGCTCCCGTCCTCGAACCCCCTGCGGGACCCCGCAGACCGACGGCTCCCGCGCATCGCGGGGCCGTCGGGCCTGGTCATCTTCGGTGTCACCGGCGACCTGTCGCGCAAGAAGCTGATGCCGGCCATCTACGACCTCGCCAACCGCGGTCTGCTGCCGCCGGGCTTCTCGCTCGTCGGCTTCGCCCGCCGCGAGTGGGAGGACGAGGACTTCGCGAAGGAGGTCCACGACGCCGTCAAGCAGCACTCCCGGACCCCGTTCCGGGAGGAGGTCTGGCAGCAGCTCGCCAAGGGCATGCGCTTCATCCAGGGCTCCTTCGACGACGACGAGGCCTTCGAGCACCTGCGCAAGACGATCCAGGACCTGGACGCGGCCCAGGGCACCGGCGGCAACTTCGCCTTCTACCTGTCGGTCCCGCCGAGCGCCTTCCCGATCGTGGTCCAGCAGCTGAAGAAGCACGGGCTGGCCGACCCGCCGCACGGCTCCTGGCGCCGTGCGGTGATCGAGAAGCCGTTCGGCCACGACCTGGCGAGCGCCCAGGAGCTGAACCGGATCGTCCACGAGGTCTTCCCGCGGGACGAGGTCTTCCGGATCGACCACTACCTGGGCAAGGAGACCGTCCAGAACATCCTGGCGCTGCGCTTCGCCAACACGATGTTCGAGCCGATCTGGAACCGGTCCTACGTGGACCACGTACAGATCACCATGGCCGAGGACATCGGCATCGGCGGGCGCGCCGGCTACTACGACGGCATCGGCGCGGCCCGTGACGTCATCCAGAACCACCTGCTCCAGCTGATGGCGCTCACCGCCATCGAGGAGCCCGCGTCCTTCCACCCGAAGGCGCTGGTCGCCGAGAAGCTCAAGGTGCTGAGCGCGGTCAAGCTCCCGGCCGATCTGGGCGGCCACACCGTGCGCGGCCAGTACACGACCGGCTGGCAGGGCGGCGAGGAGGTGCCCGGCTACCTGGACGAGGACGGCATCAACCCCGAGTCCACCACCGACACCTACGCGGCGATCAAGCTGGAGATCAACAACCGGCGCTGGGCGGGCGTCCCGTTCTACCTGCGCACCGGCAAGCGGCTCGGCCGCCGGGTCACCGAGATCGCGGTGGTCTTCAAGCGCGCCCCGTACCTGCCCTTCGACGCCTACGCCACCGAGGAGCTGGGGCAGAACGCCCTGGTCATCAGGGTGCAGCCGGACGAGGGCGTGACCGTGCGGTTCGGCTCCAAGGTGCCGGGCACCTCGTTCGAGGTGCGGGACGTCACCATGGACTTCCAGTACGGCGAGTCCTTCACCGAGTCCAGCCCGGAGGCGTACGAGCGGCTCATCCTGGACGTCCTGCTCGGTGACGCCAACCTGTTCCCGCGTCACCAGGAGGTCGAGCTCTCCTGGCAGATCCTCGACCCGATCGAGAAGTACTGGGACAGCCACGGCAAGCCCGCCCAGTACCCGGCCGGGACCTGGGGACCGGCCGAGGCGGACGAGATGCTCGCACGAGACGGCAGGAGCTGGCGTCGGCCATGAAGATCGACCTGACCAACACCACTTCCAGCAAGATCAACGCGGCGCTGATGAACGCCCGCCGGGCGGGCGGGAACGCCGCCGGCGGGATGGTGCTCACCCTCGTCATCGTCACCGACGAGGGCAGCGCCTACGACGCGCTCAAGGCGGCCAACGACGCCTCGCGCGAGCACCCCAGCCGCACCCTCGCGGTGATCAAGCGCGCGGGGCGCTCGCCCCGGGCCCGCGCCGAGACCCGGCTGGACGCCGAGATCCTGGTCGGCTCGGACGCGGGTTCGGGTGAGACCGTCATCCTGCGGATGCACGGCGAACTCGCCTCGCACGCCCAGTCGGTGGTGCTGCCGCTGCTGCTCCCCGACGCCCCCGTGGTGGTCTGGTGGCCGGAAAACGCGCCGCTGCACCCCGCGCAGGACCCGCTGGGCGCGCTCGCCCAGCGCCGGATCACCGACGCGGTCACCGCCGAGTCGCCGGTCGGCCAGCTCGCCCAGCGGGCCGAGAGCTACACCCCCGGCGACACCGACCTGGCCTGGACCCGGATCACCGGCTGGCGCTCCATGCTGGCCGCCGCCCTGGACCAGCGTCCGGCGCAGATCACCTCCGCCGTGGTCGAGGGCGAGTCCTACAACCCGAGCGTCGAGCTGCTCGGGCTGTGGCTGATGAACCGGCTGCGCGTCCCGGTCGAGCGGGTGGTCACCGCGGGTCCCGGGATCACCTCGGTGACCCTGCGCACCAAGGACGGCGCGATCGTCCTTGACCGCCCGGACGGCCTGATGGGCACCCTCTCCATGCCCGGATCGCCGGACCGCCAGGTCGCCCTCAAGCGCCGGGAGACCTCGGAGCTGATCGCCGAGGAGCTGCGCCGCCTCGACCCGGACGACATCTACGCGAGCGCCGTCCGCACCCCGGTGGAGCGGCTGAACGAGCCCGCCACCGCCGAGTCCGCCACGGACGCCTCCGCGGACGCCCCCGCCACCACGGACGCCTCCGCGGACGCCGCTGCCGACCCGCAGCCGGCCGCGGACGGTGAGCCGGCCGGCGAGCAGGCCGAGAAGGCTGCCACGAAGAAGACCGCCTCCCGGAAGCGGACCTCGTCGTGACGGCTGCCAGCACCCCGCAGCTGGTCGTCCACCGCGACAAGGAGCTGATGGCCCAGGCGACCGCCGCCCGGCTGATCACCCGGATCGTGGACGCCCAGGCCGCCCGTGGCACCGCCTCGGTGGTGCTCACGGGCGGGCGCAACGGCAACGCCCTGCTCGCCGCGATCGCCGCCTCCCCGGCGCGCGACGCGGTGGACTGGGCCCGGCTGGACCTCTGGTGGGGCGACGAGCGCTACCTCGCGTCCGACGACCCGGAGCGCAACGCCGTCCAGGCGCGGGCGGAGCTGCTCGGCTCCGTCCCGCTCGACCCGGCGCGGGTGCACGAGATGCCCGCCTCGGACGGGGAGTTCGGCTCCGACGTGGAGGCCGCCGCCGCCCGCTACGCCCAGGAGCTGGCCCGGGCGGCCGGCCCCGGCGAGCACGCCGGCGTTCCGGCCTTCGACGTGCTGCTGCTCGGCGTCGGCCCGGACACCCATGTCGCCTCGCTCTTCCCCGAGCACCCGGGCGTCAGGGAGACCGAGCTGACCGTGGTCGCCGTGCACGGCTCCCCCAAGCCGCCGCCCATCCGGATCTCGCTCACCCTCCCGGCCATCCGGGCGGCCCGCGAGGTCTGGCTGCTCGCGGCGGGCGAGGACAAGGCCGATGCCGTCGCCATGGCCCTCACCGGCCCCGGTGAGATCCAGGCCCCGGCCTCGGGCGCCCGCGGCCTCAGCCGCACCCTGTGGCTCCTCGACCGCGCGGCGGCCTCGAAGATCCCCGCTGGGCTCTACCCGCCCTCCTAGCCCGCCATCGGGCGGGGGGTACCTCCCGGCCGAAGGCTGGGGGCGGGGCCCTGGCCTGACGGCGGGCCACATCAGGCAGGGTCACACTGCGGCCCGGCTCCGATCCGTTCGGGGCCGGGCCGCAGTGCTATGCCGCAACCCCCGCCGGGGAACCTGGATCTCCGCCAAGTCCCGGCAACGCCGAAGGGCGGCACCGGAGTTCTTCCGGTGCCGCCCTTTCAGGTGGCCCTGCTCAGATCTCGCCGCGCAGCTTGGCGAGGGCCTCGGCCAGGATGGCCTCGCCGTCCGCGTCGGTGCGGCGCTCACGGACGTACGCGAGGTGGGTCTTGTACGGCTCGTTGCGCGAGGGCGCCGGCGGGTTGTGCTCGTCCTGTCCGGCCGGGAAGCCGCAGCGCGGGCAGTCCCAGGTCTCCGGGATCGCGGCCTCGGCCGCGAAGCTGGGGCGCGTCTCGTGCTTGTTGGCGCACCAGAAGGAGATCCGGTTGCGGGGGGCGGACTCGCCGCGCTCCGCCTCGCCCATCGGGCCGGCGCCTACTCTGCTGCCACGGATGGCATTGCCACTTGCCACGGTCTGACTCCCTGGGTATCCACTGCCGCCCGCCGCCATCTGCGGACGGTGGCGAAGTCGTCCCAGTGTAAGCGGGAGTTAAGGATCTGCCACCACCGCCTCCGGGCGCACTTCAGGATAAGCGCCCAGGAGACGTGTCGTCAGATCCCCGGCGTACTCGGGGCGGCGGAATCAGCCCTTGTACTTGAGCAGCAGGCCGAGCACCACGATGCAGGCGAACCAGCCGAGGCCCACGATGATGGTGATGCGGTCGAGGTTGCGCTCGGCCACCGCGGAACCGCCGCCGGCCGACATCGCGCCACCACCGAACATGTCGGACAGACCGCCGCCCTTCCCCTTGTGCAGCAGCACCAGGAGGATCATCAGCACACTGAAGACGATCAGGGCAATCGAGAACCCGAGAACCACGGCGGGGACCAACTCTCTCGTATCTTCGGCGAAGGGGCCGGGCCGCCCGAAAGCGGTCCGACCCCAAAGCCTACGTTGCTGCGGCGGCGTTAGCCTACTGCCTGCTCCCGGTAGCGCACGATCTTGACGAACTCGCCGGCGTCCAGCGAGGCGCCGCCGATCAGACCGCCGTCGATGTCCGGCTTGGCCATCAGACCGGCAACGTTGCCCGCCTTCATCGAACCGCCGTACAGGATGCGGACCTTGCCGGCCAGCTCGGCGTCGTACAGCTCGGCCAGGCGGGCGCGGATCGCCGCGCAGACCTCCTGGGCGTCCTCGGGGGTCGCCACCTCGCCGGTGCCGATCGCCCAGACCGGCTCGTACGCGACGACGATCTGCTCGGCCTCGAACGCCGGGATGTCCTTCAGCGCGCCGTCCAGCTGCGCCAGGGTGTACTCGACGTGGGTGCCGGCCCTGCGGATCTCCAGCGGCTCGCCGATGCACAGGATCGGGGTGATCCCGGCCCGGTAGGCGGCCTTGACCTTGGCGTTGACGATCTCCTCGTTCTCGCCGTGGTACTCGCGGCGCTCCGAGTGTCCGATCACCGCGTAGGTGCACTTGAGCTTGGCCAGCATCGGGCCGGAGACCTCACCGGTGTAGGCACCGGAGTCGTACCGCGAGATGTCCTGCGAGCCGTACTTGATCTTCAGCTTGTCGCCGTCGACCAGGGTCTGCACCGAACGCAGGTCGGTGAACGGCACCAGGACGGCGACCTCGACGGCGTCGTAGTCCTTGTCGGCCAGCGCGAAGGCCAGCTTCTGGGTGTGCTGGATGGCCTCGAGGTGGTTGAGGTTCATCTTCCAGTTGCCCGCCATCAGCGGGAGACGCTCAGTCATGCTTTCAGCCTTCCAGGGCGGCGAGACCGGGAAGGGTCTTGCCCTCCAGGTACTCGAGGCTCGCGCCACCGCCGGTCGAAATGTGCCCGAACTTCGTCTCGTCGAAGCCCAGGATGCGGACGGCCGCGGCGGAGTCGCCGCCACCGACCACGGTGAACGCCTTGCTGTCGGTCAGAGCCTGCGCGACGGCCTTGGTGCCGTTCGCGAAGTCCGGGTGCTCGAAAACGCCCATCGGGCCGTTCCAGAACACCGTCCCGGCGTCGACCAGCTTCGCCGCGTACAGCTCACGGGTCTTCGGGCCGATGTCCAGGCCCTCCTTGTCGGCCGGGATCGCGTCCGAGGCGACGACCTCGTAGGTCGCCGGGGCCTTGGTCTTGAGGTCCGGGAAGTCCGCGGAGACCAGGACGTCGACCGGCAGGACGAACTCGACGCCCCGCTTCTCGGCCTCCGCCAGGTACTCCAGGCACTTGCCCTTCTGGTCCTCCTGCAGCAGGGAGATGCCGACCTCATGGCCCTTGGCCGCGAGGAAGGTGTACGCCATGCCGCCGCCGATCAGGATTCGGTCTGCCTTCTTCAGCAGGTTGTCGATCACTCCGAGCTTGTCGGACACCTTGGCGCCGCCGAGCACGACGACGTACGGGCGCGCAACGTCCTCGGTGAGCTTCTTGAGCACGCCGACCTCGGTGGCGATCAGGTCGCCGGCGGCGTGCGGCAGGAGCTTCGGCAGGTCGTAGACCGAGGCGTGCTTGCGGTGCACGGCGCCGAAACCGTCGCCGACGTACAGGTCGGCCAGGGCGGCCAGCTGCTCGGCGAAGGCAGCACGCTCGGCGTCGTCCTTGCTGGTCTCACCGGCGTTGAAGCGCAGGTTCTCCAGCAGCGCGACCTCGCCACCGGCCAGCGCGGCGACGACGGCCTCGGCGCTCTCGCCCACGGTGTCGGTGGCGAAGGCGACCGGCTTGCCGAGGATCTCGCCGAGGCGCTTCGCCGCCGGTGCGAGGGAGAACTGCGGGTCCGGGGCACCCTTGGGGCGGCCGAGGTGGGAGGCGACGACGACCTTCGCACCAGCTGCGGCCAGCTTGGCGATGGTCGGCGCGACGGCGCGGATCCGACCGTCGTCGGTGATCGTGCTGCCGTCCAGCGGGACGTTCAGGTCGGCGCGGACGAAGACGCGCTTGCCGGCGACGTCGAGGTCTTCGATGGTCTTCAACTTCGGTCTCCCGGGGAGAAGGTGGCGCCTGGCGGCGGCACGGCACCGTGCCGCCGCGAGGGAGTGAGGTGCCCGCGAGCGCGGGGCAGGAGCGCTCGCGACAGGCGTTCAACGAGGCAGGGGAAGGGCCCGGGAGGCGCAACCGCCTTCCGGGCCCTGCCCCTTACGTCACGTCAGCTCCCGCAGGTCAGAGCTGGCCGCCGACGAGGGTGGTCAGGTTGACGAGGCGGTTGGAGTAACCCCACTCGTTGTCGTACCAGCCGAGCACCTTGACCTGGTTGCCCTGGACCATGGTGAGCTGGGCGTCGAAGATGCAGGAGGCCGGGTTGTTGACGATGTCCGAGGAGACGATCGGGTCCTCGGTGTAGGCCAGGACACCCTTGAGGGCACCCTCGGCGGCCTTCTGGAAGGCGGCGTTGACCTCGTCCTTGGTGACGTCGCGCTCGAGGGTGACGACCAGGTCGGTGATCGAGCCGGTCGGGACCGGGACGCGCAGCGAGGTGCCGTCCAGCTTGCCCTTGAGCTCCGGCAGGACCAGGGCGGTGGCCTTGGCCGCACCGGTCGAGGTCGGGATGATGTTCTGCGAGGCGGCACGGGCGCGACGCAGGTCCTTGTGCGGGAAGTCCAGGGTGACCTGGTCGTTCGTGAACGCGTGGACCGTGGTCATCAGGCCCTTGACGATGCCGAAGCTCTCGTTCAGCACCTTCGCCATCGGCGCCACGCAGTTGGTGGTGCAGGAGGCGTTGGAGATGATCGTGTGGTTGGCGGCGTCGTACTTGTCGTCGTTGACGCCCATGACGATGGTGACGTCCTCGTCGGTGGCGGGCGCCGAGATGATGACCTTCTTGGCGCCGGCGGCGACGTGCTTCTTGGCCGCCTCGGCCTTGGTGAAGATACCGGTGGACTCGACGACGATGTCGGCACCCAGCTCGCCCCAGGGCAGATTGGCCGGGTCGCGCTCGGCGGTGACCTTGAAGGTCTTGCCGTCGACGGTGATGCTGTCCGCGGTGTGCGAGACCTCGCCCGGGAAGGTGCCGAGGGTGGTGTCGTACTTGAGGAGGTGCGCCAGGGTCTTCGTGTCGGTCAGGTCGTTGACACCGACGATCTCGATGTCCGCGCCCTGGGCCTTGACCGCACGGAAGAAGTTGCGGCCGATGCGGCCGAATCCGTTGATGCCTACCCGGATCGTCACGAACCGATCTCCTTATTAGGTACGCCGGCCCGATTGCCGACGGGGTACGCCGGCCCTATTGCCGACGGGGTGGAATTTTGGGATGTCCCCGACCACCCACGACCCTACCTCTCCGGGGGTCGCCTGGGCACATCGCCTCTCCGCCGCTGGGGCGGAGCACGGTCGCAGGGGCACGGGGAACAGCGCGAGATCCGCGGCCCCCACCGGGTGCCCCTGGTCTCGCACTATTCCCCGCGCCCCTGTCTGTCAACCCGTTCCGCGGTAATGACCCACGGGGCAGCCCTAGTTGAGCGCCATTTCGTCGGTGAGATTGGCCTCGGTGCTGGGCAGTCCCAGCTCGGCGGCGCGCTTGTCGGCCATCGCCAGCAGCCGGCGGATCCGGCCGGCCACCGCGTCCTTGGTCAGCGGCGGATCGGCCAGCGCGCCCAGTTCCTCCAGCGAAGCCTGCTTGTGCTGCATCCGCAGCTGGCCGGCGGCGGCCAGGTGCTCGGGCACCTCGTCGCCGAGGATCTCCAGCGCACGGGCCACCCGGGCGCCGGCCGCGACCGCCGCGCGGGCCGAGCGGCGCAGGTTGGCGTCGTCGAAGTTGGCCAGCCGGTTGGCGGTGGCCCGCACCTCGCGGCGCATCCGGCGCTCCTCCCAGGCCAGCACCGACTCGTGTGCGCCCAGCCTGGTCAGCAGCGCGCCGATCGCGTCGCCGTCCCGGATCACCACCCGGTCCACCCCGCGCACCTCGCGGGCCTTTGCCGGGATGCCGAGCCGCCGGGCCGCGCCGACCAACGCCAGCGCCGCCTCGGACCCCGGGCAGGTGATCTCCAACGAGGAGGACCTGCCCGGCTCGGTCAGCGAACCGTGGGCCAGGAAGGCCCCGCGCCAGGCCGCCTCCGCGTCGCAGGTCGCCCCGGAGACCACCGCCGGGGGCAGCCCCCGGATCGGCCGTCCGCGCCCGTCCACCAGCCCGGTCTGCCGGGCCAGCAGCTCACCGTCCTTCACCACCCGCACCACGAACCGGCTGCCGCGTCGCAGGCCACCGGGGGCCATCACCACCAGGTCCGAGGAGTGTCCGAAGATCTCCAGCAGGTCCTTGCGCAGCCGCCGCGCCGCCATGCCGGTGTCCAGCTCCGCCTCGATCACGATCCGGCCGCTCACAATGTGCAGACCGCCCGCGAATCGCAGGATCGCCGAGACCTCCGCCTTGCGGCAGCAGGCCCGGGTGACGGGGAGCCGGCTGATTTCGTCCTTCACCGCTGCCGTCATCGCCATGGGCCGATCCTTCCATGTGTCCGGAAAATCCGGTCGTACGCAGCCGCCAAGAGCTCCGGGTCGTGTCGCGGCGTCCCGTCGGTCCTGGCCACCCGGCCGAGCACCAGGGCGGCGCCCATCCGCTCGGCGGCCTTCTGCAGCCCGTCCAGGTCGGCCACGCCGAAGGCGCCACCGGTGACCGCCTGCTCGTCCACCAGGATCGCATCCACGGCGAGGTCCGGAGCGTGGTCCGCGATGACCTCCAGATGGCGCTGCGGGGTGAAGCCCTCGGTCTCACCGGGCTGCGGGGCCAGGTTGAGGGTCAGCAGGCGGCGGGCCCGGGTCTCGGCGAGCGCCTTGGCCAGCTCGGGGACCAGTAGGTGCGGCAGCACGCTGGTGAACCAGGACCCGGGGCCCAGCACCACCCAGTCCGCCTCCAGCACGGCCGTGACCGCCTCGGGTACCGCCGGAGGCTCCTCGGGCAGCAGTCGGATCGACTGGACCGTGCCCGGGGTGGCCGCCACGTCGGCCTGGCCGCGTACCGAGCTGACCTCGTCCGGGCGGGCCGGGTCGTGACCGCGCACTTCGGCCTCGATGTCCAGCGGGACGGCCGACATCGGCAGCACCCGGCCCTGCACGTTGAGCAGCCGGCCGACCCAGTTGAGCGCCTCCACCGGGTCGCCGAGCTTCTCCCAGAGCGCGACGATCAGCAGGTTGCCGACCGCGTGCCCGCCGAGCTCTCCGTCGCCGGTGAAGCGCTGCTGGATCACCTCGGACCAGGTGCGGCCCCAGTCGTCGTCGCCGCAGAGCGCCGCCAGCGCCTTGCGCAGGTCGCCGGGCGGCAGCACCCCCAGCTCGCTGCGCAGCCGTCCGCTGGAGCCGCCGTCGTCGGCGACCGTGACCACGGCGGTCAGCTCGGTGGTCAGCCGGCGCAGTGCCGAGAGCGAGGCGGACAGGCCCTGGCCGCCGCCCAGCGCGGTGATTCTGGGCGCTCCGGGCCGGGGCCTGGGTCCCGCCTGTTCTCGCCGGTCGGCAGATTTGTGCTGGAGCTGCCGTACTGGCGAGTATCCCGTCACACCGACCCCACGTTCCTGTTTCATACCCCGGTGAGCGGCCGGCGGGGCGGTGTCGTCACTCCCGCAGGCTCTACTCCCTGCCCATGTCGCGGTGGACCAGCACCGTTTCGACGCCGTCCGCGATCAGACGCTTTGTCAACCGCTCGGACATGGCGACACTGCGATGCTTGCCACCGGTGCAGCCTACGGCAAGGGTCATGTAGCGCTTGCCCTCCCTGCGGTACCCCTCGGTCACGATCTTGAGCAACTCGGCGTAACCGTTCAGGAACTCGTCGGCGCCGGGCTGCTGGAAGACGTAGTCCGCGACGTCGCTGTCGGTGCCGGTACGGGCTCTCAGCTCCGGCACCCAGTGCGGGTTGGGCAGGAAGCGGCAGTCCACCACCAGGTCCGCGTCGACCGGCAGGCCGTACTTGAAGCCGAACGACATCACGGTGGCCCGCAGCTCGGGCTCGTCGTGGTCGCTGAACTGCGCGTCCATCTTGGCGCGCAGCTGGTGGACGTTGAGGTTGGAGGTGTCGATCACCAGATCGGCCTCGCCGCGCAGGTCGCGCAGCAGCTCGCGCTCCTGGCTGATGCCGTCCACGATCCGGCCGTCGCCCTGCAGCGGGTGCGGACGGCGGACCGACTCGAAGCGGCGCACCAGGGCGTCGTCGGAGGACTCCAGGAAGACCACCCGGAGTCGGACGCCGCGCTTCTCCAGCTCGTCCAGGGAGGTCAGCAGGTCGTCGAAGAACTTCCGGCCCCGGACGTCCACCACGACGCCGATCCGGGGTACCGCGCCCTGGGACCGGGCGCCGAGGTCGACCATGGTCGGGATGAGCGCCGGAGGGAGGTTGTCCACGACGAACCAGCCCAAGTCTTCCAGGCACTTGGCGGCCGTGCTGCGGCCGGCTCCGGACATGCCGGAGATGATCACCAGTTCCGGGGCGCTGTCTCCCCCAGCCTCCGGCCGGGAGGTGCCCCCATGGTCGGACATTGTCACTTCGGTTCCCCGCTTTCGGTGGTTCTGCTGGGGAGAACGCCTCTGGCGTCGCCCGGGCATTCCCGTATCACCCTGAAAGGTGAACCGGAGCCTGGGGACTGACGGGCGGCGTCGGCCGTCAAGGCGTCTCCTGCGATGCGTCGTCTTCAATGATCTCGCCGGTCGCGGTATTCACCGCAGGTGCGGCCGGTGTACGGGAGGCCAACGCTGCGGCAACAGTTTCCGCCGTCCGCCTGCCGATGCCCGGGACCTCGCAGAGTTCGTCCACGGTGGCCGCGCGCAGTTTCCTCAACGAGCCGAAGTGCTTGAGCAACGCCTTGCGGCGAGTCTCGCCGAGACCGGCGACGGAGTCCAGTTCCCCCGCCGTGAACCGCTTGGCGCGCTTGCTGCGTTGGTAGGTGATGGCGAAGCGGTGTGCCTCGTCGCGGACCCGCTGCAGCAGGTACAGGCCCTCGCTGCTGCGCGGCAGCACCACCGGGTCGTCCTCGCCGGGCAGCCAGACCTCCTCAAGGCGCTTGGCCAGCCCGCAGAGTGCGACGTCGTCGATGCCCAGCTCGTCCAACGCCCGCTTGGCGGCGGCGACCTGGGGCTGCCCGCCGTCGACCACGACGAGCTGCGGCGGGTAGGCGAACCGCCTGGGGCGACCGGTCTCCGGGTCGATCGGGCCGGAGGCGGCCGGCTCGTCGTCCGCCTCCGGGACGGCCCACTCGCCGGTCTGCTCGCGCTCCTGGAGGTAGCGGCGGAAGCGGCGGCCGATCACCTCGTGCATCGAGCGGACGTCGTCCTGACCCGCGAACCCCCTGATCTGGAACCGCCGGTACTCGCTCTTGCGGGCCAGGCCGTCCTCGAAGACCACCATCGAGGCGACCACGTCGTCACCTTGCAGGTGCGAGATGTCGAAGCACTCGATGCGCAGCGGGACGGAGTCCAACTCCAGGGCGTCGGCGATCTCCTGGAGGGCCCGGCTGCGGGTGGTCAGGTCGGAGGCGCGCTTGGTCTTGTGCAGGACCAACGCCTGCTGGGCGTTGCGCTGGACCGTGGTCATCAGGTCCTTCTTGTCGCCGCGTTGCGGGACCCTGAGGTCCACCTGGCCCCCCTTGGCGGTCTGGGTGGCGCGCAGGCCGCTCAGCCACTCCTGGACCGGCTCCAGCGGCCGGGGCAGCTCGGGGACCAGCACCTCGCGCGGGACGGACTCGGTGCCGCCGCCGTACAGCTGCTGCAGCGCGTGCTCGACCAGGGCGGCGGTGTCGACGTCCTCGACCTTGTCGGTGACCCAGCCGCGCTGGCCGCGCACCCGGCCGCCGCGGACGTGGAAGATCTGCACCGCGGCCTCCAACTCGTCCTCGGCGAGGGCGAACAGGTCGGCGTCGGTGCCGTCGCCGAGGACCACCGCGTTCTTCTCCATCGCGCGCCTGAGGGCGGCGATGTCGTCGCGCAGCCGGGCCGCGCGCTCGTACTCCATCGCGACGGCGGCCTCCTGCATCTGCTGCTCCAGCCGGCGCAGGTGACCGCCGGTGCGGCCGGCCATGAAGTCGCAGAACTCCTCGGCGAGTTCGGCGTGGTCGGCCTGGGAGATCTTCCCCACGCAGGGGGCGGAGCACTTGCCGATGTACCCGAGCAGGCAGGGCCGGCCGACCTGCTGGGCGCGCTTGAACACACCGTTGGAACAGGTACGGACCGGGAAGACCCGCAGCATCAGGTCGACCGTTTCGCGGATCGCCCAGGCGTGCCCGTACGGACCGAAGTAGCGCACGCCCTTCTTGTGCGCGCCGCGCATCACCTGGACCCGGGGGAACTCCTCGCCCACGGTGACCGCGAGCTCCGGGTAGCTCTTGTCGTCGCGGTACTTGACGTTGAACCGGGGGTCGAACTCCTTGATCCAGGAGTACTCCAGCTGTAGGGCCTCGACCTCGGTGGCGACCACCGTCCACTCCACCGAGGCGGCGGTGGTGACCATGGTCGCCGTCCGCGGATGCAGACCGGCGAGATCCTGGAAGTACGAGGAGAGGCGCTGCCGCAGGCTCTTGGCCTTGCCGACGTAGATGACCCGCCCGTGCGCGTCGCGGAACCTGTAGACACCGGGCGAAGTCGGGATCGCGCCCGGCGCCGGGCGGTACGTGGAGGGGTCGGCCATGGCTCTACCGTACCGACCCCCACCGACACTCCGGGGCCGTCCCGAACACCGGCCGGTGTGACCGGTGTTGTACGGGACCTGCCGCTCAGGCCGGCGTGACCTCCAGATTGCCGCCCTGCACCGCCACCTTGTACTCGGGCAGCGGCCTCGGCGCCGGACCGTCCTGGACGGCACCGTCCGCGATGGCGAAGCGGCTGCCGTGGCACGGGCACTGGATCTGGCCGTCGGCGACCTTGTCCACGACGCAGCCCGCGTGGGTGCACACGGCACTGAACGCCTTGTACTGGCCGGCGGTCGGCTGGGTCACCACGATCTTCTTCTCGCGGTAGACCGTGCCGCCGCCGACCGGGACGCCCGAAGCCGGGCCGACGTCCACCGGCCCGGCCGGCTGGGAGGCACTCTTGGTCGAGGAGCCGCCCGCCTCGGAGGAGTTTCCCGCCCCGCCCGTGGAGGACGACGAGGCGCATCCGCTGACCGCGACGGCACCGCCGACGGCCAGGACGGCGCTCGCGCCGCACAGCAGCGTCCGGCGGGAGGTCTCGGGCAGGGCGGTGGTGGGGCTCTCGGAGGCCTCGGACATCGGTGACGTCTCCCTCGGGTGCGCGGGCTACAGGCAGGACCGGCCGCAGTCTATGCCCGCAGTCTTCGAACCCCGGACCGGCCGGGGCCGAGCCGGGTGGCCGGCCGCGCGCCCCCGCGCTGCTCCCGACTGCCCCGAGCGTGCACACCCGGGGGCGGCCGGGAGCACCCGACCGCGCGGAGGCCGCTGCGGGGGCGCATTGGCCTACGCACGCGCCCCCGGGTAACCGCCCCCGGCGCCTACTTCTTCGCGACGGCCCGCTTCCGGGCGGCCTTCCTGGCCGGCGCCGGGGCGTCGACCTGGCCGTTGTCGAGGATGTCGCGGAGGAACTTCCCGGTGTGGCTGGCGGTGACCGCGGCGATCTCCTCGGGCGTGCCCTCGGCGACCACGGTTCCGCCGCCGCTGCCGCCCTCGGGACCCATGTCCACGATCCAGTCGGCCGTCTTGATCACATCGAGGTTGTGCTCGATGACGATCACCGTGTTGCCCTTCGCCACCAGGCCGTCGAGAACCTTGATCAGCTTGCTGATGTCCTCGAAGTGCAGACCGGTGGTGGGCTCGTCCAGCACGTAGACCGTCCGCCCGGTGGAACGCTTCTGCAGCTCGGAGGCGAGCTTCACGCGCTGCGCCTCGCCGCCCGACAGCGTCGGCGCGGACTGCCCGAGCCGGACGTAGCCGAGGCCGACGTCGTTGAGCGTCCTCAGGTGGCGGGCGATCGCCGGGACGGCCTCGAAGAAGTGCAGCGCCTCCTCGATCGGCATGTCCAGCACCTCGGCGATGGACTTGCCCTTGTAGTGGACCTCCAGCGTCTCCCGGTTGTAGCGGGCGCCGTGGCAGACCTCGCAGGGGACGTAGACGTCCGGCAGGAAGTTCATCTCGATCTTGATGGTGCCGTCACCGGAGCAGTTCTCGCAGCGGCCGCCCTTGACGTTGAAGGAGAAGCGACCGGGCAGGTAGCCCCGGACCTTCGCCTCCTGGGTCTCCGCGAAGAGCTTGCGGACGTGGTCGAAGACACCCGTGTACGTCGCCGGGTTGGAGCGCGGGGTGCGGCCGATCGGCGACTGGTCGACGTGCACCACCTTGTCCACCAGGTCGGTGCCGGTGATCCGGGTGTGCCGGCCGGGGACGCTGCGCGCGCCGTTCAGCTCGCGGGCGAGGTGGGTGTAGAGGATGTCGTTGACCAGGGTGGACTTGCCCGAGCCGGAGACACCGGTGATCGCGGTGAAGGTGCCGAGCGGGAAGCCGACCGTGACGTCCCGCAGGTTGTGCTCGCGCGCGCCGTGCACGGTGAGCTGGCGCTTCTTGTCCCGGGCCCGGCGCGCGGCCGGGATCGGGATGGAGCGCTTGCCCGCCAGGTACTGGCCGGTCATCGAGTCGTCGTTGACCAGCAGTTCCTTCAGGGAGCCGGAGTGCACCACCTTGCCGCCGTGCTCACCGGCGCCGGGGCCGATGTCGACCACCCAGTCAGCGGTCTTGATGGTGTCCTCGTCGTGCTCGACCACGATCAGGGTGTTGCCGATGTCGCGCAGCCGGACCAGGGTCTCGATCAGCCGGTGGTTGTCCCGCTGGTGCAGACCGATGGACGGCTCGTCCAGCACGTACAGCACACCGACCAGGCCGGAGCCGATCTGGGTGGCGAGCCGGATGCGCTGGGCCTCACCGCCGGACAGGGTGCCCGCCGCACGGTTGAGCGAGAGGTAGTCCAGGCCGACGTCGACCAGGAAGCGCAGGCGCTCGTTGACCTCCTTGAGCACCCGCTCGGCGATCTGCTTGTCCCGCGCGGTGAGCTTCAGCGCGCCGAGGAACTCGGCGCAGTCGCTGATCGACATCGCGGAGACGTCGGCGATCGACTTGCCCTCGACGGTGACCGAGAGGATCACCGGCTTGAGCCGGGAGCCCCCGCAGGCCGGGCAGGGCACCTCGCGCATGTACCCCTCGAAGCGCTCACGGCTGCTGTCGCTCTCCGCCTCGGAGTGGCGGCGGGTCACGAACGGGATCGCACCCTCGAAGGAGGTGGTGTAGGAGCGGTCGCGCCCGTAGCGGTTGCGGTAGCGGACCTCGATCTGCGTCCTGTGCCCGTGCAGCAGCGCCTTGCGGGCGCGGGCGGGCAGCCCGGCCCAGGGGATGTCGGTGCGGAAGCCCAGCTCACCGGCGAGCGCGTCGACCAGGCGCTGGAAGTACTCCTTGGTGTGGCCCTGGGACCAGGGGTGGATCGCGCCGTCGTCCAGCGAGCGCTCCGGGTCGGGGATGACCAGCTCGGGGTCGACCTCCATCCGGTTGCCCAGGCCCGAGCACTCCGGGCAGGCGCCGAAGGGGGAGTTGAAGGAGAAGGAGCGCGGCTCCAGCTCCTCGAAGGAGACGTCGTCATAGGGGCAGTAGAGGTGCTCGGAGAACATCCGCTCGCGCTCCGGGTCGTCCTCTGGGAGGTCGACGAAGTCGAGCACCACCATGCCGCCGGCCAGCCCCAGCGCCGTCTCGATCGAGTCCGTCAGGCGGCGCTTGGCGCTCTCCTTGACGGTGAGGCGGTCGATGACCACCTCGATGGTGTGCTTCTCCTGCTTCTTCAGCGCCGGCGGCTCGGTCAGCTGCACCGTGGTGCCGTCCACCCGGGCGCGGGCGTAGCCCTTGGACTGGAGGTCGGCGAAGAGATCGACGAACTCGCCCTTGCGCTCGCGCACCACCGGGCTGAGCACCTGGAACCGGGTTCCCTCGGCGAGTTCGAGCACCCGGTCGACGATGGCCTGCGGGGACTGCTTGGCGATCGGGCGGGCGCAGTGCGGGCAGTGCGGCTTGCCGATCCGGGCGAACAGCAGGCGCAGGTAGTCGTAGACCTCGGTGATGGTGCCGACCGTCGAACGCGGGTTGCGGTTGGTGGACTTCTGGTCGATCGAGACCGCCGGGGAGAGGCCCTCGATGAAGTCCACGTCGGGCTTGTCCATCTGGCCGAGGAACTGGCGGGCGTACGAGGACAGCGACTCCACGTACCGCCGCTGGCCCTCGGCGAAGATCGTGTCGAAGGCCAGCGAAGACTTGCCGGACCCGGAGAGGCCGGTGAACACGATCAGGGAGTCCCGCGGCAGGTCCAGCGAGACGTTCTTGAGGTTGTGCTCGCGAGCACCGCGGACGATGAGGCGGTCTGCCACTGCTTCTGGCGCCTTTCCCAAGGGAGATGGCTTCGACGACTGCGCAGCCGGCCGGCGTGGGACCGGCTCCATAGTCAAGCGAGCAATCGAGTGATTTCTTCCAGCTTGCCGCATGTCAGCCTATAGCTCATGCGTTCGATTATCGAGCCTGTCCAGCCGAGATCACCCGAACGAGTGATGAGCCTCCGGCTCCACCCTTCCCCCGCCTGCGGAAACCCCCTGCCCAGCACCCAGGTGGGCCGGTAGCGTCACCCGCGTCAACGAGCAGACACCCGTCCGGGCAACGCTCGAAACCGGCACCGCACTGGAGGAACCCATGGCCGAAGCCGAGACCGTCGCCACCGCGCTGCAGACCGTCGCGGAGTCCACCGAGCGCCTACTGCGCACCGTCGCCGAGCTCGACCCCGCCCGCGTCGACGAGCCGTCCGCGCTGCCCGACTGGAGCCGCGGCCATGTGCTGGCCCACCTGGCCCGGAACGCGGACTCCCTGGTAAACCTGCTGGAGGGCGCCCGGACCGGCCGGGACATCCCCCAGTACGCCAGCGAGACGGCCCGCGAGGAGGGCATCCGCACCGGCGCACCCCGCCCGCTGGCCGAGCAGCTCGCCGACCTCCGGGCCAGCGGCGAGCGGTTCACCGCGGCCGCCGCCAGGATGTCCGAGGCCGACTGGAGCGCCCCGGTCCGGCACCGCAGCGGCGCGGTCTTCCCGGCCCGGCAGTTGCTCGCCAAGCGCCGCCAGGAGGTGGAGTACCACCATGTCGACCTCGCCGCCGGCTACACCCCCGAGCACTGGCCCGAGGACTTCGCCGTCGCCGAACTGCTCCGGCTGGCGGGGCAGTTCGGCGTGGAGTCGGTCCCGGCGGTGCTACTGGTGGCCGAAGACAGCGGTACCCGGGCGCAGCTCGGCCCCGTCGGCGCGGCGGCCGGCCTGACCATCGAGGGCCCGGTCCGGCGGATCACCGCCTGGGTCTCCGGCCGCTCGGCCGGAGACGACCTCCGGGTCCACCGGGGCGGCCAGCCGGTGCCGGGCGCCGCCCGCGCCCTGCCGGAGCTTCCGCCGCTGGGCTGAGCAGGCCATGATGCAGATGAGCGGCAGGACGGGTGCTCGGCGCGAGTGCCCGGGACCGAATCGACGAGGAGCAGCGACGCGATGACGTACCACGGAGCGGTGAAGGTCGGCGGCCCGCCGGACGTGCGGGAGCTCGCCCATCTGATGATCACCAAGATCGCGGTCGGCCCGTTCGAGAACAACGCGTACCTGCTGCGCTGCCGGGCCACCGACGAGCAGTTGCTGATCGACGCCGCGGCGCAGGCGCCGGTGCTGCTGGAGTCGGTCGGCGAGCAGCTGGCCACCGTGGTCACCACCCACCAGCACCACGACCACTGGGGCGCGCTCGCCGACGTGGTCTCCGCCACCGGCGCCCGGACGGCGGCCGGCCGGATCGACGCGCCGGGCATCCCGGTGCCCACCGACGTGCTGCTGGACGACGGGGACGTGCTGCGGGTCGGCCAGGTCGAGCTGCGGGTGCGCCACCTGGTGGGCCACACCCCCGGCGCGATCGTGCTGGTGTACGACGACCCGCAGGGCCACCCGCACGTGTTCACGGGGGACTGCCTCTTCCCGGGCGGGGTCGGCAACACCCAGAAGGACCCGGCCCGGTTCGCCAGCCTGTTCCGTGACGTCAAGGAGAAGATCTTCGACGTCCTCCCGGACGAGACCTGGGTCTACCCCGGCCACGGCAACGACACCACCCTCGGCGCCGAGCGCCCGCACCTCGACGAGTGGCGCGAGCGCGGCTGGTAGCCCGGCGGGCCGCAGCGGCGGAACGGGGCCGCCCCGACACTCCGGGTGGAAGTCGGGGCGGACCCGTTCGTTCGGGCCGGGCCGGGCCCGGTCAGACGCCTGTGCGCTCGTGCCGCCCGGCCCGCTCGGACCGCTCGGCCGACGCCGCCTTCCGGGAGGAGAGCAGGCTGGTGGCCGTGGTCACCGCGAGGACCAGCACGATGAAGCCCAGCGAGAGCGGGATGCCGATCTCCGGTACGTGGACACCGCTCTCGTGCAGCGCGTGCAGCACCAGCTTCACCCCGATGAACCCGAGGATCACCGACAGCCCGTACGAGAGGTGGACCAGCTTCTTCAGCAGGCCGCCGATCAGGAAGTACAGCTGCCGCAGGCCCATCAACGCGAAGGCGTTGGCGGTGAAGACGATGTACGGGTCCTGGGTCAGGCCGAAGATCGCCGGGATCGAGTCCAGCGCGAAGAGCAGGTCGGTGGTGCCGATGGCGAGCATCACGATCAGCATCGGCGTCATCAGCCGCCGACCGTTCTCCCGGACGAAGAGCGCGGTGCCGTGGTACCCGTCCGTCGACGGGAAGCGCCGCTCGATCGACTTGAGCAGGCGGTTCTCCTCGTACTCCTCGTCCTCCTGGTCGGCGCGGGCTTCCTTGACCAGCTTCCAGGCCGTCCAGACCAGGAAGGCGCCGAAGAGGTAGAAGACCCAGGAGAAGGTGGTGACCAGGGCGGCGCCGCCGGCGATGAAGACCGCCCGCAGGACGAGCGCGATGATCACGCCGACCATCAGTACGCGCTGCTGGTAGATCCGCGGCACCGCGAACTTGCTCATGATCAGAATGAACACGAACAGGTTGTCCACGCTGAGCGACTTCTCGGTGATGTATCCGGCGAAGAACTCACCGGCGGACTGCGCACCCGAGTGCCACCACAGAAAACCGCCGAACAGCAGCGCCAGGGCGACCCAGACCACCGTCCAGGTTCCGGCCTCCTTGACGGAGACCTCGTGCGGCTTCCGGCCGCCGATGAAGAAGTCGGCCACGATCAGGGCGATCAGCACACCGATGGTGCCGGCCCAGAGGCCCACGGAAACGTCCATTTCTGAGTCCTCCGGCGAGTAGGCGAGTCAAACACGTCACTGCCGGAGGTCTCTTCCGCCTGTGTGCTCCCCCACACGGAGCACACGGGCCAGTGCCCCGGGGCGCGCAACCCCAGGGGAAGGGGCCCCCCGTGCTGACGGGACATCTGCGAGGGAATACTCCCCTCCGCTGCCGTCAACACTAACAGAAATTCCAAGAGATGGTAAAGAAGGTAAAGAATCCTCCGAGGGGGACGGCGGCTGACGAAACGACCGGATGAGGGGGCCGACCGCGGATCGACTACAGGTACGGCTCGATCGCGGGCAGCAGGTCCTGGAAGGTGCGGGACTTGGCCGGGGCCCCGATGGCCTGCATGCCCCAGCCGCCCGGCTCGCGGAAGACCTTCGCCATGATCTGGCCGGTGTGCGGGCCGCCGCCGGTCAGCTCGTAGCGCGCCAGCTCCTGGCCGGTGGCCTCGTCCACCAGGCGGCAGTGCGCGTTCCGCACCTCGGCGAAGGTCTGGCCGGTGTAGGAGCTGACGGTGAAGACGATCTGGGTGATGTGCGCGGGGACCTGCATCAGGTCCACCAGGATCGACTCGTCGTCGTCACCGGCGCCCATGCCGCCGACCAGGTTGTCGCCGGTGTGCCGGACCGAGCCGTCGTTGCTGGTCAGGTGCTGGAAGAAGACTACGTCGGAGGGAGTCTTCTCGGCGTAGAGCAGGGCAGAGGCGTCCAGGTCGATCTCCCGCCTGCGCAGGCCGAACAGCCCGCGCTTGGGCGCGGCCGCCCAGCCGAGGCCCATCCGGACCAGGGTCAGCGTCTCCCCCTGGCCCTTCTGCAGACTGACTCGTTGGCCCTTCGCCAGATTCACCGACACGGCACTGTCCTCTCTCTCCTCAGCCCGGCGGGCGGGTCACCCGCTGCGGCTGCACGGCGGAACACCCCGTTGCCGTCCCCCGGCTGAGGCCCCCAAGGTGTGCGTCTCCCCCGCCGGCCGATGCCCGCACAGGCCCCGCGCCCGCGAGGGAGTACCCGCAGGCCACCCTATGGCCTGCGGGTACACGGCTGTCGATGGCCTACCCGCTCACGCCGGGCCCGAGACCCGGGCGGCAGCACCAACTCAGGCCATCCCGGCCTCGCGCATCTGACGCAGCTCCTTCTTCAGCTCGCCGATCTCGTCCCGCAGCCGGGCCGCGACCTCGAACTGCAGCTCCGCCGCGGCGGCGTGCATCCGGTCCGTCAACTGCTGGATCAGATCCGCCAGTTCGGCGGCCGGCAGGCTCTTGGCCGACGTGCGGTCGCCGCCCCGCGCGGGCACCGGCGCGCCCTTGCCCTTGCCGGCGCCCCGGTAGCCGGTGGCGAGCAGTTCCTCGGTGTCCAGGTCCTCGCGGGCCAGGGTGTCCAGGATGTCGCCGATCTTCTTGCGCAGCGGCTGCGGGTCGATGCCGTTCTTCTCGTTGTACGCCTGCTGGACGGCGCGGCGGCGGTTGGTCTCCTCGATCGCCAGCTCCATCGCCGGGGTGATCCGGTCCGCGTACATGTGCACTTGGCCCGAGACGTTGCGGGCGGCGCGGCCGATGGTCTGGATCAGCGAGGTGCCGGAGCGCAGGAAGCCCTCCTTGTCCGCGTCCAGGATCGCCACCAGGGAGACCTCGGGCAGGTCCAGGCCCTCGCGCAGCAGGTTGATGCCGACCAGCACGTCGTACTCGCCGGCCCGCAGCTCGCGCAGCAGCTCGACCCGGCGCAGGGTGTCGATGTCGCTGTGCAGGTACCGGACCCTGATGTCGAGGCCGACCATGTAGTCGGTGAGGTCCTCGGCCATCTTCTTGGTCAGCGTGGTGACCAGGACGCGCTCGTCCTTCTCGACCCGCTTGCGCACCTCGTGCACCAGGTCGTCGATCTGGCCCTCCGTCGGCTTGACGATCACCTCGGGGTCGATCAGACCGGTCGGGCGGATGATCTGGTCGACCACGCCGTCGCCGCGCGACAGCTCGTACTTGCCCGGGGTGGCGGAGAGGTAGACCGTCTGCCCGATCCGCCCCAGGAACTCCTCCCACTTCAGCGGGCGGTTGTCCATCGCCGAGGGCAGCCGGAAGCCGTGCTCGACCAGGGTGCGCTTGCGGGAGGCGTCGCCCTCGTACATCGCGCCGATCTGCGGGACCGTCACGTGCGACTCGTCGATCACCAGGAGGAAGTCCTCCGGGAAGTAGTCGAGCAGCGTGTTGGGGGCGGTACCGGGCTCGCGGCCGTCGAAGTGCATCGAGTAGTTCTCGACGCCGGAGCAGGTGCCGATCTGGCGGAGCATCTCGATGTCGTAGGTGGTGCGCATGCGCAGGCGCTGGGCCTCCAGCAGCTTGCCCTGCTTCTCCAGGGTGGCCAGGCGCTCCTCCAACTCCTTCTCGATGCCGTTGACCGCGCGCTCCATCCGCTCCGGGCCGGCCACGTAGTGCGAGGCGGGGAAGACGTAGACGGAGTCGTCCTGGCTGATGATCTCGCCGGTGAGCGGGTGCAGGGTGTAGAGCGCCTCGATCTCGTCGCCGAACATCTCGATCCGGACGGCGAGTTCCTCGTAGACCGGGAAGATCTCGATGGTGTCGCCGCGGACCCGGAAGGTGCCGCGGGTGAAGGCGACGTCGTTGCGGGTGTACTGGATGTCCACGAACCGGCGCAGCAGCGCGTCCCGGTCGATCTCCTCGCCGACCTTGAGCGGGACCATCCGGTCCACGTACTCCTGCGGGGTACCGAGGCCGTAGATGCAGGAGACCGAGGCGACCACCACCACGTCGCGGCGGGTGAGCAGCGAGTTGGTGGCCGAGTGGCGCAGGCGCTCGACCTCCTCGTTGATCGAGGAGTCCTTCTCGATGTAGGTGTCCGTCTGCGGGACGTACGCCTCGGGCTGGTAGTAGTCGTAGTACGAGACGAAGTACTCGACCGCGTTGTTGGGGAGCAGCTCGCGGAACTCGTTGGCCAGCTGGGCGGCCAGGGTCTTGTTCGGTGCCATCACCAGGGTGGGCCGCTGGAGCTTCTCGATCATCCAGGCGGTGGTCGCCGACTTGCCGGTGCCGGTGGCGCCGAGCAGGACGACGTCCTTCTCGCCCGCGCGGATCCGGCGCTCCAGCTCGGCGATGGCCGTCGGCTGGTCACCACTGGGCTGGTAGGGGCTGACGACCTCGAAGGGCGCCACTGTCCGTTCGATACTCGTGATGGGTCGCACGAGTCCACCGTACGACCCCCCACTGACAACGCGGGCCGTCTCCCGCTTTCCGGGCCCCAGACGCCCGGTTGCCGTGGCAACCGCCGAAGTCCTCCCCGTCCATCGCGCCCCCTCCTGGTCCCGAGCGTTGACGCTCCGGACCAGGAGGGGGCGCGGCGCTCAGGCCGGCTTGGAGCTGTCGCGGGCGAGCGCCACCAGCCGGGATATCGCCCGCAGGTACTTCTTGCGGTAGCCGCCGCGGAGCATGTCCTCGGTGAAGACCTGGTCGAACGGCAGGCCTGAGGCGGTGATGGGCAGCTCGCGGTCGTACATCCGGTCGGCGAGGACCACCAGGCGCAGCGCGGTGGACTGGTCCTCGACCTGGTGGACGCCGCGCAGGAAGACCGCGTGAACGTCGTCCAGCAGCGCGCCGTAGCGGCTGGGGTGGACGGCCTTGAGGTGCTCCAGCAGGTCGTCGAAGCCGTCCAGTGAGGCGCCCGGGGTGCGCCGGGCCCGCTCGGTGACCACCTCGTCGGTGTACGGCGGCGGGGCCTCGGGCAGGCCGCGGTGGCGGTAGTCCTGGCCGTCGATCCGCAGCGGGCGGAAGTGCGCCGACAGGCCCTGGATCTCGCGCAGGAAGTCGGCGGAGGCGAACCGGCCCTCGCCGAGCTTCTCGGGCAGGGTGTTGGACGTGGCGCAGAGCTTGACGCCGTTCTCGACCAGCCGGCTGAGCAGGGTGGAGACCAGCACGGTGTCGCCCGGGTCGTCCAGCTCGAACTCGTCGATGCACAGCAGCCGGTGCCCGGAGAGGGTCTCCACCGCGCCCTTGAAGGTGAGCGCGCCGACCAGGTTGGTCAGCTCCACGAAGGTGCCGAAGGCCTTCGGGCCCGGGGTGGCGTGCCACAGCGAGGCCAGCAGGTGGGTCTTGCCGACGCCGTAGCCGCCGTCGAGGTAGATCCCGGCGGGGCCGCTGGGCGCGGGGGCGGAGCGGCGGAACCAGCTGCGCTTGGGAGCGGTGCCGGCGCTGTTGAGCGACGCGGCGAACTGCTCCAGCACCTGGACGGCCTCGTACTGGCTGGGCTGGGAGGTGTCCGGCAGGTAGCTGCCGAAACTGACGTCGGCGAAGCGCGGCGGCGGCACCATCTCGGCGACCAGCCGCTCGGCGGGCACGACGGGCCGGCGGTCGGTGAGGGCGACCGGGCCGGTGGTGGCTATGGCACCGGCTGTTGCCGGAGTGGCCGTGGTGTCGGGATGTGAGGCAGCGGGCACGTCAGTAAAGGGTACGCGCCCCCGTGGAAGACTCTGTCCCATGCATCGACTGATCAGCCCGCTCGGCCCGCCCCAGCAGGACGTCCGGTCCCTGGAGGAGCTGGCCGCCGTCTACGCGTACCCCGAACAGGTCCGGCAGGGCCGCCCCTGGCTGCGGGCCAACATGGTCGCCTCGCTGGACGGCAGCGCCCGGCTGGAGGGGCTCTCCGAGGGCCTGTCCGGCGACGCCGACAAGCGGATCTTCGGGGTGCTGCGGGCGCTGGCGGACGTCGTGCTGGTCGGCGCCGAGACGGTCCGCGCCGAGGGCTACCGTCCGGCCCGGGCCCGGGACGCCTTCGCGGCGGCCCGCCGGGAGGCCGGGCAGGCACCGGCGCCGGCCATCGCGATCGTCTCCCGCAGTCTGCGGCTCGACCTGGCCGCGCCGCTGTTCACCGAGCCGGTGGTCCGCACGGTGGTGATCACCACCGAGGACTCCCCCGCCGACGCCCGCCGCGCGGTGGCCGAGGTCGCGGACGTGGTCGTCGCGGGCGAGCGGTCGGTCGACGTGCGCCGGGCCCTCTCCGCACTCACCGGGCGGGGCTGGACCCGGCAGCTGACCGAGGGCGGTCCGCGGCTGCTCGGCGAGCTGACGGCGGCGGGACTGCTGGACGAGCTCTGCCTGTCGCTGGCCCCGCTGCTCGCCGGCGGCGACGGCCCGCGGATCGGCTACGGCGGGGAAATGCCTGGCGTACAGCGGATGCGGCTGGTGTCATTGATGGAGCAGGAAGGTTTCCTCTTCACCCGGTATCTGCGCTCGGCCTCTCCGGCCTCCCCGTCCCTTCCCGACCCGGCTCCGGACTCGGCCGGGTGACCCGGCCCGTACGTGGCTCATGTGGCCCGTGTGCAGCGTGAGGAAAGCATCCGCCGGGCACTATGAGGTGGGGGAACCGGACCCGGGGGCCTGCAACTGCGAAGGGACTCACGTGTTCAAGACGGTACTGATGATCGAAAAAGCGCTCTCCGACGCCGACGTGGACCTGGTCACCACGCTCCACGGGGAGGAGCAGGTCTCCTTCGTCGTCCTGATGCAGCCCCGCGGCAAGCAGGACGAACTGCTCCGGGCCCTGGACGACGTCGCCCTCGGCCACCTCGACCGGGCGGTGCACGAGCGCGAGGAGTCCCAGGCCCCGACCGTCGCGAGCGAGTCCCTGGAGCACAGCCTGCGCCACCTGCGGGAGGCCGGAGCCGAGGCGACCGGCGAGGTGGTGGAGGAGAACCCGCTGAACCGGCTGCGCGAGGTGGTGGAGCAGAGCGACGCCGACGAGGTGCTGGTCCTGACCTCTCCGCACTTCGTCGAGGAGTTCTTCCACCGCGACTGGGCCTCCCAGGCCAGACACAAGGTCGGCGTCCCGGTACTGAAGCTGTTCGCGAGCGACTCCTGAGGGTCCCCGTCCCGGTAGTGCAGAATCGTCCTTGCGGACCGCCCGCAGGGGCGATTCGCGTTCTGCCATGCCGCCGGCCCCACTCGGCCACACCCGCCGGCCCGATTTTGTACGGAGCACGCCTTGAACGACGCCGCGCACGACCTGCACGCCCCGCACTTCATCGGCATCGGCGGCGCCGGGATGTCCGGGCTGGCGAAGATCCTCGCGGTCCGCGGCGCCAAGGTCTCGGGCAGCGACGCCAAGGAGTCCGAGACCGTCCTGGCGCTGCGCGCGCTCGGCGCGGAGGTCCACGTCGGCCACGCCGCCGAGAACCTGCCGGCCGGGGCCAGCAACGTGGTGGTCTCCAGCGCCATCCGGCACGACAACCCGGAGCTGGCCGCCGCCCGCGAGCGCGGCATCCCGATCGTGCACCGCTCCGACGCGCTGGCCGCGCTGATGGGCGGCCGCCGGGCGCTGGCCGTCGCCGGCACCCACGGCAAGACCACAACCACCAGCATGCTCGCCGTCAGCCTCGCCGAGCTGGGCCTCGAACCCTCGTATGCGATCGGCGGCGACCTGGACGCACCCGGCTCCAACGCCCACCACGGCGCCGGTGACATCTTCGTGGCCGAGGCCGACGAGAGCGACCGCAGCTTCCACAAGTACGCCCCCGAGGTCGCGATCATCCTCAACGTGGAGCTCGACCACCACGCCAACTACGCGTCGATGGACGAGATCTACGAGTCCTTCGAGACCTTCGTCGGCCGGATCGTGGCCGGCGGCACCCTGGTGATCTCCGCCGACCACCCCGGTGCCCGCGAGCTGACCGGCCGGGTGCGCGGCCGCGACGGGCTGAACGTGGTCACCGTCGGCGCGGCCGAGGACGCCGACGTCCGGGTGCTCTCGGTGGTCCCGCGCGGCATGACCAGCGAGGTCACCGTCCTGCTGGACCGTGCCGAGCTGACCTTCACCGTCTCCGTCCCCGGCCGCCACTACGCGCACAACGCAGTCGCCGCGCTGGCCGCCGGCGTCGCGCTGGGCATCCCCGCGGCGGACCTGGCCAAGGCGATCGGCAGCTACACCGGCGTCCGCCGCCGCCTCCAGCTCAAGGGCGAGGCCGCGGGCGTCCAGGTGATCGACTCCTACGCCCACCACCCGACCGAGATGACCGCCGATCTGGAGGCGATCCGCGAGGCGGCCGGCGGCAACCGGGTGCTGGTGGTCTTCCAGCCGCACCTGTTCAGCCGGACCCAGCAGCTGGCCGAGGAGATGGGCCGGGCCCTGGCGCTGGCCGACGCCTCGGTGGTGCTCGACATCTACCCCGCCCGGGAGGACCCGATCCCCGGCGTCACCAGCGAGCTGATCATCGACGCGGCCCGCCGGGCCGGCGCCGAGGTCGCCGCCGAGCACTCCTTCGCCGCCGCCCCGGCGCACCTGGCCTCCCTCACCAGGCCCGGCGACCTGCTGCTCACCATGGGTGCGGGCGACGTCACCAACCTTGGACCGGCCATTTTGGAGAGCCTGCGGGGCCCGGCCCACCTCGCCGGCGTTGCAACTGACGCCTGACCGACGGACGAGGAGCACACGATGAGCTACGAGATCGAGAAGTCCGACGCCGAGTGGCGTGCGCAGCTGACCCCCGAGGAGTACCACGTGCTCCGCGAGGCGGGCACCGAGCGGCCGTTCGCCGGTGAGTACACCGACACCAAGACGGTGGGCGTGTACAGCTGCCGGGCCTGCGGCGCCGAGCTGTTCAGCAGCGAGACCAAGTTCGACAGCCACTGCGGCTGGCCCTCGTACTACGCGCCGCTCGCCGGGGACCGGGTGGAGTACCTGGCCGACGAGTCGCACGGCATGCGGCGGGTCGAGGTCCGCTGTGCGCGCTGCGGCGGGCACCTCGGGCACGTCTTCGAGGGCGAGGGGTACGGCACCCCGACCGACCAGCGGTACTGCATCAACAGCATCTCGCTGAGGCTCAAGCCCGCCGAGTAGGAAGCCTTCGCACGGGAGCTCTCAGGGTGCGGGACGACGCCCTGAGAGCTCCTCCGCACGCTTGCGGGGGCACGCTCCGCACACCGGCGGCTCCGCTCGTCTGAGAGACTGATCATCTGTCAGGGACGGGCGAGAGAGGACCACGGTGGCACGGCGACGCAGCTCGGGAGTACTGGCCATGCTGGCTGAGGCACAGCGTCAGCAGGCCCGCCAGCAGGAGGCGCAGCGCCGGGCCGCGGTGGCCGCCCAGCGGCAGTACGAGCGCGAGCAGCGCGAGGTCCAACGAGCCGCCGCGCAGGGACAGAAGGAAGCGCTGCGGGCGTACCAGCAGGGCCGGGAGGCGGACGCCGCCCGGCGCACCGCCGAGCTGGACGAGCGGGTGGCCGCGCTGCGCGGGGTGCTCCAGACCGGGCTCGGCGGGCCGGTGTTCGCCCTGGCGAGCCTGCAACGCCCCGTCGTGGTACCGCCGTTCGACCCCGGGCCGCTCGGCGTCCCGGTCCCGCCGCCGGACCAGTCGCGCTATCTGGTACCGCCGTTGACGGGTGTGCAGGCGCTGAACCCGGCCGCCCGGCGCGAACACGACGAGCAGGTCGCGCACGCCCGGGCCCGGTTCGAGCAGGACTGGCACGCCGCCCAGGCCGCCGACGACCAGCGGCGGCACCAACTCGACCAGTACCGGGCGCAGTACGAGGCCTGGGCCGACGACCGCCGCCGGGCCGCGGCCGGCCACGCCGAGCAGGCCGTCCGGCTTGCCGCCGAGCTGCGCGACGGCTCGGCGAGCGCGGTGGCCGAGTTCTTCGAGACCGCGCTCCGCTGGCGCGAGGACTGGCCCGAGGGGTTCTGGCAGGACTGCGTGACCGCCTGGGACGAGGCCACGGGCCAGCTCGTCGTGGACTGGCGACTGCCGGGCTTCGAGGTGGTCCCGGAGACCGCCAGGTACCGCTACGTGAAGTCCACCGACCAGGAGACCGAGGTCGCCCGGTCCGCCGCCGAGCGGAAGGCGGTCTACCGCGAGGTGCTGGCCCAGTGCGCGCTGCGGGTGCTCGCCGAACTGTTCCTGGCGGACGGTGAGGGGCGGCTGGCCTCGGTGGTGTTCAACGGCTACGTGGAGGCGGTGGACCCGGCCACCGGGCGCGAGGAGCAGCGCTACCTGGTCTCGGTGGCGGTGGAGCGGGCGGTCTTCGGCGCGGTCGCGCTCGACCGGGTCGAACCGGTCGACTGCCTGGTCGACGGCCTGCAGGGGCGGCTCTCGGCCCGGCCGGAGAAGTCGGAGCCGGTACGCACCGAGCGGCTCGCAGAGGAGATCGGCAGCTTCCGGGCGGATGCGTCCGAGGAGGATCCCGACCTCTTCGAGATGGACCCGCTGGACTTCGAGAAGCTGCTCGCCGAGCTGTTCCGGCGGCTCGGCTACCAGACCCGCACCACCGAGCGCAGCGGGGACGACGGCGTGGACGTCATCGCCGAGAACCCCGACCCGATCACCGGCGGCCTGTACGTGATCCAGGCCAAGCGCTACCGCAAGACGGTCAGCCCGACCGCCGTCCGCGACCTGGACGCGACCATGGCCCACTTCGGCGCCAACAAGGGCATCCTGGTCACCACCTCGGGCTTCGGCCCGGGCTCCCGCCGCTGGGTCGAGGGCAAGCCGCTGACCCTGATCGACGGACCGATGCTGGTCCAGCTGCTCAAGGAGAACGGCCTGCCCGGGCGGCTCGGCCCGGCCACGGTGTCCGTTCCGGCGCAGCCCGGACCGGGCCGGGCCGCACCCGCCGCCGAGCCGGTGCTGCTGACGCCCGGTGCGAACGTGGTGCTGCCGGAGGCGGAACTCGCCGAGCTGTCGGTGCGGTTCGGCTCCGCCGGAGCCGAGGCCGACCTCACGCTGCTGCTGCTCACCGCCCGGGGCACGGTCCGCGGCGACGGGGATTTCGTCTTCTACCACCAGCGCAGCGCCGAGCACGGCGCCGTGACGCTGCACCCCAAGCAGACCGCGGACGGCGGACGGACCACCGAGAGCGCCGTCGTCCGGCTGCGGAAGCTGCCGGCGGCCGTCCACCGGGTGGCGGTCGCGGTGAACATGGACACCGACTCGGGTACCAGCTGCGCCGAACTGCGCGACGCGGCGCTGGAGGTGCGCGGGGCCGGCGGCTCGGCCTGGGCCTTCCGGCCGCCCGCCGACCCGGCGGTGAAGGCCATGCTCGTCGCCGAGCTGTACCGCCACCGGGCGGGCACCCCGGACGAGGTCTGGAAGCTGCGCGCGGTCGGCCAGGGCTGGTCCGACGGCCTGGCCGGCCTCGCCCGCGCCCATGGCGTCGAGGTCTCCTGACCGCGGCATCCGGCCCCGGCCGCGCGGTCCTTCGTGAAACGCGCGCCCTTACAGCTCCCGGATGTACTTCCACTCGCGGGCGCAGCGCTCGTACCCCAGCCAGGCATTGACCGCGAGCATCGGTGCGTTGGTGGTGTCGTTGCTGGTGTAGGCGTCGGTGCAGCCGGCGGCACGGGCCAGGTGCAGGGAGTGGGCCTTGGCCAGTTTGGCGAGGCCGCGGCCCCGGTAGCGGGCGCCGGTGGTGGTGAAGGCGGACCAGTAGCGGTGGGCGCCGTCGGTCTCGGCGGCCACCAGGGCGGCCTCCCGGCCGTCCAGGACGGCGACGGTGGTGAGGCCGCGGTCGAGGTCGGGGTGGTCCCAGGTGTCGGCGAGCCACTCCTGGTAGCCGCGGTCGGCCGCGTCCAGGTCGCCGGGCTCGTCGCGGCTGCCCTCGATGTCCAGCAGGTAGAGCGGGCGGGGATCGTCCAGGTAGTCGTCGGCGGTGCGCAGTTCGACGCCCGGCGGGAGCGCGGGGACGGGCGGCAGGCCCGAGGTGAGGTCGAGGCGGGCGAAGTACAAGCTACGGCCGGCCCGGTAGCCCCGATCGGCGGCGAAGCGGCGGGCGGCGGGCTCGTCGTCGACCCAGGAGTGGATCCGGTTCACCCCGTGTGCCGTCAGGTGCTGCTCGGCCGCCCTGACCAGGGCCCCGCCCGCGCCCCGGCCGCGGTACTCGGGCAGCACGCTGACGTTGATGCCGCCCTGGCCCTTCACACTGGCGTCCGCGTGCACCATGCAGCGGGCGGTGCCGACCACCCGGCCGTCCAACTCTGCGACCAGCAGCCGGTAGTGCTGGTCGGGGGCGGCCGCACCCACCCTCCAGCGGACGGCCTCGGGCGTCATCAGCAGGTGCGGGCGGCCCGCGCTGTACGCGGCGGCGGCCGCTTCGGCGTCTTCGGGGCGGAAGTCACGGATCGTCAGATTCATAGGCCGCCCACGGTAGCCCCGGAACCGCCCGGGTTCCGCTGAATTTCCGGGTGCGGCGGAAAGCTCAAGTTCAGCTCTGAGGTTGCCGGGTGCGGGTTGGCAACGACCCGGCGGGGAGAGACCCTCAGCAACGAGGCGTGAGAGCGCGACGAGGCCCTCTCCGCGGTCCGATGACACCTGTGCGGCACAGCTTCCGTTCCGTTGTCCCACCGTTCTGTCCGACGCTGTTCGGCGAGCCCTCCGAAGGGGGCGCATCCCATGACGTCTGCTGCTACTGCCCTGCCCCGCCTGGGAGTCGGCATCGGCTGGCGGGCCGAGATCGACACCGTGGTGGAGCGGCTGCCCGGCCTGGACTGGGTCGAGGTGGTCGCCGAGAACCTCTGCCTCGACCAACTGCGCGCCGGCCACTTGCCCGAGTCGCTGCGGGTGCTGCGGGAGCGCGGTGTGACGGTCGTCCCGCACGGGGTGGCGCTCGGTCTCGGCGGTGCCGAACTGCCCGACCCCGAGCGCCTGTCGCGGCTGGCCACGGCCGCTCAGGCGCTGGACGCGCCACTGGTCAGCGAGCACCTGGCGTTCGTCCGGGCGGGCGGGGTCGAGGCGGGCCACCTGCTGCCGGTGCCGCGTTCGCGGGACTCGCTGCGGGTGATCGCGGAGAACGTCCGGATCGCCCAGCAGGAACTGCCGGTTCCGCTGGCGCTGGAGAACATCGCCGCCCATCTCGCCTGGCCCGAGGACGAGTTCACCGAGGGCGAGTTCCTGGCCGAGCTCGTCGAGCGCACCGGCGTACGGCTGCTGGTCGACGTCGCCAACCTGCACACCAACCGGGTCAACCTGGGCCTGGACGTCGCCGCCGAACTCGACCGACTGCCGCTGGAGGCCGTCGCCTACGTCCATGTGGCGGGCGGGATCGAGGTCGACGGGGTCTGGCACGACACCCACGCCCACCCGGTGACCGAGCCCGTACTCGAGGCCCTGGCCCGGCTCTGCGAACGGGCGCTGCCGCCCGGCGTCCTGCTGGAACGTGACGACCACTACCCGCCGCCCGCCGAACTGGCGGGCGAGCTCGACGCGATCCGGGCCGTGCTGGAAGGAAGGCTGGAGCATGTCTGAGCACTTCGAGTACCTGGTCAGGGCGGGCGACCCGGAGCTGGTGGTGGCCCGCGCGCGACTGGCCCGGCGGCAGGCCGAGCTGCTGGCGGTGCTGGTCTCGGGCGGCCCGGCGCCGGAGGGCTTCGACCCGGAGCAGGTACGCGTCCAGACCCAGGGCCTGCTCGCCAAACGGCGGGACACCGTGGCCCGGGTGGCACCCGAGGTCGCGCGGATCCTCGGCGACGACTACCTGCCGCTGTTCCGCCGGTACGCGCAGCAGGGCCCGGCCGTCGGGGGCTACCGGGCGGACGCGCGGGCCTTCGCCGAGTGGGCGGTCGACTGGGCCGCCGTCGGCGCGCCGCACACTCCCTGGCGGCCCGCACTGGAGCGCTGGCTGCGGCCTGCCGAACCGCCCCGCCGCCGCTGGCGCCGCTTCCACGGCTAGGGCCCGTCCGGCGGGTCCGAGCACCGCCGGCTGCTTCAACTCGACTACGGGGGACATGAGATGTGGTACACCGAGTTCGCCGCCGCCACCACGCTGGTGGTGGGCACGGGCCTGTGGACGTCCGTCGCGCTGCGGCGGATGCGGCGGGTACCGAAGCCGCAGGGCCTGCCCGGCCGCGCACTGCCGCTGCCGGAAGGCGCCTTCCTCGCCGGCGGCCCGGCCCGGGCGGCGGAGGCGGTGATCGTCCGGATGCAGCGGGAGGGCCGGCTGATCGTCTCCCGGGACGGTCTGGCCACCGTGACCGACCCCGCGCCGAAGGACCCGGCCGAGGCCGTACTGATCAAGGCCGCGGGGCCGGGCCGGCAGAGTGAAGTGGACCTGCTGCGCCGGGCGGTGATGCGCAGCCCGGAGATCCAGCGGATCGGCGACCGGCTGGCGGAACGCGGGCTGATGCGGCGGCCCGAACTGCACCGCGCCGCCGTCCGGGCCCGGCGCTTCCTGCAGCTGTCCCTGCTGGTCGCCCTGATAGTCGGGTTGGCGACCGGGCTCGGCTGGCCCTTCCGGCCCGCCGGGGAGCGGGCCACGAGCGCGCCGCCGTTCTTCGCCTTCCTCGGACTGCTGTTGCTCGGGGCCGTCTGGCTGGCCACCACCAGGCCCGGGAAGAGCCGGGTCAGCCCGGCCGGGCTGCGGCAGCTGGGCCTGATGAAGACCGGTTCCTCACCGTGGAAGCCGGCCGTCCCCGGGGCCGACGCCGACACCACCGCCGCACTGGGCGCACTGGCGCTGGAGGGCGTCGAGTCCCTGAAGGACGAGGACCTGCGCACCGCCATGCGGAAGCGGGCCCGCGCAAGCGTCGGCGGCGGCTCGGGCGACTCCGGTTACGGTGGGGGCCTCGACGCGGGGGCGGCGGCGGTGGCCTGGTGCTCGTCCGCCACCCCGGACCCCGGTCCGGGCGGCTCACACCACGGTTCGCACCATGGCTCGTCCTGCGGCTCGTCCAGTGGCTGCGGCTCGTCCTCCGGCCACAGCAGTTCGTCCAGCCACAGCAGTTCGTCCAGCCACAGCTGCTCGTCGGGGCACAGCAGCTCCTCCGGCCACAGCTGCTCGTCGGGGCACAGCAGTTGCGGATCCAGCTGCGGCTCAAGCTGCGGTTCGTAACCCGTGCATCGGTCACAGTTCGGTATCGCGAACCGGAAATTCACTTCCCCGAACGGCTCGCCAGGTCTAGAAACAGCCCCATGTGGTTGCTCTTCCTGATACCCGCGTTCCTCGCCGCCGCACTCTCCTGCTTCCGGCTGGTCAAGGTCGCAGCAACCGCAGACGCGCTCTCCGGGGCCGAGACCGGCCGGCCCGGCGACGCCACCGGGATCGGCCTGTACGAGACCGCGCACCTGGCCGGGGGCCCGGCCCGGGTGGTCGATCTCGCCCTGGTACTGATGGCCGCTCAGGGCCGGCTGCACCTGGCGCACACCGGTTGGACCACCGTGGTGGACCCGCAGGGCCGCAACCTGCTGGAGCGGGCGCTGATCGATTGCATCGGCCCCGAAGGGCAGTGCAGGACCTCCGAGCTCCGCGAGCAACTCGCCGTCCACCCGGCCGTGCTGGAGATCGGCGGACGGCTGGTGCTGGCCGGACTCGCCACCCCGGCGGTCGTCAAGGAGGCCACCTCCATGGCGGTCCGGCAGGTGCGGCTGGCACTGCTGCTGAGCCTGCTCCTCCTCGGAGCGTCCATCGCGCTGGCGCCCGACGGCACGGACACGGGAGCCGCCATCGCCTGGTTCGCCCTGCCGTTGGTACTCACCAGCGGCACGCTGCTGATGGCCCGGGTCGACGTCCACCCCTACACTCGCTGGGCCACCCACGCCGGCCAGGAGGTACTCCACGCGGTCCGCCCCGACCCCGCCGGCGCCGAACAGGAACTGCTCACCGCCGTCGCCATGGTCGGCCCCGCCGCGCTCCAGGACGCCCGCCTGCGCGCCGCTCTGCGCAACTAGGGCCCGTCCGGCCGGGTACGGGGATCCGCGCGGTCCGCCCACCTCCGTGGTGGGCGGACCGCGCGGATCCCGGTACCCCGGTTCGGCGCGGTCAGGCGCGGAGGCTCAGACCAGGCCGGCCACCAGCTCGGCGACCGGCTTGCGGCGGCCGGTGAAGAACGGCACCTCCTCGCGGACGTGCAGCCGGGCCCGGGACGGCCGCAGGTCGCGCATCAGGTCCACGATCCGGTGCAGCTCGTCCGCCTCGAAGGCGAGCAGCCACTCGTAGTCGCCGAGCGCGAACGAGGCGACCGTGTTGGCCCGCACGTCCGGGTAGCCCCGGGCCATCTGCCCGTGCTCGGCGAGCATCGCGCGCCGCTCCTCGTCCGGCAGCAGGTACCACTCGTAGGAGCGCACGAACGGGTACACGCAGACGTACTCGCGGGCCCGCTCGTCGGCGAGGAACGCCGGGATGTGCGACTTGTTGAACTCGGCCGGGCGGTGCAGCGCCATGTTGGACCAGACCGGCTCCAGGGCGCGGCCGAAGCCGGTGCGGCGGAAGCGGTTGTACGCCTCCTGCAGGTTGTCCGAGTCACCGGAGTGCCACCAGATCATCACATCGGCGTCGGCGCGCAGGCCGGACACGTCGTAGGTGCCGCGCACCGTGACGTCCTTCGCCGCCAGCTGCTCGAACAGCTCCTCGACCTCGGCCGCCAGCGCGGCGCGGTCCTCGGGCAGCTCGCTCCTGAGCTTGAACACCGACCACATGGTGTAGCGGATGACCTTGTTCAGGTCCCGGGCCTTCTTCTTCTCGGGCTGCGTTTCAGTGGACTCAGTCATGTGCCCATTGTCCCTTCCGTTACGTGTGTGCCGATCGCCGGGGTCAGCACCTCGTCGACCGCCCGGCGGGCACCGGCGATGCAGGCCGGAATCCCCACCCCGTCGTACGCGGCCCCGCAGACCGCCAGGCCGAGGCGGGCCACCTGCCCGCGGATCCGCTCCACCCGCTCCAGGTGCCCCACGGGGTACTGCGGCAGACCACCGCGCCAGCGGGTGACCGCGGTGTCGTACGGGCGCGCGCGCAGGCCGACCGCCTCACCGAGGTCGGCCAGCGAGCGGGCCACCAGCTCCTCGTCCGGCAGGTCGAGCGCCTCCTCCTCGCGGTGGCGACCCAACGAGGTGCGCAGCACGAAGGCGTCCGGTGCGCCGCGGTCCAGCCAGCCCCACTTGTTGGAGGAGAAGGTGGACGCCTTGATCGAGCGGCCGTCGTCCGGCGGCACCAGGAAGCCGCTGCCGGTCAGCGGCTCGGTCAGGTCGGCGCGGCGGAAGGCCATCGTGACCAGGGCCATGCCCGCGTACTCGACGGTGTCCAGTTCGGCCGCCGCGCCCGGGGCGTCGGCGCGCAGCAGCCGGGCGGCCTGCGGCGCGGGGACGGCCAGCACCACCGCGTCTGCGTGCAGCACCTCGTCGCCGGTGACGACCCGCCAACCCTCGGGGGTGCGGCGCAGCTCGTCCACCGCACTGTCCGTGCGCAGCTCGGCTCCGGCCTTGCGGCAGGCGTCGGCGACCGCCTCCGGGAGGGTGCCGACACCGCCCTCGATGCCCTGGAAGACCGGCCCGACGCTGGTGGGCCGCGCGGTCAGCTCGCGCACCTCCTCCAGCAGCGAGCCGCCGCTGCGGGCCACGGGCAGCAGCGCGGGGACGGCCGCGCGCAGCGAGATCTCATCGGCGTGACCGGCGTAGACGCCGCCGAGCAGCGGTTCCACCAGTCGGTCCACCACCTCGCGGCCGAGCCGAGCCGCGACGTACTCGCCGATCGAGACGTCCGACCCGACCGGGGCCGTGGCCAGCTCGTGCCTGACCCGGTCCAGGCCACGCTCGGAGAGCACCCCGGAGGCGGCCAGCGCGTCCAGGTCACCGGGGACGCCCATCACCTGCCCGCCGGGCAGCGGCCGCAGGGCCCCCCTGGTCCAGATCGCGGCCTTCGCCGTGCTCGGCGGCTCCAGGGCCCCGGCGAGGCCGACCTGCCGGGCCAGCTCCACCGCCTCCGGCCGCCGGGCGAGCATCGACTCGGCGCCGAGGTCGACCCGCACTCCGCCGACCTCACCGGCCCGCAGCTTCCCGCCGAGCCGCCCGGACGCCTCCAGCAACGTGACCCGGGCCCGCGCACTCGCCGCGTACGCGGCCGTGAGCCCGGCGATCCCGCCGCCGATCACCACGACATGAGGTTCAACCATGCTCGCAGTCTCGCAGAGCTCACACCGGAGGCCTCAACCGGTGCGGCGCAGCGGCTTGTCGAGCCGGTCGAGATCGATCTTCACCGGAAACGGAACCGGCCGATCGAGGGTCCCGCGGAAAATACCGGCCGGTGCGTAGGCCGAAGTCGACTCTTCGAGCTCGAAGACGTGGGCGACCGGCAGGCCGGTCTCCTCCTCGATCCGCCAGTAGTGCGGAATCCCCGCCTCGGCGTACTTGCGCACCTTGACCGTCCGGTCGCGGTGAGCGGACTCCGGCGACACGACCTCCACCACCAGGACGACGTCGGACGGAGCGAACCACGTCCGGTCAGGCTCGTAGGCCGCCGTGGTCACGACCAGATCGGGCTCCGGGCGATTCCGCTTGTCCAGCCGGATGGTCATCTCCCGCTCGACTTCGACGCCGTCCGGCAGCTGGGGCTCCAGCGCGCGGGTCAGCCCGGAGATCACACGGCTGTGCCAGGACCGCTGCGGGGACATCATGAAGACCAGCGCTCCGTCCACGAGTTCGGTGTGCCGAGGCAGGTTGGGCAGACCATCGAGATCCTCGGCGAACCAGCCCTCCTCGCGGGGCGGATACATCCAGTCAGGCAGCTCGCTCATGGCTACAAGCTAGTCGCTGACGCGAAGCCGACGCCACGGAATCTCCCTGGGATCACCATCAGAAAAATCGTTCGAGGAGGACTGTCACATCCGACCGGCCTGCCCCGTCCTCTTCCTGCCGACGGCGGTACGACACGGAGAGGCGGAGCGATGGAGAACACGGTGCTGGTGACCGGGGCGACCGGGGTGCTGGGGCGCGAGGTGGTGCGGCGCCTGCGCGGGACGGGGGCGCCGGTGCGGGCGCTGACCCGGCGGACGGCGCTGCCCGAGGATCCCGGGGTGGCCTGGTTCACCGGCGACCTTGCGGCCGGCACGGGGCTGGACGCGGCGCTCGACGGCGTCCGTACGGTCGTCCACTGCGCCAGCGACGCCCGGCACTTCAAGCAGGACGTCCCCGCCATGGAGAACCTGCTCGCGGCGGCGGAGCGCGCCGGGGTCGGGCACGTCGTCAACATCTCGATCGTCGGCGTCGACCGGATCCCCTACCCCTACTACGCGGTCAAGCTGCAGGGCGAGCGGATGCTGGCGGCATCAGGGCTCGGTTGGACCAACCTGCGCGCCACCCAGTTCCCCGAACTGCTCAACGCGGCGTTCGGAGTGCTGTCCCGGCTCCCGGTCGTCCCGGTGCCGTCCGGGACCGTCTGCCAGCCGGTGAGCCAGGGTGAAGTGGCCGACCGGCTGGTCGAGTTGGCGCTCGGAGCACCAGCGGGCCGGGTGCCGGACCTGGCCGGCCCCCGGGTGTACCCGGTGGCCGAGCTGGCCAGGGGCTGGCTGTGGGCGGCGGGCAAGCGCCGCCCGGTGCTGGCGGTGCGAATCCCGGGGAGGATCGGCGCGGCCTTCCGCTCCGGCGCGCTCACCGCGCCGGACCGCGCGGTGGGCCGGCGCACCTGGGAGCAGTACCTGGCTGCCCGGTTCACCCGCTGATCCCCGAAGCAACCGGGCAACCGGGCAGCTCCGCGAAGGCGCCTGCCGGTTGCCCGGGAGGGGCCGCTACCGCGCGCTGGTCTCGTGGACGAACTCGACCAGCCTGGTCAGCGCGTCGGGGTCCATGTTCGGCATCACGCCGTGACCGAGGTTGAAGATGTGGCCGCTGTCGCCGAGCGCCTGGGCGGCGTGCAGCACCTCGCGGGCCTTGGTCTCGACCACGCGGGTGGGTGCGAAGAGGACGGCCGGGTCGAGGTTGCCCTGGAGGGCCTTGCCCGGGCCGACCCGCTCGGCGGCGACGTTCAGCGGCACCCGCCAGTCCACCCCGACCACGTCGGCACCGGCCCCGCCCATCAGGTGCAGTAGTTCGCCGGTGCCGACGCCGAAGTGGATCCGCGGCACGCCGTAGCGGGCGACGGCCTCGAAGACCTTGGTGCTCGCGGGCATCACCGAGCGGCGGTAGTCGTCCGGGGCGAGCGCGCCGACCCAGGAATCGAAGAGCTGGACCGCCGAAGCGCCCGCCTCGATCTGGATCTTCAGGAAGGCGGCGGTGATGTCGGCCAGCCGGTCGACCAGCGCGGCCCACAGCTCGGGCTGGCCGTACATCATGGCCTTGGTCTGCTCGTGGCTCTTCGACGGGCCGCCCTCGACCAGGTAGCTGGCCAGGGTGAACGGGGCGCCGGCGAAGCCGATCAGCGGGGTGGTGCCGAGTTCCTCGACCAGCATGCCGACGGCCTCGGTGACGTAGGGCATGTCGTCCGGCTCCAGCGGGCGCAGCCGCTGGAGGTCGTCGAAGGTGCGGATCGGGTCGGCGATCACCGGGCCGATCTTCGGCACGATGTCGACGCCGACGCCGATGGCCTTCAGCGGCACCACGATGTCGCTGAAGAAGATCGCCGCGTCCACCTTGTGCCGCCGCACCGGCTGGAGGGTGATCTCCTTCACCAGCTCAGGCCGGGTGCAGGACTCCAGCATCGGGATGCCCTCGCGCACCTTGAGGTACTCGGGCAGCGAGCGGCCGGCCTGGCGCATGAACCACACCGGGGTGTGCGGCACCGGCTCGCGGCGCGCGGCGCGCAGGAACGGGGAGTCGTACGCCGCGCCCCGGCGCGCGGGGGAATGCTGACCGGTCTGGGCTGGCGGGGTCGCCGCGGAAGTCTCACTCACGGTGCAAATCTTCGCATGTGTCCCGGACCGCGCCCCCGACGGCGAGTCGTGCGTTCCTCCAAGATCTTCGAGAGCACCCGCCCCGGCGCGCCGCAGGTGCGAAATGTGCTCGGATTGCGGCGTCGGCCCACCTAGGCTTCCGCTCATGGCAGCGGTCGGCGGGCACCCCGCACAAGGTGGCGGAACGGGCAAGGAGTCGGCGCCGATCGAGTTCCGCGCAGCGGTCGAGGTGCTCGGCACGGCGCGGCTGCGGCCCGAGGTGCAGCTCTCGCCCGCCCCGGCGCCCCGGCGGCTGGCCCCCTACACGTACGCGCTCACCGCCACCGTCGAGGTGGAGGGCGAGGAACTGGCGGACGGCCGGCTGGTACTGCTGCACGACCCGGCCGGCCAGGAGGCCTGGCACGGCGACTTCCGGGTGGTCACCCTGACCCGGGCCGAGCTGGAGCCCGAGATCGCCGACGACCCGATGCTCTCCGAGGTTGGCTGGTCCTGGCTGCTGGACGCGCTGCGTTCGCACGGTGCCGGCTACGCCGAGCCGGGCGGCACGGTCACCCACGCCTCCTCGCACTACTTCGGCGCGCTGTCCGACCGGGAGCCGTCCACCGAGATCGAGATCCGCGCCTCCTGGACCCCGGCGGACGGCCGGTTCGAGCGACACCTGGCGGCCTGGGGCGATCTGCTCTGCGCCTGCGCCGGCCTGCCGCCGAGCACGGTGGCACCGCTGCCGGACTCGCCGTCACTCGGCGGGGTGGTCCCGATGCCCGCGCGGCGGCGCCCGCGCTCCCACTGAGGAGCGACGGACGGCCCGTTCGAGGCCGGCCGCGGCCAACGCCACCCGCAGGACTGACGCCGCATGACTTCGACCCCGGTCTGCGTCAATTCGCCGTCCAGTCCTGATCGGTAAGCGTTGCTTTCGATCGAATCCGTGCGATTTCAGGGCATGTCGCATCAGTCATTTGCGCGATTTGTCCGTATTGTTACTCACTAGATCGTGATCTTTCGCTAAAGCCGGACACGGTTGATGCCGAAGGTGTCTGTGACCCTTTCCAAACGCGGAACGACCCGACCGCCCCCTCGGGGTTCCGTCCGCCACTCCCCGCAGGAGGCCCCTGGTGTCGGTCCTTCTTGAGCACCCCGCAAACGTGGTCGCATACCGCCCGACGAAGCCCACCGCGATGGTGGTCATCGCCGATCCCCGTGTCCGGAACACCGTCACCCGGCACCTGTGGGCGCTGGGTGTCCGCGATGTCATCGAGGTCTCCTCGATCGCCGAGGCCCGTCCTCGGGTCGCCACCCCGCGCGACATCTGCGTCGCCGACGTCCACCTCCCGGACGGCTCCGGCCTGACCATCCTGGCCGAGACCCGCGCGGCGGGCTGGCCCAACGGCCTGGCGCTCTCCGCCGCCGACGACATCGGCGCGGTCCGCAGCGCGCTCGCGGGCGGTGTCAAGGGCTACGTGGTCACCGGCACCCGCACCAACATCGCCATGCCCGGCCGTCCCGGGCTGCCGCTCGGTGCCGCCGGACTGGGCGGCCGGATGCGGCGGCCCGGGATGCCGGGCATGCCCGGTGCGGTCGGCGCCCCGGGGGCACCCGGCGCTCCCGGCGCTCCCGGTGTGCAGCCCGCCGCCTACCGCGAGCTGTCCGGCCGCGAGGTGGAGGTGCTGCGGCTGGTCGCCGAAGGGCAGTCCAACAAGGCGATCGGCGTCGCGATGGGCCTGTCCGCGCTGACGGTGAAGAGCCACCTGGCCCGGATCGCCCGCAAGCTGGGCACCGGAGACCGGGCCGGGATGGTCGCGGTCGCCCTGCGGACCGGCATCATCCACTGAGCTCCGCCGACGTCCGCGTGCCGCACCGCAGCCCCAGCAACGACAGACAGTTCGATTGGCAGCCCGGAGGAACGTTTCCTCCGGGCTGCCGGTTTTCCCCGAAGCCCAGGTCAGGTCCGTCCGGGCGGGGGGCCATCCGGGCGAACTTGGGCGCGTCGTTGAGCGTGTCGACTGGGCAGGAGGACGTCTGAGTACCTTCTGACCAGTCCGACAACCTTCCCGGTTCCGGCCGCCGTCGTACTCTTGGGGGGTGACCGACGCCGTAGCAGCCATCCCAGAAGAGACAGCCCCGGTCCCGCTCCTTGAGCCCAGGGAGGGACTGCCACCCGTGGTGGTGGACGAGCGGGTGCTCGCCGAGACGATCGCCGCCTTCGCCGCGGGCAGCGGCCCGGTCGCAGTCGACGCCGAGCGGGCCTCCGGGTACCGCTACGGACAGCGGGCGTACCTGATCCAGCTGCGACGGGCCGGCGCCGGCACCGCGCTGATCGACCCGATCGCCTGCCCCGACCTCAGCGCCCTCGGCGCCGCGCTGGCCGACACCGAGTGGGTGGTGCACGCGGCGACCCAGGACCTGCCCTGCCTCTCCGAGGTCGGAATGCGGCCGTCCCGGCTGTTCGACACCGAGCTGGCCGGCCGGATCGCGGGCTTCCCCCGGGTCGGACTCGGCCCGATGACCGAGAGCGTGCTCGGTCTGTCACTGGCCAAGGAGCACTCCGCGGTGGACTGGTCGACCCGTCCGCTGCCGGAGCCCTGGCTGCGGTACGCCGCCCTGGACGTCGAGGTGCTGGTCGAGCTGCGGGACGCACTCGAACAGGAGCTGGACGCCCAGGGCAAGCTCGGCTGGGCCCTGGAGGAGTTCGCCGCCATCGCCGACGCACCCAGGCCCGCCCCCCGGGTGGACCCGTGGCGCCGCACCTCGCAGTTGCACAAGGTGCGGCGCCGCCGTCAGCTGGCCGCCGTCCGGGAGCTGTGGCAGACCCGGGACAAGATCGCGCGGGAGCGGGACGTCTCGCCCGGGCGGGTACTGCCGGACGCCGCGATCGTCAACGCGGCGCTGGCGATGCCGCAGAACGTGGCCGCACTGCAGATGGTGCAGGGGTTCGGGCCGCGGATCAGCCGGCGGCAGCTGGAGCAGTGGCTGGCCGCGCTGGACCGGGCCCGGGAGATCCCGGAGACCGAGCTGCCGCCGGCCACCGCGCCGCATGACGGGCCGCCGCCGCCGCGGGCCTGGGCGGAGAAGGACCCGGTGGCCGCGGCGCGACTCTCGGGGGCCCGCGCGGCCGTCACCGAGCTGGCCGAGGTGAAGCGGCTGCCGGCCGAGAACCTGATCACCCCGGAGCTGGTGCGACGGGTCTGCTGGGAGCCGCCTGCCCTGCTCACGGTGGACGCGGTCGGGTCGGCACTGCTGGCGCTGGGCGCCCGGAATTGGCAGGTCGACCTGGTGGCTCCGGCCATCTCGGCGGTGTTCGTCAAGGCCGCCAACGGGACGGTCCGGGGCTGAGACTCCGGCCGCCCGGGGTGAGCTCCGGGCAGGCGGGTGAACGATCAGGGGCGCGGGGAGACGCGCGAAGCGGAAGCAGGGTGCCGCGCCGGCCCGCACCGGGCGGGGTACGGCATCCCGCCTGTGCGGGCTCGGGCCCGGCGGCGGTCGCCTTCCGGCTCGCGCTCCCCCGCGCCCCTGTCCGCGTACCTGGTCGTTTCCAGGCCGATTGACGTGGTGCGGGACACATGGGGTGATGGGGGTGCTGCCCCTGGGCAAGCTAGTTACCGGCGGGTAGCATGGCCGTGAAGCAGCGCCGCTCCATCTGTGACGTCGACTGCGCTAAACGTCATGTCCCCTGGGAGGAGAGCCCCCGTGCCTCGTACCGCGAGGGACGTCGTCTTCGTCGACGGCGTCCGCACCCCGTTCGGCAAGGCCGGCCCGAAGGGCATCTACCACGAGACCCGCGCCGACGACCTGGTCGTCAAGTGCATCCGCGAGCTCGTGCGCCGCAACCCGAACCTGCCCGTCGAACGCATCGACGAGGTCGCCATCGCCGCGACCACGCAGATCGGCGACCAGGGTCTGACCATCGGCCGTACCGCCGGACTGCTCGCCGGCCTGCCGAAGTCCGTTCCCGGCTACGCCATCGACCGCATGTGCGCCGGCGCGATGACCGCCGTCACCACCACCGCGGGCGGCATCGCCTTCGGCGCGTACGACATCGTCGTCGCCGGTGGCGTCGAGCACATGGGCCGCCACCCGATGGGCGAGGGCGTCGACCCGAACCCGCGGTTCGTCTCCGAGAAGCTGGTCGACGAGTCCGCCCTGTTCATGGGCATGACGGCGGAGAACCTGCACGACCGCTTCCCGCACATCACCAAGGAGCGCTGCGACGCCTACGCCGTGCGCTCCCAGGAGAAGGCCGCCAAGGCGTACGCCAACGGCGACATCCAGCCCGACCTGGTGCCGATCGCGATCCGCAACACCAACCCCGAGGTCGGCGAGACCGGCTGGGGCCTGGCGACGGTCGACGAGCCGATGCGCCCGGGCACCACGATGGAGTCGCTGGCGGGCCTCAAGACCCCGTTCCGCCCGCACGGCAACATCACCGCCGGCAACGCGGCCGGTCTGAACGACGGTGCCACCGCCTCGCTGCTGGCCGCCGAGGACGTCGCCGAGGAGCTCGGCCTTCCGGTCAAGATGCGCCTGGTCTCCTACGCCTTCGCGGGCGTCGAGCCCGAGGTCATGGGCATCGGCCCGGTCCCGGCGACCGAGAAGGCCCTGGCCAAGGCCGGCCTGACGATCGAGGACATCGGCGCGTTCGAGATCAACGAGGCCTTCGCCGTCCAGGTGCTGGCCATGCTCGACCACTTCGGCATCGCCGACGACGACGAGCGCGTCAACCCGTACGGTGGTGCGATCGCCTTCGGCCACCCGCTGGCCTCCTCCGGCGTCCGTCTGATGACCCAGCTGGCCCGGCGCTTCGAGCAGCGCCCGGACGTCCGCTACGGCCTGACCTCCATGTGCATCGGCTTCGGCATGGGTGGAACGGTCATCTGGGAGAACCCGCACTTCGAGGGTGGTAAGTGACGATGACGAGCACCACTGAGCTGCTGACCCGCGGCGCCGAGCTGTTCCCCGGCGAGGTCGTCACCACCGCGCACGTCCGCCACCTCGACCTGCCGCTGCAGGCGGGCAGGCTGGCGCTGATCACCCTGGACAACGGCTTCGACCACACCAAGCCGACCACCTTCGGCCCGGGCTCGCTGCTGAAGCTGTCCGAGGCGCTGGACCAGGTCGAGGCCGAGGCCGCCGAGCAGAAGATCGTCGCGGTCGCCGTCACCGGCAAGCCGTTCATCTTCGCGGTCGGCGCCGACCTCAAGGGCGTCGAGCTCCTCAAGGAGCGCGAGGACGCGCTGGCCATCGGCAAGGGCGGCCACGAGGTCTTCAAGCGGATCGCCGCGCTGCCCGTCCCCAGCTTCGCCTTCTACAACGGCGCGGCGATGGGCGGCGGTGTCGAGGTCGGCCTGCACTGCACCTACCGCACCGTCAGCGCGGGCGTCCCGGCGTTCTCGCTGCCCGAGGTCTTCCTCGGCCTGGTCCCCGGCTGGGGCGGCTGCACCATCCTGCCGAACCTGATCGGTCCGGCGAAGGCCGTCAAGGTCATCGTCGAGAACTCGATGAGCCAGAACAAGCAGCTCAAGGGCAAGGACGTCTTCGAGCTCGGCATCGCCGACGCGATGTTCGAGCCGGCCGACTTCCTGGAGCAGTCGCTGCTCTGGGCGGCCAAGGTCCTCAAGGGCGAGACGGTCGTCGAGCGCGAGGAGATCGACCGCGGCAAGGCCTGGGACGACGCCGTCGCCTGGGGCCGGATGGTCGCCGACGCCAAGGTGCACGGGGCCGCTCCCGCCGCCTACAAGGCGCTGGACATCATCCAGCAGGTCAAGGACCAGGACCTGCAGGCGGGCTTCGACGCCGAGGACGTGGCGCTGGCCGACCTCATCATGAGCGGCGAGCTGCGCAGCGGCATCTACGCGTTCAACCTGGTGCAGCGCCGGGCCAAGAGGCCCTTCGGAGCCCCGGACAAGTCGCTGGCCCGCCCGGTCTCCAAGGTCGGCGTCGTCGGCGCCGGCCTGATGGCCTCCCAGCTGGCGCTGCTGTTCGCCCGCCGGCTGGAGGTGCCGGTCGTGCTGACCGACATCGACCAGGAGCGCATCGACAAGGGCGTGGGCTACGTCCACGGCGAGATCGAGAAGCTGCTGGAGAAGGGCCGGATCGGCAAGGACAAGGCCAACAAGCTCAAGGGCCTGGTCTCCGGCCACCTGGACAAGGCCGTGGCCTTCGGCGACGCGGACTTCGTGATCGAGGCCGTGTTCGAGGAGATGGGCGTCAAGCAGAACGTCTTCGCCGAGCTGGAGGCCGTGGTCTCGCCGACCACGATCCTGGCCACCAACACCTCCTCGCTGTCGGTCACCGAGATGGCGTCCAAGCTCCAGCACCCGGAGCGCGTGGTCGGCTTCCACTTCTTCAACCCGGTCGCGATCCTGCCGCTGCTGGAGATCGTCCGTGCGGAGAAGACCGACGACGCCTCGCTGGCCACCGCCTTCGCGGTCGCCAAGAAGCTGAAGAAGACCGCCGTTCTGGTCAAGGACGCCCCGGCGTTCGTGGTGAACCGGATCCTGCTCCGCTTCATGGACGCGATCCAGGGCGCCATCGACGAGGGCACCCCGATCGAGACGGTGGAGAAGGCCGTGCTGCCGCTCGGCCTGCCGATGTCCCCGATCGTGCTGCTGGAGCTGGTCGGCCCGGCCATCGCCCTGCACGTGTCGGAGACCCTCGCCGCGGCCTTCCCGGACCGGTACACCGTCTCCGAGAACCTCACCAAGCTGGTCAAGGCCGGCAAGCGCGGCTTCTACATCTGGCAGGACGGCCAGCAGGTCATCGACCCCGAGGTCCTGGCGCTGCTCTCCTTCGGCGACACCGTGCTGACGGAGGAGCAGGTCCTCGCCAAGGTCCTGGAGGCCGTGGCGCAGGAGATCGGCCTGATGCTGGACGAGGGCGTCGTCGGCGAGGCGCAGGACATCGACCTGTGCATGATCACCGGCGCCGGCTGGCCCTTCCACCTGGGCGGGCTCACCCCGTACCTGGACCGTGAGGGCGTCTCGGAGCGCGTCAACGGCAAGCGCTTCCTGGCCCCGGGCGTGGCCTCCGTGCCGACCGCCTGAGCGGCTGCCGCAGCAACACCGTGGGGCCAACTTCTCTCCCGTGGTGCGCCGCGGCTACCGCACCGGGCTGCCGCTCCCGGGCGCCTGGCAGCCGGTGCTGGACACCGACGCCGCCCGCTACG
>NZ_JBSFJU010000032.1:0-92306 GCF_053598215.1 Kitasatospora sp. NPDC001175 | reverse complement strand
GCCCGGGGTATGGTCGGCCGCGCCGAGCCGGACACGAACGGGAACGAGGAGTCAGATGTCCTTTCCAGTCGAGGAGTTGCTTCCCGCCACCCGGCGAGCCCTGTTGCACCGGCTGGCCGTCGGGCAGGCGGAGGGGCGCACACCGTCGCTGGTGGGTGCGGTGGTCCGGGGCGGGCACCTGATCTGGTCCGACGGGCGGAGCATGATCGACGACCACCGGCCGGACGAGAACGTGCAGTACCGGATCGGCTCCCTCACCAAGGGCTTCGCCGCCGTGCTGGTCATGCGCCTACGGGAGGAGGGCCTGCTGGAGTTGACCGACCCGCTGGAGCGGCACCTGCCCGGTACCTCCGTCGGCCGGCTGACCATCGCCCAACTCCTGTCCCACACCTCCGGCCTGGCCTCCGAGACGCCGGGCCCCTGGTGGGAGCGGACACCGGGGGCCCTGCGGCCCGAGCTCGCGGACGTGCTCGGCGAGCAGCCGATGCGGCACCCGACCGGACGCCGTTACCACTACTCCAACACCGGTTACGCCCTGCTGGGCGCCCTGGTCGAGCGGCTGCGCGGGGAGCCCTGGGGCGACGTGCTGCGCCGCGAGGTGCTGGACCCGCTCGGCCTGACCCGGACCACCCTGTCGCCCCGGCCGCCGCACGCCGGAGGGTTCGCGGTGCACCCGTGGGCGGACGTCATGCTGCCCGAACCGCTGGAGGACACGGGGGTGATGGCACCGGCCGGTCAACTCTGGTCCACCGCAGCGGACTTGTCCCACTGGGCGGCGTTCCTGGCCACCGGGCACGAGCAGGTGCTGAGCCCCGCCGCCGTCGCCGAGATGCGCCGTCCCGCGGCGCAGCCGGACGGACCGGAGTGGACCTCCTCGTACGGGCTCGGTGTGCAACTGTGGCGGGAGGACGGCAGGGTGCTGTTCGGCCACACCGGTTCGATGCCCGGCTTCCTGGCCACGCTCTGGGTGAGCGAGGAGGACGACCTGGCCGCCGTGGTGCTGTCCAACGTGACCTCCGGGGCCCCGGTCCCGGTGATCGCCGCCGACCTGATCCGGATCGTCGCCGAGCGCGAACCCCGCCTACCGGAGCCCTGGCGCCCGCTGCCCGAGGCCGATCCGGAGCTGGTCGCGCTGACCGGCCCCTGGTACTGGGGGCCCTCGGCGCACGTCCTGCGGCTGCGCGCCGACCGCGCGCTGGAGCTCGCACCGATGGGTGGCTCGGGCCGGGGATCCCGCTTCCGGGCCGAGCCGGACGGTACCTGGACCGGTCTGGACGGCTACTACGCGGGGGAGACGCTCCGGGTGGCCCGGACGGCGGACGGTGCGGTGAGCCACCTGGACATCGGCAGCTTCGTACTGACCCGCGCCCCCTACGACCAGGGCGCGCCGGTCCCCGGCGGTGTCGACCCGCGGGGCTGGCAGCCGAGTTGAGCCGGAGGGCGGCGCGGCTACCGAGGGGACTTTGCCGCGCCGGGCGCGTGGCGGGCGCCGCCGGGACGTCCCGGCGGCGGTCGCAGCCGGACGGTGGGGGCCCGCCACGGCGCCCGACCTGCCCAGAGCCCCGCGAGGCGGACCGTGCCGTGGCCCGGCGCTGCCCCTACGCTGAGACCTGCCGGCACCGGAAGGGGTACGTCCGAATGAGCGAGCAAACCGTCACCGTACGCTGCGTACCGGCCACCCCGTGCTGGGTCAGCCTGATGGCGCGCGACCTCAAGGACGCCCGGGCCTTCTACGGGCCACTGCTCGGCTGGACCTTCGAACCCGGCCCCGACCGCTGGGGGCCGTATCTGCGCGCGGTGGTGGACGGCGTGGAGGTCGCGGGCATCGGCGTGGCCGCCGGGGACTGGCAACCGCCCGTCGCCTGGACCACGTACTTCGGCATCGAGAGTGCCAACGAGGCTGCCGCCCGGGTGAGGGAGCGCGGCGCGACCGTCGCGGTCGGCCCGCTGGCCTTCGACGCCGGACGCGTCGCGCTCGCCGCCGACCTGTTCGGTGCGGCCTTCGGCATCTGGGAGGGCGACCTCGGCTGCGCCACCTGGGTGAAATCGCCCGGTGCCGCCGTCTGGATCGAGCTGCGCACGGTGGACCCGTTCGCCGCCGCGCTCTTCTACGGCGAGGTCTTCCTCTGGGACAGCCGCGACCCGGCGCACTTCGAGGTGCGCTACGAGCACGAGCGGGTCGTGCTGCGCTCCGAGGGCCGCAGCGTGGCCGCGCTGCGTACGGCCACCGAGGTGGTCCCGCACTGGGAGGTGTTCTTCTCGGTGGCCGACACGGATGCCGCGGTGCACCACGCGATCGCCCTCGGCGGGGCGGTGGTGGACGACCCGAGCGACTCCCCGTACGGGAGGGTGGCCCGGCTGCGTGACGCGGAGGGCGGCGTGTTCTCGGTCATCAGCGACCAGTAGGCGCGATCGGCTGGTTGGGCGCCATCGGCGCCGGCTTCACGGAGCCCGCGCCGGCCGTACGGAGTCTGCGTCGGCGGTGCGGAACGACGTCCCCGGTGCGTTACCCGCGTCCGTGCCGCCGGGCACCGGTCAGTGCCCGAGGGGCCGTACGCCTCGCGTCCGCAGGCCGGCCGGCGTGTGAAGGCGCGGCTCGCGCCCCCTGCCGGCCGGCCCGCCGGTCCGCGACACCGACCGCGGGTGACCAGGGTCGTGGAGCGATGTCCCGGTGCCGGGCGGTTCGGCCGTCCGCCCCCGCGGTCAACCGCCCGCAGGGTCGGTCGCCTACTCGAAGACCGCCGAGTGCTCGGTGGCGAAGTCGGCGAAGGAGCGCGCCGGCCGCCCGGTCAGCTTCTCCACGTCCGCGCTCACCGTGGCGGCGTGCCCGGCCGCGTAGAGCCCGTACAGCTCAACCATTCCCTCGGCCCGCCAGGCGTCCCAGCCCGCCTTGAGCATCTCGGTGAGCGCCGCCTCGGGCTCCACGGCCAGGTACTCGACCGCCCGCCCGGCGACCGTGCCGAGCTCGGCGGCGATCTCGGCGTGCGTCAGTGCGGCCGGGCCGGTCAGGGTGTAGATGCGGCCGTCGTGCCCCTCGGTGGTCAGCGCCTGCACGGCCGCATCGGCGACGTCGCGCGCGTCGACGTACGACACCGCGCCCTCGCCGCCCGGAACCGCCAGTCGGCCGGCCTTCACCGACTCGGCCTGGCCGAGGAAGTTCTGGTAGAAGCCGTTGGGCGCCACCACGGTCCAGGGCAGCCCGCTGGCCAGCAGGTGGTCGTACCCGGCGACGTGCGCGCCGACGAACCGCACCCCTTCCGGGCGGTACTCCAGCCCGGCGGCGCCGTGCATCACGATCCGCGGGCGCCGCCCGGTGCGGACCGCGGCGTCGATCACGTTCCGCTCGTGCGCGGCCATCTCCGAGTGCACGGCGACCAGCAGGTAGATCACGTCCGCACCCGCCAGCGCGGCGTCCAGCGAGGCCGGGTCCGCGAAGTCGGCGGCGACCGGTTCCACTCCCTCGTCCCACTCCGCCGGGACGTCGGCGGTGTCGCGGACCAGCGCCCGCACGCTCTCGCCGCGCTCGCGCAGCCCGGCGACGACCTTCGAACCAACGGTGCCGGTGGCACCGGTGACAACGATCACGAATGACTCCACGTCGAATCTTCAACCCAGTTGACTGTTCGTCACCGTCAGCCTGGCAGCGGGTCCATGGACGATCAATGTCGAACTGGAGCACAATCCATCAGCCACGCTGATCGATACGGGGGATGGCGATGGACCTGACGGAGATCGAGACCTTTCTCGTCCTGGCGGAGGAACTGCACTTCGGCCGCACGGCGGAGCGGTTACGGCTGTCCCAGTCCCGGGTCAGCCAGCTGATCCGGGCGCTGGAGCGCCGGATCGGCGGACTGCTGTTCACCCGCACCAGCCGGCGGGTCGCACTCACCCCGTTGGGCGAACACACCCGGCGCAGCCTCGGTGCCGCGTACGAGGGCCTCAGGACGAGCTTCGAGGAGGCGCGCACCATCGCCCAGGGGGTGGTCGGCACGCTGCGGGTCGGCTTCCTGGGCTGTCTGAACGGCCCGCCGCTGTCCGAGGTGGTCGCGGTCTTCGGGCGCCGCCATCCGGCCTGCGACATCAGCACCATCGAGGTGCCGTGGGCCGATCTGCGCGGGCCGCTGCGCGGCGGCGAGGTGGACGTGCTGCTGACCCTGCTCCCGGTCGCCGAGCCGGACCTGAGGGTCGGCCCGGTCCTGGTCTCCTACCGGCGCGCCGTGGCGGTCGGCACCGGCCACCCGCTGGCAGCCCGTGAGAGCGTCGACATCGAGGATCTGGCCGACTGGGTGGTGCTCGACGGCCCGGCCGGCCTGCCGGAGGCGCTCCGCCTCGACCTGCTCCCCCCGTTCACCCCGCTCGGGAGACCGCTGACCCGGGGAGCCGGCGGCCGGACCTACCAGGAGGCGTTCAACCGGGTCGCCGCCTTCGACATGGTCTGGGCCACCCACGAAGGACTGTTCCGCCTCTACCGCCACCCGGACGTGACGCACCGGCCCCTCACCGGCATGGCACCCGCCAACGGCGCCCTGGTCTGGCGCGCCGACACCGAGAGCGCCAAGATCCGCGCCTTCATCTCCCTGGCCGCCCAGCTGACTGTCGCGCCGAGGCTCTGACTCGGGCCTGGGCCTAGGGGAGGTCCGTCCGATCGGTAGCCGACGGCAACGGCGAGAGTGCTCGACACGGTGGCAACCCGCCGCCCCTGTCAGCCGGTGTGCACGGGCTGGTCCACGGGCGCCCGGGGTGCGCCGTGGAAGACCTGCCGGGCGTGCCACTCGCGGTGCCGCCTCGCCACCGGTGGGACGCCCGGCTGAGGGCCGATGACCGGCCGGCCGGCGAGCGCGAGCACGTGCTGTCGGCTGGCCTCGCTGCGGCCGACGAACCGTTGGGAGACGAGGATGCGGTGGCCGTCCCCGAGGCCCAGGACCCCCTTGTCGAAGAGCTTGTGGTGCAGCGAGCACAGACACAGGCCGTTGTCGGCCTCGTCCGGCCCGTCGTGCGACCACCAGCGCACGTGAGCGGCCTCCAGCCCGACCGTGCTCGCCCCCAGCGCCCCGTCGTAGCCGCAGAACGCGCACTGGAACTCGTAGGCGGTGAGTATGAGTTCACGCATCCGCCGATCACGTTGCCGCCGGGTCGCGGCATCCGTACCGTGCACGGGCCCGGTCTCGGCGAGCTCCAGGTCGAGACCGACGGCTTCGCACAGGTCGACGTGCAGGGACGGCGGGAAGTGGGTGTCCAGCAGCACCCGGACCAGCCGGCTCAGCAGCGACGGTTCCTTGGCGAGCGCCGCCCGCAGGTCGGACGCGAGCCTGCCGGTGGCTCCGCTGGAGCGCAGGACCCCGACTCCGCTACCTGGACTCCCCTGTCCGCGGTCGGTTCTGACCTCCCAGACGCCGTCGCTGACCAGGTGGTGGAAGGGGTAGGCCGGGGTCGTCGGGTGCGACGGCCCGTACTCGGCGAGCAGCCGCTTGAGCTCCTCCTCGACCACGCTGTAACGCAGTTCGCCGTCGGCATCCTGCTGGTAGCTCCCGAGGGCGTAGAGCAGCAGCAACGGCTTGTGCGGAGCGCGGACTTCGTTGTTCGTCCACCGTCTCAGCTTCGCCACTCGTTCCAGCCAGTCCATGGCTGCCAGGGTAGTTGGCGCTGCCGATGCTGCATCAGATTTGATCAATCAGCCGAGGTGGGGTAGGTGCCGGCGAGATAGTCGCCGATCTGCTGGCGCAGGCTGGGGTGGGTGTCGTACTCGTACTGGTCGAGGTCTGCGGGCTGGACGAAGCGGATGCCGTCGGCCTCGTCGTTGACGGTTGGCTCGCCACCGATGGGGCGGCCGATGTAGGTGTTCTCGTACTGCTGGCGGATCGAGTGGTGCTGCTGTCCGCGAGCACCGTGAATCACTGGGACGATGCGGCAAAGGCCGTGGCCGTCCCCCTGGATGGCGACCGACTCAGGAGCGTGATCGATGCACTCGCCGCCGGATGAGGAGACCCGACCCCGCATGGAGACCGCGCACGCGAGCGCGGCGGCCCTCCTCGGGCTGAAGTGCACCGGGAATCCCGTGTGGGGGTTCCTCGGCTGCACAATCAGCCGCCGAGCCGGTGACCTCTGGTTGCGCGTGGCCTCCACCGCCATGGCGAACGCGGGCCGGAACCAGGGCGAGGGCATCGTCGGTGCGTCGGTCCTGATCCCGGATGATGTGCCGCGTCCCAAGTTGCACGACGTGATGGACTGGACCGAGGACCCTCACGCCTACAAGGCGGAGGTCACGGACTACATCGCGCATCCCGTCATCTCGCCCGACCGGCCGGACCTGGCCCAAAACCCCGGCCTGCCGGACGAGTGGTGGCAGAGTCTGAGCCGAGCCTTCGAGCACCTGAGCCAGGCGGAAGGCGTCCGGACCACCGTGCGGTCTGGCTGGATCGACAAGGCATTCCCGCAGTTCCTCGGCATCCCCGCGCCCGAGAGAGTCGAGCGCGTGACCGGCCACGGTGACCTGCACTGGGGCAACCTGACCGCCCCGCTGGCCATCCTCGACTGGGAACGCTGGGGCCTGGTACCTGTGGGCTACGACCCTGGCCTCCTCCACGCGAACAGCCTGCTCGTCCCGGACCTCGCCGCGCGCATCCGCGCGGAGTTCGCCCCGGTGCTCGACACACCCGCCGGCCGAAGCCGGGAACCGCGGCCGGACGAGCTGGGCAGGCGAGTCGTACTCAGACCGCGGCGCCGAGCATGCGGAGGACCAGGATGCCGTAGCGGCGGCCGAGTTCCTCCGGGGTCTCGGTGCTGCGTTCGCTGTACCAGCGGGAGACGTCGATGCCGAGTGAGGTGACCGCGCGGGCGGCGGTGCGGACGTCGGGGACCGTGAAGGCGCCGGTGGCGACGCCGGCCTCGATGATGCGGCGGACGGTGTCCTCGATCCGGCGACGCAGTTCGGCGACGGCCGCGAAGTCCTCCTCCGGCAGGGCGTGCAGCTCGTGGTTGACGATCCGTCCGACGGTGTGGCCGCGGGCGTGCCAGGTGGTGAACTCCTCGGCCAGGCGGCGCATCTGCTCGACCGGGTCGCCGCCGGCGGCCTCGGCCCGCTCGACCAGGTCGAGGGTCGCCTGGTGGCCGGTCCGGCTGATCTCGGAGAGCAGGGCGGCCTTGGAGGAGTAGTGGATGTAGAGCGCGGCGGGGCTCATTCCGGCGGCGGTGGCGATGTCACGGGTGGTGGTGGCGTGGTAGCCGCGCCGGGCGAAGGAGTCCACGGCGGCGAGCAGCAGCCGCCGGGCGGCCTCGGTGCGCTCGCCGGCCGGTACTTCGAGGTGATCCCAGGGGTGGGGATCGGCGGCTGCCTGATCGGTCATGGCGCAATCCTCGCAGATGGGCTCGGTCCCTCCCGCCGTCCGGCGCTCCCCCGGGGCGGCGGTGGTTGACAGTGTCGCGCGTGCCCAACATGCTAAGCAAGCGCTTAGTCACATGCCCGCAGCTCGGTCACAGGCCCGCAGACCGAGCGTCCGGACCGGTACGGCCCGGACGCCCTGCTGCTGTCGAGAGGAATGGCGATGACCCCTTCGTTCAAGGGCCGGGTGGCCGTGGTCACCGGAGCAAGCCGCGGCATCGGCCTCGGCATCGCGCGCACGCTGGTGGAGCGCGGCGCCAAGGTCTGCATCACCGCCCGCAACCCCGAACCGCTCGCCGAAGCCGTCCGCGACCTCGGCGGCCCCGAGAACGCCATCGCCGTGGCCGGCAAGGCGGACGACGACGCGCACCAGCAGGAGGCGGTCCAGCGCACCATCGAGACCTTCGGACGGCTCGACCACCTGGTCAACAACACCGGCATCAACCCGGTGTACGGCTCGATCCTGGACGTCGAACCGAACGCCGCCGCCAAGATCCTCGGCGTCAACGTGCTCGCGCCGCTCGCCTGGACCAGGCTCGTCCGCGACGCCTGGATGGGCGGGCACGGCGGCGCGATCGTCAACGTCGCCTCCATCGCGGGCATCCGCAGCTCGGTCGGGATCGGCATGTACGGCGTCAGCAAGGCGGCGCTGATCCGGCTCACCACCGAACTCGCCGCCGAACTCGGTCCCGGCATCCGGGTGAACGCAGTCGCCCCCGCAGTGGTGAAGACCAGGTTCGCCGAGGCCCTGTACGACGGCCGCGAGGAGGAGGTCGCCCGGGCCTACCCGCTCGGACGGCTCGGCCTGCCCGAGGACGTCGCCGGAGCCGTCGCCTTCCTGCTCTCCGAGGACGCCGGGTGGATCACCGGCCAGACCCTGGTGGTGGACGGCGGCGTCACCCTCGGCGGTGGGATGTGAGCACCTCGCTCGCCGGTCAGGGCGTGGTCGTCACCGGCGCCGGACGCGGCATCGGCGCCGCCATCGCCGCGGCCTTCGCCGCCGAGGGAGCCCGGGTGGTGGTCAACGACCTGGACGCCGAGGCGGCCGAACAGGTCGCGGCCCGGATCGGCGGCATCCCCGCGCCGGGCGACGCCGCGGCGGCCGAGGGCGTCGCCGCGCTGATCGGCGCCGCCCGCAGGGCACTCGGCCGGATCGACGTCTTCTGCGCCAACGCGGGAGTCGCCCCGGCCGGGGGCGCCGACGCCTCACCCGCCGCCTGGGCCAGCGCCTGGGAGGTCAATGTGATGGCCCACGTCCGCGCGGCCGAACTGCTGCTCCCCGACTGGCTGGAGCGCGGCGAGGGCCGGTTCGTCGCCACCGTCTCCGCCGCCGGGCTGCTCACCATGCTCGGGTCGGCGCCGTACGCCGTCAGCAAGCACGGCGCCCTCGCCTTCGCCGAGTGGCTCGCGGCCAGCTACCGCCACCGGGGCCTGCGGGTGCACGCCGTCTGCCCGCAAGGCGTACGGACCAGGATGCTCGCCGACTCGGGGCCCGCCGGGCAGGTGCTGCTCGCCGAGTCCGCGCTCGAACCGGCTAGTGTGGCGGCCGCGTTGCTGCGCGGCATCGAGTCGGAGACCTTCCTGATCCTGCCGCACCCCGAGGTCGGCGACTACTACACGGCCAGGGCCGGCGATCCGGACCGCTGGCTGGACGGCATGAACCGGCTTCAGCAGCGCATCGACGGGTACCAGGGCGAGAAGGGACGAACGGAATGAGGGCTTGGCAGGTCGGCGCGCTCGGTGAGCCGCGGGACGTCATGGAGTTGCGCCCGGACGTTCCGCAACCCGAGCCGGGGGCGGGCCAGTTGCTGGTCAGGGTACGGGCGGCGGCGGTGAACTTCCCGGACGCGCTGCTGTGCCGGGGCCAGTACCAGGTGCGTCCGCCACTGCCGTTCACCCCGGGGGTGGAGCTCTGCGGCGAGGTGGTCGGCGGGGAACGGGCCGGGGAGCGGGTGGTCGGGACGCCGCTGCTGCCGGCCGGAGCCTTCGCCGAGTACACGCTGATGGCCGCCGACGGTGCCTTCCCGGCACCCGCCGCACTGGACGACGCCGAGGCGGCGGCGCTGCACATCGGCTACCAGACGGCCTGGTTCGGCCTGCACCGCAGGGCCGGACTCCGCCCGGGGGAGACCCTGCTGGTGCACGCCGCGGCGGGCGGGGTCGGCAGTGCGGCTGTCCAGGTCGGCAAGGCGGCCGGGGCCACCGTGATCGGGGTGGTCGGCGGGCCGGAAAAGGCCGCGCGGGCGCGGGAGCTGGGAGTCGACCTGGTGATCGATCGGCGGGCCGAGGACTTCATCGCGGTGGTCAAGGAGGCGACCGGCGGGCACGGCGCCGACGTCGTCTTCGACCCGGTCGGCGGCGACGCCTACACCGGCTCCACCAAGTGCATCGCCTTCGAGGGTCGCATCCTGGTGGTCGGCTTCGCAGGCGGCGGCATTCCGTCCCCGGGGCTCAACCACGCGCTGGTGAAGAACTACTCGATCCTCGGGCTGCACTGGGGTCTCTACAACACCAAGGACCCGCAGGCGGTCCGGGCGGCGCACACCGAACTGGCCGAACTGGCGGCCAAGGGCGTGGTGCGGCCGCTGGTGAGTGAACGGCTGCCGCTCGAGCGTGCCGCCGAGGCGGTCCAGCGCGTCGCGGCCGGCGACTCCGTCGGCCGGATCGCCGTCCTCGCCTGAGCCCGACCGACTGCCGGCCGCGGCAGCACCTCGGGGCACCTCGGGGGCGCGGGAAGTGCTGGACCGGCAACGCCTCCTCGCCCGCTCGCCTCCGGACGCTCCCCGCGGCGGAGCCGCCGATCGACGGAGTCGGCGCTGCCGCCCGTCCTCCTCGCCCGCCCTCGGGCAGGGGTACCCGGCCCCAGGCCGAAGGCGGGGTGCGAGGGGCCCCTCCGGCGCTCCCTCGTCCCCCGGTCGCTTGTCGCTCGTTCTTTCCGGGGCCGGCGAACCCTTCGGTTCGAGGCGGTGGAGCTCTCCCGCGCCCGCCCCCGGCCGGCCGTCAGCCCACCGGGCCCGGCAGGTCGACCAGGGCGGCCAGCGCGCTCCGGTGGAACCCCGGTGTGCCGAGGGCGAGTTGGTCCGCCTTGGCCCGCTTGAGATACAGGTGTGCCGGGTGCTCCCAGGTCATCCCGATGCCGCCGTGCAACTGGATGCACTCCTCCGCCGCGCGCACCGCGAGCGCTCCGCAGTGCGCCTGGGCGACCGCCACCGCCACCGCCGTGTCCGGGCTGTCACCGGCCAGCGCGTCGGCCGCGTACCGCGCCGCCGCCCGAGCCCCCACCGTGTCCAGCCACAGATCGGCCAGCCGGTGCTTCAGGGCCTGGAACGAGCCGAGCACGCGCCCGAACTGCCGCCGCTCCTTGAGGTGCGCCACCGTCGTCGCCAGACACCATTCGGCGATGCCCAGCTGCTCCGAGGCCAGCAGCCCGGCCCCGGTCAGCAGCGCCCGCTGCAGCACCGCGGCCGCCGTGTCCGGACCGGCCAGCCTCCGCCCGGGCGCGCCGTGCAGGGTCACGTCGGCCAGCTGCCGGGTGAGGTCCAGCGAAGTCCGTCGGACCACGTCGGCCCCGGGCGCGTCCGCCTCCACCAGGTACAGGCCCGGGCCGTCCGCACCGACTGCCGGCACCATCAGCAGTGCGGCCGGCAGGGCGTCGGCCACCGAGGTCACCCGCCCGCTCAACGTCCCGTCCACGTCGACCCGTACACCGTCGGGGAACCCGCTGCCGGGCGGTGTCGAGAACGGCACCGTCAGCACCGCCACAGTCCCGTCCTCCGCCAGTGTGGCCAGCGGCTCGCCCGCGCCGCAGGCCAGTAGTGCCGCGGTGGCCACTACCGCACTCCCGAGGAACGGCACCGGTGCCGCGCTACGGCCCAACTCCTCCAGTACCACGGCGGTTTCGCGCAGCGAGGCGCCCGCCCCGCCGAACTCCTCCGGCACCTGGAGCCCGGCCGCTCCCAGCTCCTTCACCAGCCGCCGCCAGAGCCCGAGGTCGTACGGCCCGGGGCCCTCGCACCGCGCCAGAACGGCGTTCGGCGGGCAGTGATCGGTCAGCAAGTCCCTCACGCTGGACCGGAGTTCCTCCTCGATCTCCGAGTACAGCAGCACCGGGGCGTTCATCGGGGGAGCTCCTTCCAGGGCAGGTCCTTGTCGGTTCGCGGTTCGGCGGGCAGGCCGAGCACCCGTTCGGCGATGATGTTCCGCAGGATCTCGCTGGTGCCGCCCTCGATCGAGTTGCCCTTCGCCCGGAGGTAGCGGTACCCGGCCTCGCGCCCGGTGAAGTCGACGATCTGCGGCCGGGTCATGGTCCAGTCGTCGTACGCCAGGCCCTCCTCACCGAGGAGTTCGACCTCCAGGCCGCTGAGCTCCTGGGCGAGCCGGGCGAAGGCCAGTTTCATCGCCGCGCCCTCGGGGCCGGGCTGGCCGAGCGCCAGCTGCTGGCGCAGCCGCTCGCCGGTCAGCCGGATCACTTCGGCGTCCAACCAGCCCTTCAGCAGCCGCTGGTGGAGCTCGTGGGTGCGCAGCTCCGGCCGCCGGCGCCAGGTCTGCGCCACCACGCCGATCATGCCGCCCTCGCGCGGGACGGCCTGGCCGCCGATCGCCACCCGCTCGTTGTTGAGGGTGGTCTGCGCGATCCGCCAGCCCTCGCCGACGGCGCCGAGGCGGAGGGCGTCGGGGATCCGTACGCCGGTCAGGAAGACCTCGTTGAACTCGGCCTCCCCGGTGATCTGGCGCAGCGGCCGGACCTCGACCCCGGGGTCGGTCATGTCACAGATGAAGTACGTGATGCCCTGGTGCTTGGGCACGTCGGGGTCGGTGCGGGCGAGCAGGATGGCCCAGCGGGCGGTGTGCGCGCTGGAGGTCCACACCTTCTGCCCGTCGACCACCCAGTCGTCGCCGTCGCGCACCGCCCGGGTGGCGAGGGCGGCCAGATCGGAACCGGCGCCGGGCTCGCTGAACAGCTGGCACCACACCTCCTCGCCGGTCCACAGCGGCCGCAGGAAGCGGGACTTCTGCTCCTCGGTGCCGTAGCGCAGGATGGTCGGCGCGGCCATGCCGAGCCCGATCCCGATCCGGCGCGGATCGTTGTCGGGCGCGCCCGCAGCGGCCAACTCGGCGTCCACCAGGGCCTGATGGGCCCGGGGTGCGCCGAGTCCGCCGAGCCTGACCGGGAAGTGCACCCAGGCGAGGCCGGCGTCGAAGCGGGCCCGCAGGAAGTCCGGGCGCCCGGTGGTGGCGGGATCGTGGGCCGCCAGCAGTGCCTCGACCCGCGCTCGGAGGTCCGATGACACCTCAGCCCACCTCTTCCGATCGCTTGTCGGACCGTTCGTGGCGCCGCAGCTCGCGCCGCGCCAGCGAGCGCTTGTGCACCTCGTCGGGGCCGTCCGCCAGACGCAGGGTGCGGATGCCGGCCCAGAGCTGGGCCAGCGGGGTGTCCTGGCCGACCCCGGCCGCACCGTGGGTCTGGACGGCCTTGTCCAGGATCCACTCGACCGCGGCGGGTACGGCGATCTTGATGGCCTGGATCTCGGTGTGCGCGCCCCGGTTGCCGACCGTGTCCATCAGCCAGGCGGTCTTCAGCACCAGCAGCCGGGCCTGCTCGATGCGCACCCGCGACTCGGCGATCCAGTCCTGCACCACGCCCTGCGCGGCCAGCGGTTTGCCGAAGGCGACCCGCTCACAGGCCCGGCGGCACATCAACTCCAGTGCGCGTTCGGCGATTCCGATCGCCCGCATGCAGTGGTGGATCCGGCCGGGGCCGAGCCGGGCCTGGGCGATGGCGAAGCCGGAGCCGCTTTCGCCGATCAGGTTGGCGGCGGGGACCCGGACGTTCTCGAACACGATCTCGGCATGCCCGCCGTGGTCGTCGTCCCGGTACCCGAAGACCGTCATCCCGCGCTTCACCGTCACGCCGGGGGTGTCGCGCGGCACCAGGATCATGCTCTGCTGCCGGCGGGTCTCGGCGGCGGGGTCGGTCTTGCCCATCACGATGAAGATCCGGCACTCGGGGTTCATCGCCCCGGTGATGTACCACTTGTGGCCGTTGACGACGTACTCGTCGCCGTCGCGCTCGATCCGGGTGGTGATGTTGGTGGCGTCAGAGGAGGCGACCTCGGGCTCGGTCATCGCGAAGGCGGACCGGATCTCGCCGGCCAGCAGCGGCTCCAGCCACTGCTTCCGCTGGGCCTCGTCGCCGAACTGGGCCAGCAGCTCCATGTTCCCGGTGTCGGGCGCGGCGCAGTTGAGCGCGGCCGGCGCGAGCAGCACGCTGCGCCCGGTGAGCTCGGCCAGCGGCGCGTACTGGAGGTTGGTCAGACCCGCGCCCAACTCGCCCGGCAAGAAGAGATTCCAGAGCCCGCGCGACCTGGCCTCGGCCTGCAGCTCACGGAACACCGGCGGTACGGTCCACGGCTCACGCGCCGGATCGGCGAGCTGCGCGGCCAGCACGGGCTCGGCGGGGTAGACGAACTCGTCCATGAAGGAACCGAGTCGCCCGAGCAGCTGCTCGGTCCTGGCGTCGTACGAGAAGTCCACGGTCACCGCTCCTTCAGTGAGGTGAGGCCGAACCGCACGAAGACGGGCACCAGTTCGCCCACCCGGTCGAACCCGGTGCCGACCGTGCCGCCCCGGGTGTAGCGGTAGTGGATGCCCTCCAGCACCACGGCCAGCTTGAACGAGGCGAAGCCGACGTACCAGCCGAGCGCGGAGACGTCCCGTCCGCAGCCGGCGGCGTAGCGGCCGACCAGCCCGGCGCTGTCGGGGAAGCCCTCGGCGAGGGCGGCGCCGGGCAGGATTCCGTCGTAGCGGCGGGCGAGCTCGGTGTACATCACCAGCAGCCCGAGGTCGGTGAGCGGGTCGCCGACGGTGGACATCTCCCAGTCCAGCACCGCGGTGATCCGGTCGTCCGCGCCGACCAGGACGTTGTCCAGCCGGTAGTCGCCGTGCACCAGGGTCGGCTCGGGGGAGGCCGGGAGGGTCCTGGCCAGCTGCTCGTGCAACTCGTCGATGCCTGCCAGCTCGCGGCTCCGGGAGGCGTCCAATTGCTTGCCCCAGCGGCGCAGTTGCCGCTCCAGGAAGCCGGCCGGGCGGCCGAAGTCGGCCAGTTCGACGGCAGCGGGGTCGACGGCGTGCAACTCGACCAGGGTGTCCACCAGGTGCAGCCCCAGTGCGTGCACCCGCTGCGGTCCCAGCGCGGTGAGCGCCGCCGCGTCCCGGTGCGGGGTGCCCGGCACGTACTGCATCAGGTAGAACGGCGCGCCGATCACCGACTCGTCCTGGACCAGCAGCAGCGGCCGTGGCACCGGAACCCGGGTCGGGTGGAGTGCGGCCAGGACCCGGTGCTCGCGTCCCATGTCGTGCGCGGTGGCCAGGACATGGCCGAGTGGCGGACGGCGCAGCACCCAGCGGTCGGTGCCGTCCTCCAGTAGGTAGGTGAGGTTCGACCTGCCGCCCTCGAAGAGCCGTGCGCGCAGCGGTCCGTGGACGGTGCCGGGCAGCTCGGTGTCGAGTCGGTCGCGCAGCCGCGCGAGGTCGAGGCCGGGCGGGGGCTCGGGGGAATCGCTCATGGACTTCCTCGTCTGGGTGGCGGTGGTGGAGGACCGGCGGCCGCATCGGGATCGGTGACTAAGCGCTTGCTTAGCATCTGGGTGCCGATGCCGAGCTGTCAACGGATCGGTCGACCCGCGGGGATTTCGCCCGGACGGGGGAGTGACGCACCGCATTCGAGTGCTAGCGTTCGGTAGCGCTCCGTAGTCGTCCTACCGCAGTCCAAGGGGTTGCCATGCCGGCGTCGAGACCGATCGAGGTGGGTCCCGGGGACCGCCGCTACGACGCGCTGCGTCGGGGGTTCAACCAGCGGTGGATCGCCGAGCCGGAGTACGTCGTGGTGGCCACCAGGACCGACGACGTGGTGGCGGCGCTCGGCGACTACCTCGCCGGTCCGGAACTCCGCAAGCGTCGGATCACCGTCCGCTCCGGTGGCCACTGCTACGAGAACTTCGTCTCCTCCGCGGACGTCGGGGTCATCATCGACGTGAGCCAGATGAGCCGGGTGTACCACGATCCGGCGATGAAGGCGTACTGCGTCGAGGCGGGCGCGAGCAACTGGCACAGCACCACCCACCTCTATCGCCCCTACGGCCTCGCCCTGCCCGGCGGCTCCTGCTACTCGGTCGGTCTCGGCGGCCACGTCTCGGGCGGCGGCTACGGTCTGCTCTCCAGGCTGCACGGCCTGACGGTGGACTACCTCCACGCGGTGGAGGTGGTCACGGCCGCCGACGGCAGGACACCGCGGATCACGGTCGCCACCCGGGAGCCGCACGACCCGGGCCGCGAGCTGTGGTGGGCCCACACCGGTGGAGGCGGCGGCAACTTCGGAGTGATCACCCGGTACTGGTTCCGGGACCTGCCCGCACCGCCGTCCCGGGTGCTGTGCAGGTCGCTCAGCTGGGACTGGGACGGCTTCAGGAAGCGCCCCGACCGGTTCAAGGCCATGCTGCGGCGCTACGGCGCGTTCTTCGAGTTCGAGCGGGAGCGCGGCGAACGCGACTTCCAGGGACCCGACTTCATCCGGGACTACGACTACCGGGACATGTTCACCCTGCTGAAGCTGACGCACATGAGCAACGGCAAGGTCGGCCTGGTCGTCCAGATGGACGGGGACCGGGACGACTCGGCGGCGCGGCTGAACGCCTTCCTCGACTGGATCACGCCGGAGTTCCGCACGGGTGACGCGTCCGAGATCACCGAGGGCCCGCTGGACAGCGAGATGGGCGAGCACCCGGCGCAGACCGCGCTGTACGTGCCGACGCGCCTGCCGTGGCTCACCGCTACCCAGAGTCTCAACTCCTCCGGGCCCAACCGCTGCGGCAAGTACAAGTCCGCGTACATGACGGCGGGGTTCACCGAGCACCAGATCGACGCGATCTACCGCAACCTCACCGATCCCGGCTACCGGAACCCCGACGCCCTGCTCCAGGTGGACTCCTACGGCGGCAGGGTGAACGACGTCCCCCGGGACGCCACGGCGGTTCCGCAGCGCTCGTCGGTCATGAAGCTCCAGTACCAGGCGTACTGGACCTGGGGCTCCGACGTGACCGGCGACCAGGTCCGCGACTACCAGGACGCCCAGCCGGAGAGCGAGAACGTCCACCTGCGCTGGATCCGGAGGTTCTACCAGGACGTCTACTCGCCCACCAACGGCGTCCCCGCCTCCCCCGGCGAGGTCTTCCCCACGAGCAACACCGACGGCTGCTACGTCAACTACCCCGACGTCGACCTCTCCGACCCGGCCTTCAACCCCCCTGACAAGAAGGGCCACCAGCCCTGGCACGAGCTCTACTACGGGCGCGAGACGTACCGGCGGCTGCAGCGGGTGAAGGCGGTGTGGGATCCGTACGACGTCTTCCGCCACGCCCAGTCCATCCGGCTCCGCGAGCCGGACAAGGACTCCGAGCGGCGGTAGTCGGCAGCCGGGAGTCGCCCCGGGTGGTCCTCGTCCGGGACGGTCCGCACGGCGGGTGCCGGCCGGTGCCGGTCACCCGCCCTCCGGCCGCTGATCGGTGGGGTCGGTGCCGACGGTCGCCCCCCGTAGGTACCTCCCGGCCGGAGGCTGGGAATCCACGGGCCCGGGCCCGGCCCGCCGGAACGCGGAAGCCCGGTCGGGCCCTCCCTTTTTTGGGAGGGCCCGACCGGGCTGGGTTTCCGGGCCGCTGGTCGAAGGTGCCGGTCGGCCGTGGGGCTCTGCGACCTGGAGGTCGACGGCCGGATCGGCGGTCCGTGGTCAGTGGCCGGTGATCAGTCGAGGGTGATCAGTGGCCGCCCTCGTCCACGACCTCGACGTCCTCGATGTTCTGCTCGATCGCGTCGGAGGGCAGCGCCACCCGGATCGCCCACTGGTAGATGCCCAGGGCGAACACGGTGACCAGCGCCATGTCCCACCACATCGGGATGTTGCCGGTTCCGTTGCCGAAGCCGCCCTGCCAGGAGATGACGCCGAGGCCCAGCAGGTAGACCGGCAGCCACTGGGCGGGCTTCCAGTCCAGGCGCGGAGCGTTCGGCAGGCCCTTCTTGGTGGCGTACAGGGCGTAGGAGCCGAGCAGCAGGTAGCCGATCACGATGGCGGCACCCAGGCGGGCCAGGGTGGTCCAGCCGGTCCAGTAGATGATCAGGCTGGCGACCACGAAGGACAGCGGGGCGATGAACTCACCGAACGGCAGGCGGTAGGAGCGCTCGCGGTCCGGCAGCCGGCGACGCAGGGCGCCGAAGGCCAGCGGGGCACCCGCGTACATCAGCACGCTGGCGGAGGTGATGAAGCCGACCAGTTCCTGCCAGCTCGGGAAGGGCATGAAGCAGATCACGCCGGTGACGAAGGAGATGATCAGACCGAACCACGGCACACCGCGCTTGTCGACCTTCTCGAAGAGCTGCGGCGCGTAGCCGTTGCGGCTCAGGCCGTAGGAGATGCGCGAGGTGGAGGTGGTGTAGATCAGGCCGGTGCCGCCGGGGGAGACGATGGCGTCGAAGTACAGCACCGCCGCCAGCCAGCCGAGGCCCACCACGGTGGCGAGACCGGCGAACGGACCGCTGATGCCCGGGAAGTCCAGGTTGGCCCAGCCCTTGGCGAAGGCGGAGACCGGCAGGGCGCCGATGAAGACCACCTGCAGCAGGGTGTAGATCAGGGTGCCGATGGCGACCGAGCCGAGCACCGCGCGGGGGATGTCCCGCTTGGGGTTCTTGCTCTCACCGGCCAGCTGGATGGCCTGCTCGAAGCCCAGCAGGGCGAAGATGATGCCGCTGGTGCTGATCGCCGCGAGCACGCCCTTGGCGCCGAAGGGCATGAAGCCGTGCGAGGTGAAGTTGCTGCCGTGGAAGTGGGTGACGGCGAGCACGAAGATCGTGAACAGCGGGACGAAGATCTTCAGCCAGGTGGCGATGCTGTTGGTGTGCGACAGCACCCGGACACCGAGGAAGTTCACCGCGACGAAGACGCCCATCAGGAGCACCGCGACGGTGAACCCGCTGGCGGTGAGGGTGCCGTTGGCATTCAGGAAGCCCTTGGCGAAGTCCCAGTGACCGGCGTAGCCGATCATCGCCTCGACCTCGATCGGGGCCACGGTGGCCGCCTGCAGCCAGGAGAACCAGCCGAACGACATGCCGGCCAGGCCGCCGAAGGCGTAGTGCGGGTAGCGGGCGGTGCCGCCGGCGACGGGGAAGAGACCGCCCAGCTCGGCGTGGACGAAGGCCAGGAGAACGATCGCGACGGCGCCGATGCCCCAGGAGACGATCGCGGCGGGGCCGGCCGCGACCACGGCGTTCTTGGCGCCGTAGAGCCATCCGGATCCGATGATCGAACCGACGGAGGCCCAGAGCAGCCCGATCAGACCGACCTCACGGCGAAGGGAGCGGCCGGATCCGGAAGACGAACCGGTCGGCGGGGAGACTGACGGGGCGAGCTGGTCAACATGTGCCATGGGGGAGGTGACCTCTCGGGTGATGGCAGGGGGTTGAGAGTTGCCCAAGGTTAGGCGCGCGGGAATCCCCGGGAACAGCCCATGAATCCGAATAGTTATATTCCGAGCCGCTCCGCCGATGAATGCCGGATGAATCCTGACGTCAATTCGCCTTCCTGCGTGCGGAGTTGCGGACCGGTGAGGCCGGGAGACCGGTCGAGATTTGAGGGTTACTTGAGAATGGCCGTGGCCTGCGCAGACTCCCCGCTGATTGCATACCGGTACGGGAATTCCCCCTGGGATTCAGAGGCGTGAAACGGGTGTGTGGGGGGCATCTGAATAGCTTCATACCAAGCGGGTTTGTTACGCGACAGTACGCGAGCAACACGGCTCGGTAACTACTCGGCGGGTTCGGGCGCCGTCGCCGGCTCCTCGGGGGCGGTGTTCCCCCCCGCGGTGTCCCCGGAGACGGTCTCCTCCGAGGCGGTCCTTTCGGAGGCGGTCTCCTCGGAGGCGCTCCCCACGGGCCCGGTCGGCGCCTCCCCGGGATGAGGGGCCGGCTCGGCGGACCAGACCGTGCGGTCTCCGCCGCGCCAGCCGACCAGATCCGGGTCGTCCAGATCGGGATCGTCGACCCCGGCGCGGCGGATGAACTCGGACACGTCGGCCTCGTCGTACGCCTTGCCGACCAGGCGGCCGTAGATCTCCACCCGGCGGTACGGCCGCGCACCACGGGTCGGCGGGCGTACGACCACGGGCGGGGTGAAGATGTCCCCCGTCGCAGGCCGACGCGACTCGTCCATGCCTTCAGTGTCACTCGTCACACTCCCCGATGCCCTCGGACCCCGGTGCCCCGCTCCCGGGCCGGGAAGGGCGGCTCCCGGGCCGGGAAGGGCGGCGGCGACGGTCAGGGCTCTCGGACCACGTCGCCGGGTGGTTTGTCCTCGCGCAGGCCGAGGAAGCGCGGGTGGCGCAGCCGGCCGTCGCGGGTCCACCCGGTGAAGGCGACCTGGGCGACCAGCTCGGGCCGGACCCAGTGGGCGGTGCGCTCCGGCACCGGCCCGGCGAACGGGGAGGCGGGCTGGGCGACGGCGTCGAGAGCGGTGCGCAGCCGGTGCAGGGTGGCGGTGTCGAAGCCGGTGCCGACCTTGCCCGCGTAGTGCAACCGCCCGTCGCGGTAGTGGCCGAGCAGCAGCGCACCGAAGCCGACCCGGCTGCCCGCCGGGGCGGTGAAGCCGCCGATCACCAGTTCCTGCGCGGCCGAGCACTTGAGTTTGAGCCAGTCGGGTGAACGCCGCTGCACATAGGGGCTGTCCGCGCGTTTGGCGATCAGGCCCTCCCAGCCCCGGGCGCAGACCTCCGCGAGCGGTGCCGGGCCGTCGCCGTTGCGGTGGACGGTGAAGCGCAGCGGCCCGCCGTACCGGATCGCCTGCCGGAGCAGCTTCTTGCGTGAGCGCAACGGCAGCCGGGTGGTGTCGTACCCCTGAAGGTGGAGCAGGTCGAACAGGTAGTAGGTGACCTGTACCCCGGTGGCCAGGGCCCGGCGGGCGTCGCGCAGCTGCATCCGGCGCTGGAGCAGTTCGAAGCTGGTCACGCCGTGGTCGAGGGCGACGATCTCGCCGTCGACCACGAAGCGCTGGACGGGCTGTGCGGCCAGGGCGGCGACCAGTTCGGGGTAACCGGCCTCCAGCGCCTTGCCGTTGCGGCTGACCAGCCGGACCAGCTCGCCGTCGCGGTAGGCGAGCGCGCGGATGCCGTCCAGCTTCCGCTCCAGGATCCAGCCGGCGTCGAACTCCCGGCGGGTGCCGGAACTGGCGAGCATCGGGCTGAGCGACTCGGGGAGCGGCCCCGGTCCGGCGGACGGGCGGGCGGATGTGCTCACCCCTCCAGGGTGCGTCCGCACGCCGTCCGCCCGCCCCACGGACCCGCCCAGCCACCCGTCCGGCGGACTCCGGACGGACTGGCCGATCGACCGGGCGCGGCGGACCATGGACAGCGGCGGATCGCGGGGCGCCGGTGGGCAGGAGCCACGGGCAGCGAGCGTGGACGGCAGACCGAGGAGGCCCGTCATGGCCAGGCCGATCTGGACCGGCACCCTGAGTTTCGGGCTGGTCGCCGTCCCGGTGGCGCTGTACGCGGCCACCGAGGACCACTCACCGCACTTCCGCCAGCTGGAGCGCGGTACCTCCGACCGGGTGCGCAACCTGCGGGTCAATGAGCGCACCGGCAAGGAGGTCGCGTACGGCGACATCGTCAAGGGCTACGAGGTCGCCGAGGGCGAGTACGTCGTCTTCGAGCCCTCCGAGCTGGAGGAGCTCTCACCCGGACGCTCCCGGTCGATCGAGATCGGAGGCTTCGTCGAGCTCCAGCAGGTGGACCCGATCTTCTTCGACCGGACGTACTACCTCGGCCCGCGCGGCAGGGAGTACGCAGGCGTCTACGGGCTGCTGCTGCGGGCCATGACCGAGACCGGACGGGCGGGGCTGGCGACCTTCGCGATGCGCGGGAAGCAGTACCTCGCGGCGGTACGGCCGGAGGGCGATCTGCTGGTGCTGCAGACCATGCACTACGCGGACGAGGTCCGCGATCCGCACCGTGAGGTGGACAACCTGCCGGGGGAGTTCGCACCACGCGAGAAGGAGCTGGCCACCGCTTGCCAGCTGATCGAGGCCCTCAGCGTCGACTGGGACCCGGAGGCCCACCACGACACCTTCGGCGAACAGGTCCGCGAGCTGGTCGAGGCCAGGCTCAGCGGTCGGGAGACGGTGGCTGCCGCCCCGGCTCCGGCGTCCACCAATGTGGTGGACCTGATGGACGTGCTCCAGCGCAGCCTGCGGCAGGCCGGTGCGGGCGACGGCGGTGGCGCCGGGGCGGGCACCGGGAAGGCCGGGACCGGGAAGGAGGCCGAGCAGGCGCGCGGGAAGGAGGCCGGGGGACGGCCGAAGGCGTCCGCGGCGCCGAGGACGAAGAAGGCTTCCGCCGGCCCGGACCTGTCGAAGCTCAGCAAGGCCGAGCTGTACCGGATGGCGACCGAGCAGGGCATCCAGGGCCGCTCCGGCATGACCCGGGACGAACTCCAGCAGGCCCTGGAGGGGGCGGCCCGCCCGAAGCGGCGCCTGCGCGCGGTCTCCTGACCGGCCGCACGGCCCGCGCGCCGCAGCCAGGCCGACACCACCGCCTCCGGCCGGCGCCGCGTCGGACGGAGAGCGCGTGGAGACGCTCCCCGGCCGATGGACGGGCCTCGTGGCGGCCTGCTACGTGGGCCCCAGCCAGACCGTGGTGGCGTTGCAGAACTCGCGGATGCCGTGCCCGGCCAGCTCGCGGCCGTAGCCCGAGCGCTTGACGCCGCCGAAGGGCAGGGCGGGGTGCGAGGCGGTCATCCCGTTGAAGAAGACGCCGCCCGCCTCGATGTCGCGTACGCATCGCTCCTGCTCGCCGGGGTCCGTGGTCCACACGTTGGAACTCAGACCGAACGGGGTGTCGTTGGCCAGCGTCACCGCCTCCTCCAGGCTGTCCACCCGGTATACCGAGGCGACCGGTCCGAACGCCTCCTCCTGGTGGATCCGCATCGCGGAGGTGATCCCGGTGAGCACGGTCGGCGGGTAGTACCACCCCTGGCCCATCGCCTCGTCGAGCCGCTCACCGCCGCACTCGGCGACGGCGCCGCGCGCGAGCGCGTCAAAGACCAGTGCGGACAGGTCGTCCAGCCCCTGCCGGGTGGCGAGCGGGCCGATGTCGGTGTCGGGCTCCAGCGGGTCGCCGATCCGCAGCGCCCCCATCGCCTTGGCGAACTCGGCGGTGAACCGGGGGTAGACGTCCGTGTGCACGATGAACCGCTTCGCCGCGATGCAGGACTGCCCGTTGTTCTGGGTGCGGGCCTTGACGGCGGTGCGGACGGCGGCGTCCAGGTCCGCGCTGGGCAGCACCACGAACGGGTCGCTGCCGCCCAGTTCCAGCACGGTCTTCTTCAGCTCGTCGCCCGCCACGGCCGCGACCGAGCGGCCGGCCGGTTCGCTGCCGGTGAGGGTCACGGCCGCCACCCGGCGGTCCCGGATCACCGCCGCGACCGTGCCGGAGCCGATCAGCAGGGTCTGGAAGCAGCCCTCGGGCGCGCCGGCCCGGCGGAACACCTCCTCCAGTGCCAGGGCCGTCCGGGGCACGTTCGAGGCGTGCTTGAGCAGGCCCACGTTGCCCGCCATCAGCGCGGGCGCCGCGAACCGCACCACCTGCCAGAGCGGGAAGTTCCACGGCATGACGGCCAGCACCGCCCCGAGCGGGCGGTAGCGGACGTACGCGGCCGTCGCACCCGAGTCGGCGACGTCGTCCTCGGCGGGCCGCTCGTCCGCGATCAGTGCCGCGCCGTGGTCGGCGTACCAGCGCAGGGCCCGGGCGCACTTGGCGGTCTCGGCGGCGGCCTGGGCCAGCGGTTTGCCCATCTCGACGGTCACGGTACGGGCCAGCCGGTCCCGGTCGGTGTCGAGCACCTCGGCGGCCCGGCGCAGCAGCTGGGACCGGAACTCGAAGGTGGTGGTGCGGTACTCGCGGAAGGCGGCCTCGGCCCTGGCCAGGTGCCGCTCCAGCTCGTACGGGTCCAGCGGCTGGAAGGTCTCCAGGGTCTCGCCGGTGGCGGGGTTCACGGTTGCGATGGGCATGGCCTCACTCCGGGTGTGCCTCGGCGCGGGCGGCCGCCTCGCGGGCGCGGGAGCCGGTCCTGGTCCGCCCGGCGGTCACCTGGCGGAGCGGGAACCGCCGCAGGTACTCGGCCTCCAACTGGCCGGTGCGCAGGGTGTGGCGCTGCAGTGCCTCCTCGGAGCCGTACAGGAACGTCTCGTGTCGGGTGCGGTGCAGCTGGGAGAGCTCGCGCAGCAGGACGTCCGTCTCCAGGGCGAGTGGCGGGATGCCCTCGGAGCGGTGGTGCGGAGTGTGGGGGTCATGCATGGCAGTTCCTCCTAGGCCCCCCGGGACGAGCCCCCCGGATCCCCCCTGACTGGATCGCCGTACCGGATCGCCGGGCCGCCGTTCCCGCCCGTCCGGCGGATCCCCCGGACGGAGCCGCCCGGGGATCGCCCGAACGGCCGCCGCGACATCCCGGCGGCGCCCCGTGCGAACTGCCGGAACACCGTTTCCGCAGCTGCCGCACCGGGCACCTCCGGCACATGGACCCCTTTCGGGCGCTTGAGCGGATCGCCTTTCTGCTGGAGCGCGAGCAGTCCTCGACGTATCGGGTGCAGGCCTTCCGGCGCGCCGCCGAGGCCGTCCGGGCCCGGCTCGCGGCCGACCCCGATGTCTCCACTCTGGCTGCTGGGGCCGCCGCTCTCAAGGGCATCGGTCCGACCACGGCCAGGGTGATCGCCGAGGCCGCCGCCGGAGGAACCCCGGCCTACCTCGCCGAGCTGGAGCAGCGCGCCACGCACCCGCTGGCCACCGGCGGCGGGCGGCTGCGCGCCGCTCTGCGCGGCGACTGCCACCTGCACTCCGACTGGTCGGACGGCGGCAGCCCGATCGAGACCATGGCGCGCGCCGCCCGCGAGCTCGGCCACTCCTGGGCGGTGCTCACCGACCACTCGCCGCGCCTCACGGTCGCCCGCGGGCTCAGCCCCGAGCGGCTGCGCCGGCAGCTCGACGCGGTCGCCGAGGTCAACGAGCGCCTGGCGCCGTTCCGGCTGCTCACCGGCATCGAGTGCGACATCCTGGACGACGGGAGCCTCGACCAGGAGGACGAGCTGCTCGACGAGCTCGACGTGGTGGTCGCCTCCGTCCACTCCAAGCTGCGGATGGAGCCGGTGCCGATGACCTGCCGACTGCTCGCCGCCGTCCGCAATCCGCGTGCCGACGTGCTCGGCCACTGCACCGGCCGGCTGGTGGGCGACGGCCGGGACGGGAAGACCCGGCCCGAGTCGCGGTTCGACGCCGAGCAGGTGTTCGCCGCCTGCGCCGAGTCCGGCACCGCCGTGGAGATCAACTGCCGTCCCGAGCGCCGCGACCCGCCGATGCGGCTGCTCCGGCTCGCCGCCGAGGCCGGCTGCCTGTTCGCCGTCGACACCGACGCCCACGCACCCGGTCAGCTCGACTGGCAGCCGTACGGCTGCGCCAGAGCGGAGGCCGCGGGGATCGGGCCGGAGCGGATCGTCACCTGCTACACCGCCCGCCGGCTGCTCGGCTGGGCCGGTGGCCGCCGTGCCCCCCGGCCTCGGCGGTGACGCGGTGCCCGCCGTCCCGGACCCCAGTGCCACCGTCACCGAGATCGACGGACGGCGGCTGCGGCTGACCCACCTCGACCGCGTCTACTACCCCGAGACCGGCTGGACCAAGGCCGCCGTCCTCCAGTACTACCTGAAGGCCGCGCCGCTGCTGCTGCCCCACCTGGCCGGGCGGCCCGCCTCCTTCCTGCGCCTGCCCGAAGGCGTCGCGGGCGAGCGCTTCTGGGCCAAGCGGGTGCCGCCCGGCGCCCCCGACTGGCTCACCACCCTCGAGGTCGAGCACCGCGCGGAGACGTTGCGGCACGTCGTCGTCGCCGACCTGCCCACCCTGCTCTGGGCGGCCAACCTGGGCGCGCTGGAGATCCACGTCCCGCAATGGCGGCACGACCCCGAGGAGCACGACCGGCTGATCGTCGACCTCGACCCGGGGCCCGGCACCACGATCGTGGACTGCTGCACCGTCGCCCTGCTGGCCCGCCGGGAACTCGCCGCCGACGGCCTCACCGCCTGGCCCAAGACGTCCGGCGGCAAGGGCCTCCACCTGCTGGTGCCGCTGCGCCCGGTGCCGGAGCGGGCCGCCACCGACTACGCCCGCAGGCTCGCCGCCCGGCTGCGCGCCCACCGGCCCGACCTGGTGGTGGACCGGATGGACAGGTCGCTGCGGGACGGCCGGGTCTTCGTCGACTGGTCGCAGAACAGCAGCGCCAAGACCACGGCCGCCCCCTACTCGCTGCGCGCCGGGCCCACGCCCGCCGTGTCGGTCCCCTTCACCTGGACCGCCGTGCGCAACTGCCGCAGCCCCGAGGACCTCCGGCTCACCCCCGAGCAGGTGCTCGCCCGGCCCCGCGACCCGATGGCGGGCCTCACGGACCCGGGCAAGGCCGGAGAACTCCCGGGCTGACGGGGAGTCGGGCGGGTGACCGGCCCCAGAAGTCATGATCTTGCTGATCCGCCTGCGGGGGCCGGCGGAAGTGGGCAGAATCGGGGACATGTCATCGTTCCTCGAATTCGCCTTCACTGACGGTACGTCGGTCATGCTGCACGCCTTCCCCGCCACCGAGCCGGCGGCGGAGCCCGCACCGGCTCCCGTCCCGGCCCCGGCCCCGCAAGGGGGCCTGCCGCCCGGGATGGCGGGCGGTCGTGCGGTGGGGCGGGACACCGAGGGCGAGCGGTCACAGGAGGACGGCGAGCGGCGGGCCGGGCGGGTGACCAGGCTCGCGCAGGGCTCGCTGCGCTCCGCCCTGCGCCCGCTGGTGCCGCTGCTGCAGGAGGTGCACGACACCGTGGCCGGGGTGCCGGACCGTCCTGACACGGTGTCGGTGGAGTTCGGCGTGCGGTTCGGCACCGACCTCAAGCTGGCCGTGGTGGGCGGCAGCGGCGAGTCCAGCCTGAAGGTCTCGGCGACCTGGCAGCTCGGGCCGCAGCCGGCTACCGGCGGTACGGACGGGGCCGGCGGCGCGGCCGTGCCGCCCGGTTCGGCCGCCCCCTCGTCCGTGCCCTCGGCACGGTAGCCGGGGGCATGGGCTGGTCCGAGCACGAGGCGTGCGCGGCGGAGCAGGTTCTGCTCGACTCGTACGCCTCGGTACTCGACGTGCACACCGGCGAGGTGTGCGGCGGTGCGGTGTTCCTGTCGGGGCGTTCGGTGCTCACCTGTGCCCATGTGGTCAACATGGCACTGCGGCGCAAGGGGTTCGACCCCGGCCACCCCGGGCCGGTGACCCTGCGGATCTCCTTCCGGGGCGGGACCGTCGACGGTGAACTCGCCTCCTGGATCCCGCCGCGCACGGCCGAGGGCGAGCGGGTGCCCGAGGGTGCCTTCGGCTGGCAGGGCGACCTGGCGGTCCTCCGCCTCGTCGCGGCCCCGCCGGCGGACGTGCGCCCCCAGCGCTGGGGCCGGATGACCGGACAGCAGAAGGTCCGCGCCTGGTACGGCAACGGGCTTCCGATGTCGTACGTGGACACCCGGGTCCAGTACACCGGTCCGGACGTCTGCTACCTGGACGTCGAGGCGAGCGGCGGGCCGATCATCGGCCCCGGCTACAGCGGCGGGCCGCTCTGGTCGCCGGACGACGAGGCGGTGGTCGGGCTGGTGGTCGGTCAACTCCGGTCCACCGAAGGGACGGTGGGACGAGGATTCCACGACCGGAGCTTCGCGATCTCCTGGCAGCGCATCGCCGAGGAGCTGAGGAACGCCCTCGGTCCTCAGGCGGCGGCCAGCCTGCTCCCGAACGACGGCGTCTTCGGCGGTGACGGCCCCGGGCCGGTGGACCCGCTGCGGCGCCGACTCGCCATGCTGATACGCCAGTTCCTGCCCGGTGCGGAAGGCCCGGACGGGCCCGCCCGGTTCGTCGCCCGGGAGTGCAGCCGACACGTCCCGCCGGGGTGGCGGCCCGACGCGGACGGCTTCGCGCACCTGCTCGCCACCGAACCGCGCGGCCTGGCGGCCCTGGTGGAGCACCTCGGTGCCCGGCACCCGGGCGCGGCCGAGTTCCTGGCCGTCGGACGGTCGACCGGCCTGGCCGCCCTGCTCTCGCCGGGCGAGTACGGCTGGCTGCGCGACGCCCTCGCGGACACCGACCCCGCCGTGTTCGTCCGGGCGATCGGCCAGGCGGCCCCCGAGATCCGGCTACCGCCCGAACTCCTGCTGCCCGCCGACGAACCGGCGACCCGGAACGCCTGCCGCCGCGACCGGGCCGAGCGCCTGCTGGACGGGCTGATCGCGCAGCTGGAGCGCCACACCGGAGGCAACTCGGTGGACCGGCCCGGAACACCCCGGGTACCACCGCTGCTGCGTGCGGTCGAGTACCACGCCGCCTGGGCCGACGGGGCCCGGGAGCCCCAGCACGGCGCGGAGCTGCGCTCCTGGTGCGGACGGGTGGCCGCCCGGCTGGGCATCGGCACCGACGTGCTGCACGAGCACCGGGCCACCGCCGCCGAGTGGGCCGCGTCCCGGCACGTCCAGGCCCGGACGGGCGGCACGACGGCGGGACCCCGGATCGCCGTGAGCCTCACCCGCTACGAGTACCCCGGGCAGGGCGGGGAGGGCAGCTTCCGCTGCGCCGCCTGGGCCGACAGCGGCGACCGGATGCTGCGCCCCGTCCCGGCGCCCACCCCCGGACCGCTGGCCCCGGACGAGGTCGCCAGGTTCATCCGGACCGTCCTGGCCACCTGGGACGAGGACCTGCCCGCCGTCGAACCGGCCGCCGAGGACCCGCTGGTGGAGGTCTTCCTCGACGAGCCGGAACTCGGCCTGCCGGTCGAGGCCTGGGACAGTGCCGACCCGCAGGACCGGTACGCCGACACCGAACCCCTCGGCATCGCCTACCGGATGGTGGTCCGACTGGCCGGGGAACTCCCCCCGGTCCAGGCCAAGGAGCGCGCCAGGCGCCTGCGCCGCCGCTGGCAGCACCTGGATGCGACGGCCGCACTCCACCTGGACGAGCGCTGCCGGGAGCGCCGGCACGTCACCGGCGCGGTGCAGCGCGAGCAGCAGGCGGCCAGGGTGGTGCTGCGCACCGCCGACCGGGCCCGCCGCACCGCCTTCGCCGCCGACTGCCTGCGGCTCGGCGTACCCGTGGTGCTCTGGGACCGGCAGTCCCACACCGCCTACCGGGCCGAGGACTTCGAACCGCTCGCACCGGACGGCCCGGCCCTCGGCCTGCCCGAACGGGTCCGCCGCTACCGGGCCGAGGTCTTCGCCGACGGCTCCCGGCCGCTGCGGCCCGTGCTCGCCTGGGAGGACCCGGACCGGCCGCCTCCGCCCGTACTCGAACTCGGCGACCCGGACGACCTGTACGACAACGACCTTGCCCAGGAGGGCGAATGACGAGGGACCGCGAACGATGAGCCCGCACCACCCGTCCGAAACCCCGGACAGCCCCTGCGACCCACCGCCCGACTGGTGGCTGTTCCACGGCGACAACCGGGCCAGGACACCCGCCATGCCCCCGGCCCCGCCCTGGCGCAGCTTCGGCCGGACGCCCGACGGCGCACCGGCCGGCCGCTACCTGATCGACCGGACCGAGACCGACATCGTCAACGCCGCACTCCACCTGCGCCGTCCCCTGCTGGTCACCGGCCACCCCGGCACCGGGAAGTCCTCCCTCGCCCACGCCATCGCCCATGAGCTCAGCCTCGGCGAGGTCCTGCACTGGCCGGTGAACAGCCGCTCCACCCTCCAGGACGCCCTCTACCGCTACGACGCCATCGGCCGCCTCCGGGAGAGCACCCTGCTGCGCGAGAGCGCCCTCCCGCACGAACGAGCCCGTGCGGAGCCGGACATCGGCAGCTTCGTCCGCCTCGGGCCGCTCGGTACCGCGCTGGTCCCGGCCGAGCGCCCCCGGGTCCTGCTGGTGGACGAGCTCGACAAGGGCGACGTGGACCTCCCGAACGACCTGCTGACCGCCTTCGAGGAGGGCGCCTTCGAGATCCCCGAACTCGCCCGGCTCCCCGAGGCGGAGGCCGAGGTGGACGTGCTCACCGCGGACGGCGGGGGCCGCCGCACCCGGGTGGTCCGGGGACGGATCCGCTGCACCGAGTTCCCGGTCGTGGTGATCACCAGCAACGGCGAACGCGACTTCCCGCCCGCCTTCCTGCGCCGCTGCCTGCGCCTGGACCTGCCCGACCCGGACGAGACCCGGCTGCGCAGCATCGTCGCCGCTCATCTGGGCCCCGAGGCACTCGACGGTGCCGAGGACGTGCTGCGCACCTTCCTGGAGCGGCGCGCCGAAGGGGAGCTGGCCACCGACCAGCTGCTCAACGCCGTCTTCCTGCGCAAGGGCGGCATCGGCCTGGACGCGGGCGAGCTGCTCGACGCGGTGCTGCGCAGGCTCGGCGGAGCGGTCTGAGAGGGGAGGCGGCGGTGGAGTTCCGTTCGGTACTGGACGTGTTGGCGAGCGCGGGCGTCGAACTCGCCCCGCAGGAGCTGCTCGACGCGCTCTGGCTGGCCGGCCGGCTGCCGGCGGACCACCGCGCCCCGCTGGCCGCCGTCGCCAACGCCCGTCCGGAGCAGGAGCGTCCGGCGCGGCCCGCCACCGCGCCCGCCACCAGCGCCTCGGCCGCCCCCGACCCGCTGCCACGGCCGGAGGACACACCGCCCGCTCCCGCGCCCCCCGCCCGCCCGCTGCACGCCACCGACCGCCCGACGGTGGACCGGGCGACGGGCACCGCCCGGCTCCAGCCGGTACGCGTCCCCGAACTCCAGGGCCTGCCCGACCAGTTGACGCTCGGTCGGGCCCTGCGCCCACTCAAGCGGTACCGGCCCAGCCGGCGCCGTACCGAGATCGACGAAGCGGCCACGGTGGCCGCCACCGCCGACGGCGGCCTGCTGGAGTTGGTCCTCCGCCCGGCCAGGGAACGCTGGCTGCGCTGCGACCTGGTGGTGGACGACGGCATCTCGATGCTGCTCTGGCAGCGGACGGTGACCGACCTGCGGCTGCTGCTGGAACGCAGCGGCGCCTTCCGCGACGTGCGGGTCCACGGGCTGCGAACCCGCAAGCCGGGCGGGATCCGCCTGGTGAGCAGCCCGTACGGAGCCGAGCCGGCGGGCGCGCTCGACCCCGCGATGCTGGCGGACCCCACCGGGGAGACCCTCGTCCTGCTGTTCAGCGACGGCGCCGGAGCGGCCTGGCGGGACGGCCGGATGCACACCGTGCTGCGACGGTGGGGCAGTTCGGGGCCGACCGCCGTGCTGCACGCCCTCCCGCGCCGGATGTGGCCGGGGACGGGGCTGGCCGCCGGGCAGGGCGCGGTGCGGGCTCCGCACCCCGGCGCACGCAACGCGGACTGGCAGCCGGCCGGGGAAGCCGCGACCGGCATCCCGATCCCGGTACTGGACCTCACCCCGGCCGCGCTGACGGACTGGTCCCGGTTCCTCGCCGCACCCGGCGGCGGGATGCGGCTGCCGCTGTGGGAACCCCGCTCCGCCGCCCGACGGACGGCCGCAACCAGGCCCGATCCGGACACCCTGGCCCGGCTGCGCCTCGACCGGTTCCAGCGCGCGGCCTCCCCCGAGGCGCACCGCCTCGCCGCCCACCTCGCCGCCCGCGCACCGGTCACCGTCCCGGTGATGCGGCTGATCCAGGCCACCCTGCTCGGCACCACCGATGCCGTGCCGCTCGCCGAGGTCGTCCTCGGCGGTCTGCTGCGCCCCACCGCTCCTGCCGCCGCCCGGCCCGCCGCCCAGCGGGCGTTCGACTTCCCCGGGCCGGTCAAGGACGTGCTGCTGGACTCGGTGCCGACCGCCGAACTGCTCGACGTCAGCCGCCAGGTGGGCAGGCTGCTCGACGCGCTGGTCGGCCGCTCGGCGGACTTCCCGAGCTGGCTCGACACCGGAGCCGGCCCGGCGGAGCCCGAGGCGGACACCCCGTTCGCCTGGGCCGGCCGAACCCTGCTGCACCGCCTCGGAGTCCGGGAGTCCGCAGTACCGGCACATCCGGCGGCCGGCCCGGCCGAGCGTCCGGTCGAACTCCCGCCGCTGGCCGCCGCCCTGGCGGCGATGGGCAGGATGCTCCCACGGGGGCCGGGAGACCCGTACGCCGCCGGCCCCTACCGGGTGCTCGGACGGTCGGCGACCGAGGAATGGACATACGTCGGTGCGGACGACCGGGGGGAGGTGGTGAGCCTGCGGATCATCCCCGGTCACGAGAGCCAGCGCATCCGGCTGATCCGGGCCGAAGCCCGGAACCTGCACAGTGTCGGTACCCGCTACGCCCCGAGGGTGATCGCGGTCGGGGCGGGTGACTCCGATCCCTGGCTGGCCACCACCGTCCCGCTCACCCCGGCCGGGCGCCCCGCGCCGACCCTGCGGGAGTTCGTCGACGGCTGCGGCCCGCTGCTGAACTCCGAGCTGTTGCACCACCTCGCGCTGCACCTGGCCATCGCGCTGCGCCGGGTGCTGGACAACGGGACCGCCCCGGCCCGCCTCGACCTGGACCGGATCGTCATCACCGGGGACGCGCCCGTGATCCTGGACTGGCGGGGGAACCCGGCCGTCTCCCGTCTGCTGAGCGACGAGCGGTCCTGGGCCGCGGTCTTCCGCAGGCCGCCCTGGCTGTCCGTCGGCAGCCTCGTCTACGCGCTGGGGGAGGTGCTCCACTACTGCGCGACCGGACGCGAGTTCGACCCGGCGGTCCGTGAATGGGACGACTACCGGCTGATCTGGGGTGAGATGGTCGGCAAGCCGACCCTGCAGGACCGCAGCTGGCTCACCCTGGTCGCGCACTGCCTGCGGGAGGACGCCAAGAGCAGGCCCGGGCTCGACCGGATCGTCGCCGACTTCCGCGGCCGCGTGGGCCCGGGGGCCGAGGACGGCCGGCTGACGGCCTGGATGTCCCAGCGCGGACGGGCGCTGCTGAACGGGCACCAGTCGGTGGGCCCACGGCCGATGGCGGCCCTCGGCGGCGCCACCGTGGCCGACGCCGCCCGGGTCGGGCCGGCCGGCGAGCACGGCGGCGGAGCCGAGCCGCCACCGCCGCCGGCCCGGTTCCACCGGATCGCCGTGCTCTCGCCCGCCGTGGGCGTCGGGCTGGCGACCACGGCCGTGATGCTGGGAGCAGCGCTCGCCCGCTCCGGCGGGCGGCCGGTGGTCGCCCTGGACTCCGGCCGGGGCGCTCACGCCCTGAGCGCGCTGGGGCAGAGAACGGTGTCCGACGGGCTGTGGCGGCTGGCCGAGGAGGAGGACACACCCGTGTGGAGCGCACTGCGGGAGTACCTGAGTCCCGGTCCGGACGGAGTGCACATTCTGGGCGGAGGCCGCCGCCAGGACGCGCTGACCGGGGAGCAGTACCGGAAGGTGCTGGGCGTCCTGCAGGAGCACTACGAGACGGCGGTCACCACCTGCCGGGCACCCACGCTCGACACCCACGTCCGGGCCGTCCTCGACACGGCCGACCGGCTCGTACTGGTGGACGGTCCGGAGCGCGGCCTGCGGGACACGGCCGCGCTGCTGGAACTGCTCGAATGGGAGGGCTACCGGGCGCTCGCCCGGTCCAGCGTGGTGGCAGTGGTGCACAACGGGCCCACCCATGCCGACCGCGGCTTCAGCCGGGTGCCCGAAGTGGCGGAGAGCTGCGGGGAGATCGTCACCATTCCCTACGACGAGGGCCTGCGCGACATCGATCTCGGGGGTCGCCTCGCGCCCGCCCGGGCCACCTGGTCCGCCTTCGAGCACCTCGCCGAGCTGGCCGACGCGGACTGAGCGGTCGGGGCGAGGGCACCCCGGTTGCCGGGTGTGCGGCCGGCTTCCCGGCCGCCGTGCACGACCAGTGCTGCGCCGGGTACCGAAAACGCCGCGGCCCGGGCGGACGGCCCGGGCCACGGCGCGCAGAGTTCCGGCGGAGCGTCAGATCAGGGTCCGCCAGTAGTACCAGAACCGGTCCAGGATCAGCAGCGCGATCACCGCGTACCAGAGCACCGGAACGGCCCAGTGGTAGCGGTCCGCCTCCCGGACCACCGGGCGCAGGCCGCTCGGCACCGGGATCACACCGCTGCGCAGGTTGTGCAGGGTGGTGTACCAGAACAGCGGGATCATTGCCGTCCAGACCACGATGCAGTACGGGCAGAGCGCGCCGATCGAGTACAGCGTCTGGGTCATCAGCCAGGTGACGAAGCCGACCCCGAAGATCACGCCCGCCTGCAGGCCGAGCCAGAACCAGCGCCGGTACGCCGCGCCGGCCAGCATCCCGGCGCCGATCGTGATCACCACGCCGAAGGCCACCAGGCCGATCAGCGAGTTGGGGAAACCGAAGACCGCGGCCTGGGCGCTGCGCATCACCGAGCCGCAGCTGATGATCGGGTTGATGTTGCAGCTGGGGACGTAGGACGGGTTCTGGAAGATCCGGATCTTGTCCAGGGTCAGCTCGACCGAGGCGGCCAGTCCGACCACGCCGGTGACCACCAGCAGCCAGGCCAGCCTGCGGCCGGCGGGAACGGTGTCGGTACGAGGCATCGGCTCAGCCCGCCGAGACGGTCTGCTGGACCAGCGCCTGGTACTGCTCGGGGCTGACGGGGGTGCCGCTGCCGTCGAAGACGTTCAGCGTCTTGCCGTCCAGCATCAGGGTGGGGGTGCCGCTGACGCCGCTGTCGTTGAACGCCTGGGAGACCTTGGCGGCCCAGGGGGCGTAGGTGCCGTCCTTGACCGCCTTGACGAAGGCGTCGGTCTTCAGACCGGGGACCTTGCCTGCCAGGTCGAGCAGGTGGTTGACGTCGCCGAAGCCGTCGGTCCGCTCGTCCGGCTGGTTCGCGTAGAGCACGTCGTGGAACTGCTTGAACTTGTCCGTGCCCTCGTTCAGCGCCGCACCGGCCGCCGCCAGCGCGTTGTGCGAGCCCTTCCCGCCGAGGTTGGCGTCCAGGAAGGTGGCGAGGTGGTACTCGATCTTGTAGGTGCCGTTGTCCGCGAGCTGCTGGACGGTCTTGCCGTCGGTGGTCTCCAGCCGCTCGCAGATCGGGCAGCGGAAGTCCTCGTAGATCTTCAGGGTGTGCTTGGCGTCGGCCTTGCCGTAGGTGATCACGGTGCCGTCCGGGCCGGAGGTGTTGGCCGGGGCCACCACTGGCCCCGCGGCGGCACTGCTGCCCCCGCTGTGCTGGCTCACCACTATCGCCACGCCCGCCGCCAGGGCCACCACCACGGCGGAGGCCACGCCGAGCACGACCCGGCGGCGGGTCTTCTCCGCCTTCTCCTCGCGGAGCCGCTGCTCGCGCAGGCGCTCGGTGGCCGACTTGTTCGACTTCTGCTGGTTGCTCATGGTGATGCGGTTCCTGTCTCACGCGGTCCGGATACGGATGGGCACGCTCCGGCGAAGTGCCGGGAGCGGCGGGGCCTGCGTGAGGTGCGGGACGGTGCTCAGCAGGCCGGCGCGAAGGCCGGCGGCCCCCGGCGGACGGCGGGGCGGAGCAGGACGGGGTCGGCGGGGATCCGCTCGCGGCTGGCGCGGGGGATCCGCAGCCGGAGCACCGGCCGGGCCGGGAGCGGGGCGCGCAGACGCAGCACCCGCCAGCTGCCGGCGAGCAGTTCGCCGAGCGCCCGGGCGACCGTGGCCTGGCCGCGCAGCGCGCGCTCGCTCTGCCGCAGCCACCAGGAGGCGAGGACGGCGAGCAGGACGTGCCCGAGCAGTACGGACAGACCGCCGACCGACGCCACCGTGGCCGCCGGATCGGTGAGGAAGCCGCCGACCGAACCGCCGCCGCAGATCAGTTCCTCAAGGCTGCTGCGGCTGCCGTGCAGCGCGGCCTCGCCGCTCGGACAGGTGGCCTGCCCGAGGTCGAACAGGACGTTGACCGCCAGCTCGGTCGGAAGGAAGAGCGCCAGGATCCGGCCGAAGCCGTGCTCGGCGCCGGAGCAGACGAACGCGACCAGGAAGGTTGCGAGCGCACCCCCGCCGAGGACGCTGACCGGCAGCGGCCGGCCGCTCAGCACCACCTGGCTCAGGGCAGCCAGCAGCACGACCAGGGCGGCGAAGATCGCGGCCCGGATCGTCCTGGACGCCTGGCTGGTTGTGTACACGAGTCCCGAGTGTGCCATGGAGAGGTGTCGGTTCGGAATAAGGGGGCCGCACCCCGGGGATGCGGGGAAGGGCGCTGAGCGTGAGGTGACCGCCCCGTGCTGAAGAAGGGGTGCGAGGCCGTGTGCTGGAAGGCCCGCGACCCGGTGCCCGGCGGTCACCGACGTCATGACCGAGTAGACCTAGCGCAGTGGCGGAAGCAGCGAGCGGGCATGCCGCCCGACCCGGTCGAGCGCGCCGATCATGGCAGTCAGCTCCTCGGGCGGCAGCGCCGCGTACAGCTGGCGATCGGTCTCGCGGACGTGGGCACGGGCGGCCCGCACCAGGGCAGTCTCGCCCTGCTCGGTCATCGAGACCAGCTGGACCCGCCGGTCGCTCGGGGACGGCCGGCGCTCGACCAGCCCGGCCTTGACCATCCGGTCGACCAGCCGGGTCGCGCCGCCGCTGGTGACGACCAGCCGCCCGGAGAGCTCGCTCATCGGAGCGCCGTCCGGCCGCTCGGCCAGGATCAGCAGGATCTCGAACATCGAGTGGCTGATCCCGGCCTCGCGCTGGATCGCGGTGCCGAGCTGGTGCTCCAGCAGGGCGGACGCGCTCAGCAGGACCCCGACCGCCCGGATGCGGGGGTCGGCGGCGGCCTGCGCCCCGCTGCTGATCTGCTGCTCCGCCACCGCGAGCCCTCCCTGGTTGATCGAACTGGTGCCCGGACCAATCGTCCCGGGCGGCCGCACCGGCCGTCCAATCGCGTAGGACCGACCAGCGATGCGGCCGGCACAACGACGCCGCGGGCCCTGTCGCCGGTCGGTCCAAGTACCGACGGACCGGGCGGGGCCGGCCTCAGGGCCGCATCGCGGCAAGCACCTCCGCGGTGTCCACGAACTGCTCGAACCGGACGATCAGACCGCCCCGGACCACGAAGTGGTGCGCGACCCGGACGTCGAGCGGCTTGCCGGCGGTGGAGAGTACGGCGGTCGCGGTCGAGTCCACGGTCAGCCCCACGCCATCTCGCCCTTGGCGACCTTCGGGCCGATCTGGGCCGCGATCAGCATGCCCGCGCCCGGGTAGCGCTCGACCAGTTCCTCGGTGACGGTGGCGCCGTCGGCGGCCGCGGGGAGCATCGCCTCGAAGGTCAGCAGGTAGTCGCGGGTCCAGGCGACGGCGCTGGGGTCGGCCGGCGAGCCGGGCAGCCGGTGACCGGGGACGACCAGGCGCGGGTCCAGCTCCTCGATCTCGTTCAGCTGCTCGATCCAGGCGGTGCGCTGCTCCGCCCGAGGCGTGTCCGCCGTCCAGACGTGCTCCCGCTGGAAGACCAGGACGCCGCCGAGCACCGCGCGGTGCTCCGCCTGCCAGAGGTAGTGGCGGTCGGGCAGCGCCGGGGCCCCGCCCATCAGCTGGAAGCGGTGGCCCTCCAGGTGGAGGTCGCCGGCCAGCGGCTCCAGGTCGACCAGCCGGGTCGGCCGGTTGGCGCCGACCGCCTCCCAGGCCTTCAGCTTGCCCTCGAACTTGGCCCGGATGTGGCTGATCACCGGTGCGGTGGCGACCAGCCGGGCGGTGGGGAAGGCGTCGGCGAGGACCTCGGCGCCCCAGTAGTAGTCGGGGTCGCCATGGCTGACGAAGACCGTCGTCAGCTCCTTGCCCGAGTCGAGTACCTCGGCCACCAGGCGGTGGCCGTCGGCCCGGGTGAAGCCGGTGTCGACCAGCAGCGCCTCGCTCTCGCCGGTGACCAGGGTGGCGGTCTTGTTCTTGCTGCCGACCGGGAAGTCCAGGTCGATGACCTTGAAGTCGAGGGTGCTCATCGGGATCTCCTGAGGATGGTGGTGGTCGACTCGTGGGCCGAAGCGGACGCTCAGAGCGCCGCGAGGCGGCGGTCCACCTCGGCGGCGGTGGCGTGGCCGACGGCCAGGACGGTGGCGCGGCGGCCGTCCACCGCGAGCAGGGTGGGGAAGCCTTCGACGCCGAGCCGCGCTGCCCGGCGGAAGTCGGCGGCGGCGTCGGCCGCGGCGGCGGGGGACTCGAAGTAGCGGACGACCGCGCCGGCGTCCAGGCCCGCGTCGGCGGCGACCTTCCGGTAGGTGTCCGGGTCGGAGAGGCTCAGGCCGTCCCGGTAGAAGGCCTGCTGCAGGTCGGCGGCAAGCTCGACGGCCCGGGCCGGTGCTGCCGAGCGCAGGGCGGCGAGAGCGCGCGCGGCGTCGTCGGAGTCCATCACGAACGAGCCGTCGGCGATCAGCCGTTCGTACGCCGGGCCGAACTCGACGCCGGTCAGCTCGGATATCCGGGCGTTCGCGCCCCGGACGTAGCCGAACTCCCGGATCGGCACCCGGCGGGCACCGGTGAACAGGCCGCCGGAGACCGCCTCGACCGGAAGCCCGGGGTGGCGGTCGGCGACGGTGGCCATGGTGCGGGCGAAGCCGTAGGACCAGCCGCAGTAGGCGTCGAGGACGTAGACGAGCTGCACGGGAAACCTGCCTCGAGAAGGGGGTGTGGGCGATTCACCTGACACAACAGTAACTGACTCGTCAGATATTTCCAGAGGGGAGAACTCGAAGTTCACCGCTGTCTACCGGCGGGCCCGCGAGCTCGGCCTGCGCGCGGTCGCGCACGCGGGCGAGGAGGGCCCCGCCGGCTACGTCGGGGAAGCGCTGGACCTGCTGGGGGTGGAACGGTTCGACCACGGGCTGCGGGCGATGGAGGGCCCGGAGTTGGTGGAGCGCCTGGTCCGGGAGCGGATTCCGCTGACCCTCCGCCCGTACGGCCCTCGCGGCAGTCGCCCGCCGCTCACGCCGCCCGCACCACGGCGGTGGCCGCGTGGAACTCCGTGTTCTCCTCGCGGTGGGGGCTGCCGAAGGAGGTGGCGAGGTCTCCGATCAGCCCGAGCACCAGGAACAGGGCGACCAGGAACCTGGCCGGGCCGCCCAGCAGCAGGGGGCGGGTGGCGGAGTGCGGGCCCGTCGGGGGAGCCTCGGGCGGCTCGTCGCCGAACAGCCGCTTGGGGTAGGCGGAGGTCAGCAGCAGGAAGTAGGCGTTCACCCGCATTTCGTAGCGCAGGGTCGCGGCGGTCGCCTCGAACAGCGGGCGCGGCATGCGCCCGAGGACCAGCACCAGCAGCCAGAAGAAGACCGCCAGGAGGTACCAGCCGGAGACGGCCAGGCTCGCCACGACGACCGCCGGGATGATCAACGGCAGTCGGAAGAACACGGCCAGGCGGTTGAGCCGCCCGGCCCGCAGCTCCAGCTGGACCGGGTAGTCCGGGGGCGCGTCCAGGGTGAACGGCGGGTACCGGTCGACCAGCAGCATGGTGGCGGCGTTCACCCGGGTGGCGTAGCCGAGGTACTCGGCCAGGAACCGGTGCACCGCCCTCGGCAGCCTGCCGAGGGCGAGGGCGGCGAACCAGCCGATCACCACCGTGACCAGGGCCGCGATCTTCAGCAGGAAGACCACGATGTACTGGGGGATCAGCAGCAGCAGTCGCAGCAGCACGGTGAGCCGGCGCTGCCGGTCGGGCCCGGAGATGTCGAGGGCGGGCAGCCACTCCACGGGGGCGCTGCTCGGCAGGGTCCATCCGGTGCTGGTCACGGCAGACCTCCTCCAGATCGCGTCCTGCGGCGCTGCCTCCATGATGTCGGCCCCGCGACCGGGCGGCATCCGTACGGCGCAGCGTGCCCGTCCCCCGTCGAGCTGCTAGAACAGCGCGTCCTGGGTGGTCGGCGCCTCGGGGCGGCGGCGCGGGCGGAGGCCCAGGCCGGGGCCCGCCGGGCGGTCGGTGGCGGAGAGTGTCCAGCCGGCCAGGCGGCGGGTGTCCAGCAGCAGGGGCACGCCGTCGGACTGGTCGAGGAAGAGGTGGCGGCCGATCGGGCGGCGCAGTGTCCCGGCCAGTACGGCACCGTCGGACAGGCCGGCGACCTCGCGGTACTCGGCGGGGGCGCCGTCCGTGAGTCCGAACAGCTCGACGTGGTCGGTGATCTCGCCGTCCGGGAAGCACTCGATGCGGTGGCCGGCCAGCAGCCGCAGCGCCTCGCCGCGCGCTTCGGCCAGGTCGCCGTGCCGCCGGGCGGGGCCGGGCAGATGCCACCAGCCCTCGGTCTTCGCCAGGCTGCGGTACCGCTCGCGTGCCAGACCCGCGCCGGAGAGCGTCAGTTCGGCGCGGCGGATGCCGGGCAGCGGGCCGCGGGCCAGGAAGGTGAAGGCGAGTGCGCCCTGTTCCAACAGGCGGCTGGTGCCGCGCTGTTCGGCGGTCAGACCGACCTTGAGCAGGCCGGTGCCGAGCCAGGCGAGGTAGAGCCGGTAGGTGCGGCCGTCGTCCAGGATCTGGTCGCGGGCGAGTGCGAGACCCCGGTCCGCGCTCTGGCAGGCCGGGCACTGGATGGCGGCGCCGTCCGGGTCGATGGTCGCGCCGTGCGGGCAGGGGCGGCGCTGCGGCTCGCCGGGGAGCCAGACGCCGGTGCAGCGGCGGGGGCCGGTGAGCAGCCAGCCGATCCGGTCGCCCGGAGCCACCGCGCGCTCGTGCTCCCGCTCGCCGTTGCGCGCGCTCAGATACGGGCGGCCACCGTGCCAGTGCAGCCCGTTGGCGGTCCAGCCTGCTCGCTCCCTCACCCTCACCACGCTACCCGCAGGCACCGACAGCCCCGGGGCGCGGGGCGGTCCCGGGAGGTGGGGCGGTGCCAGGGTCTACCGGACGGCCCCAACTCACCCACGACGACATGGTGTTGATCCAGCGATGCGATGCCCGGCCCGGCGGCGCAAGGGCCCTCACAGGCGGCCGGCGGACGGGGAGTCGGAGGTGAGCCGCTGGGCCAGGTAGACCGGGACGACGGAGAGCAGGACCAGCACGGCGGCGACCACGTTCACCACGGGGGCCTGGTTGGGGCGGGCCAGGTTGGAGAAGATCCAGATCGGCAGGGTCCGCACCCCGGCGCCGGCGGTGAAGGTGGTCACCACGATCTCGTCGAAGGAGAGCGCGAAGGCCAGCAGGCCGCCCGCCACCAGGGCGCTGCGCACCAGCGGGAAGGTGACCAGCCGGAAGGTCTGGAAGCTGTCGGCGCCGAGGTCCATCGAGGCCTCCTCCAGCGAGCCCTGGCCGCGCCGCAGCCGGGCGACCACGTTGTTGAAGACCACCACGATGCAGAAGGTGGCATGCCCGATGATCACCGTCACCATACCGAGCCCGACCCCGAGCGGCCCGAGCACCGTACGGAAGGCCGTGTTGAGAGCGATGCCGGTGACGATGCCCGGCAGCGCGATGGGCAGCGCCACCAGGAAGGAGACCGCCTCCCGGCCGAAGAACCGGTGCCGGTGCACGGCGAACGCCGCCAGGGTGCCCAGCACCAGTGCGATCGCGGTGGCACCGAGCCCGGCCCGGACCGAGGTCCACAGCGCCTGCCGCGCACCGGAGTCGTCCCATGCATCGGCCCACCAGCGCAGCGTGAGACCGCTCGGCGGCCAGCCGAAGGTGCGGTCCGCGTTCACGGAGTCGACCAGGACCAGCAGCAGCGGTACGTAGATCACCACGAGCCCTGCGAACGCGGCCGTGCGCACCGCGATCCGGGCGGCTCGGGACAGGTGCACGGTGGACTCCTCGGCGGTCAGAGGGAGTTGAGCGCGCCGCTGCGCCGGACGGCGAGCAGGTAGAGCACGATGACCAGCACCGGCACGGTGGCGAGCGCCGCCGCGAGGGGCAGGTTGAGGGTGATGTTCGCGTAGACCAGGTTGCCGATCAGCTGGGTCTTGCCGCCGACGATCTGCACGGCGATGTAGTCGCCCAGGCTGAGCGAGAAGGTGAACACCGAGCCCGCCGCCACCGAGGGCAGCACCAGCGGCAGCACCACCGAGCGGAGGGTCCGCCAGGGCCCGGCTCCGAGATCGGCGGAAGCGTCCAGCAGCGCGGGCGGCAGCCGCTCAAGACCCGTGTAGACCGGCAGGATCATGTACGGCAGCCACAGGTACGCCAGTACCGCGACGGTCGCGCCGAGCCCGAACCCGGGGGAGTGCAGGCCGAGCGGCCCGCCCGCCCAGTCCAGCAGCCCGCCCTCGGCCAGGATGCCGCGCCAGGCGTACGCCTTGACCAGGTAGCTCGCCCAGAGCGGGGTGAGCACGGCGACCACCAGCAGTGGACGTATCCGCGGCCGGGCGACGTGGGCCATGTAGAAGGCGATCGGGAAGGCGATCACCGCGTCCAGCACGGTGACGGCGACCGCCGTGCCGAGGCTGCGCAGGGCGACCTGCCGGTAGACGCCGGTGGTGAACAGCTGCTGGAAGTTGTCCAGGTTCCACACCCTGACCACGTCCGAGGTGAACGGGTCGGTGGTCCACAGCGCCGAGCAGAACAGCACCGCGAGCGAACCGAGGTACGCCACCAGCAGCCAGGCCGCCGGGGCGCCGAGCAGCAGGGTGAGCCGCAGCCAGGGCCGGCGGTGCAGACCGCCGGCCAGCCGCTGTGCGGAGGTCGGTGAGCTCACCGGTCAGCCCTTGATCGCCGTCCAGGCCTGCACCCACTGCGCGTACGGGACGCACGTGGTGTCGGTGCGGCCGTCCAGGCACTGCGGGACGGGGGTGGCCCAGAAGTGCACCCTGCTCCAGTACGCGGTGTCACCGGCGTGGTAGGTGGTGCAGAAGTTCTTGTCGGTGGTCTGTTGGCAGGCGAGCTGGTTGGCGGGGGCCTCGCCGAAGTACTCGGCGACCTGGGCGTTGACCTTGGGGGAGGTGATCCAGTTCAGCCACTGGTAGGCGCAGTTGGGGTGCTGGGCCTTGGCGTAGACCATCCAGGTGTCGGCCCAGCCGGTGGCGCCCTCGGTCGGGAGTGCGGTGGCCACCGGTGCGCCCTCGCCGACGGCGGTGTTCACCACCACCTGCCAGGAGCTGCCGATCACGGTGTTTCCGGACTTGAGCGCGGAGGCGGCCTTGAGGTAGTCGCTCCAGTACTCGCCGATGTTCCGGTTCTGCTGCTTCAGCAACGCCACGGCGGCGTCGAACTGCTTCTGGTCCAGTGCGTACGGGTCCTTGATGCCGAGCTCGGGCTTGGCGGACATCAGGTAGACGGCGGCATCGGCCAGGTAGATCGGCGAGTCGTACGCCGAGATGTGCTTGGCGTAGGGGGAGTCGACCGCGAAGACCGAACTCCACGAGGTGGGCGCGGGATTGACCTTGTCGGTGCGGTAGGCGAGCAGGTTGGCGCCGTAGCCGTGCGGGATGCCGTAGGCGACGCCGTTCACCGAGTTCCACTTCTGCATCTTCTGGGACGGCGAGATGTCCCGGTAGTTGGTCAGCAGCCCGGTGTTGACCGGCGCCGCGTCACCGGAGGCGATCAGCCGCAGGGAGGCGTCGCCGGAGGCGGAGACCGCGTCGTACTCGCCGGTCTTGATCAGGCTGACCATCTCGTCGGAGGTGCCGGCGGTCTTCGCGTTGACCTGGCAGCCGGTCTGCTTCTGGAAGGGGGTGACCCAGTCCACCTTGGGGTCGTTGGAGCCGTTCTCGGCGTAGCCGGCCCAGGCGATCAGGTTGAGTCTGCCCTCGCCAGGGCCGATGGCCTTCTGCGCCTCCAGCTTGGGCGGGTTGAACCCGCTACGGCTGCCGCTACCGCCGCCGGTCGAGCCGGAGCAGGCGACGGCGAGGGCCAGGGCGCCCAGGGCCGTGACTGTTCGGATGGTCCGCGTGATGCTCCGCATGGTCGGGTTCCGTTCGGTTCCGTGGGGTCAGTCGGACGGGGATACCTGGTAGTCGTGGGTGCGCTGCCAGAGCAGGGTGATCCGGGAGCCGGGTTCGGCGGGGGCGGCGTCCTGGGGCTGGAGGACGGTGAGCCGTCCGCCGCCGTCGAGGTCGACCAGCAGCCGGGTGCTGTGGCCGAGGTAGCCGCGTTCGGTGACGGTGCCCTCCACGGCGTGCTGGCTGGCGCCGGGCGTGGTGCCGGCGGGCGCGACGAGGATCCGCTCGGGGCGGATGCTGTGGGTGCCGCCGACCCCCAGCAGCCGCCGGGACTCCTGCTCGCCGAGCAGGTTGGAGGTGCCGACGAAGGAGGCGACGAAGGCGGTGGCGGGCCGCTCGTACACCTCGGCCGGGGAGGCGACCTGTTCGATCCTGCCCCGGTGGAACACCGCGATCCGGTCGCTGAGTGCCAGCGCCTCGCCCTGGTCGTGGGTGACCAGGACGAAGGTGATCCCCACCGACCGCTGGATCTGCCGCAGTTCGACCTGCATCTGCTCGCGCAGCTTGAGGTCGAGCGCGCCCAGCGGCTCGTCCAGCAGCAGCACCTTGGGCCGGACCACCAGCGCCCGCGCCAGCGCCACCCGCTGGCGCTGGCCGCCGGAGAGCTCGCTCGGACGGCGGTCCTGGTAGCCGTCCAAGCGGACCTGGTGCAGGGCCTGCCCGGCCCGATCGGCGCGCTCGGCCCGGGGCACTCGACGGACCCGCAGCCCGTACTCGATGTTCTGACGAACCGTCAGGTGCGGGAACAGCGCGTAGTCCTGGAAGACCGTGGTGACGTCGCGCTCGAACGGTGCGAGGCGGGTGACGTCGGTGCCGCCGAGGTGGACGGTGCCGGCGCTCGGGCTCTCGAAGCCCGCGATCAGCCGCAGCACGGTGGTCTTGCCGGAACCGGACGGGCCGAGCATCGAGAAGAACTCGCCGTCGGGGATCTCCAGATCGACTCCGGCCACCGCCTCCGTGTGACCGAAGGACTTCCGTAGGCCGGAGAGGCGGATGGCCGGAGCGGTGACAGCCTGCTGACTGCTCGTCATGCTCGGTTAACTTATGGAGTCACAGGTCAAATGGCAATGATCCGGAGGCACATGAGTCACCTGTGCCCCGGCCGAGTGAACCGATCCGGTCACGGGCCCGGCATTCTCGCCAACACCCTTGCCCGGTAGGTGCGGTGATCACCGCCCGTGCGCGCGGCGCGACGGCCGTCACCCGTGCTCGGGCGGTGCGGTGACCGTCACCTGGGCAGGGCGCAGCAGATGGCCGCCGACCCGGTAGCCCGGCCGGTGGACGGCGGTGCAGACGGGGGTGGCCGCCTGCGGGGAGTGGAGGTAGGTCAGGGCCTCGTGCCGGGTGGGGTCGAAGCGCTCGCCCACCTCGCCGAACGGGAGCAGGCCGAGTGCGGCGAGGTGCTCGGTCAGCTCGTCCGCGACGGCCTGGAACCCGCCGGTCACCTCGCCGAACTCGCGGGCCCGGTCGAGGGCGTCCAGCACCGGCAGCAGGCCGAGCAGGACGTTCGCCACCGCGATCTCCCGGACGGCCAGCCGGTCCCGCCGCACCCGCTTGCGGTAGTTCTCGAAGTCGGCCTGCACCCGCTGGAGATCGGCGGTCCGCTCGGCCAGCAGGGCCGTCAGCTCCTCGGGGGTCGTCGGCACCTCCTCATCGGCGCGAGACCGGACGGGCGTGAAGTCGGGCTCGGCACGGTGCCGGGCGCCGCAGAGCACCAGTTCGCCGGAGCGCTCGCCCTCGTGGGAGTCGTTCATGGGGACGTCCCCTTCGGCCGGTCCTCGTCGACGATCTCGGCGTCCACCACCTCGTCCTCCCTGGCCCCGCCGGCGCCGCCCTCGCCCGCCTGGCCGCCTGGAGCCTGAGCCTGGGACTGCGCGTACATCGCCGCGCCGATCCGCTGCGCCGCCGTGCTCGCCCGCTCCAGTGCGGTGCGGATCGCGGCGTCGTCGGTGCCCTTCAGGGCCTCCTTGAGCTCGGCCATGGGCTGCTCGACCTCGCTCTTCACATCCTGGGGGATCTTGTCCGGGTTCTCCCGGATCAGCTTCTCGGTGGTGTAGACCAGCTGCTCGCCCTGGTTGCGGGTCTCGGCCGCCTCGCGCCTGCGGCGGTCCTCCTCGGCGTGCTGCTCCGCGTCCCGCATCATCCGGTTGATGTCGTCCTTCGGCAGCGCGGACCCGCCGGTGACGGTCATCCGCTGCTCCTTGCCGGTGCCGAGGTCCTTCGCGGCCACGTGCATGATGCCGTTGGCGTCGATGTCGAAGGTGACCTCGATCTGCGGCAGGCCGCGCGGCGCGGGCGGCAGGCCGGTCAGCTCGAACATGCCGAGCTTCTTGTTGTAGGCCGCGATCTCGCGCTCGCCCTGGTAGACCTGGATCTGCACGGACGGCTGGTTGTCCTCGGCCGTGGTGAAGATCTCCGAGCGCTTGGTCGGGATCGTGGTGTTGCGCTCGATCAGCCTGGTCATGATGCCGCCCTTGGTCTCGATGCCGAGGGACAGCGGGGTGACGTCCAGCAGCAGGACGTCCTTGACCTCACCCTTGAGCACGCCCGCCTGCAGCGCGGCGCCGATCGCGACGACCTCGTCCGGGTTGACGCCCTTGTGCGGGTCGCGTCCGGTGAGCTCCTTCACCAGCTCGGTGACGGCCGGCATCCTGGTGGAGCCGCCCACCAGGATCACGTGGTCGATGTCCTTGACCGTGATCCGTGCGTCCTCGATCGCGTGGTGGAACGGCGTCTTGCAGCGTTCCAGCAGGTCGGCGGTGAGCTGCTGGAACTCCGCCCGGCTGAGCCGCTGTTCCAGGTGCAGCGGGCCCTCGGGCGAGGCGCTGATGTAGGGCAGGTTGATGGTGGTCTCGGTGGCCGAGGACAGTTCGATCTTGGCCTTCTCAGCGGCCTCGCGCAGGCGCTGCGAGGCCATCTTGTCCTTGGACAGGTCCACGCCGTAGCCGTTCTTGAACTCCTTGACCAGGTGGTCGACGATGCGCTGGTCCCAGTCGTCCCCGCCGAGGTGGGTGTCGCCGTTGGTGGACTTCACCTCCACCACACCCTCGCCGATCTCCAGCAGCGAGACGTCGAAGGTGCCACCACCGAGGTCGAAGACCAGGATCGTCTGCTCGTTCTCCTTGTCCAGCCCGTATGCCAGCGCGGCCGCGGTCGGCTCGTTGACGATCCGCAGCACCCGCAGACCGGCGATCTCGCCCGCCTCCTTGGTGGCCGTCCGCTGGGCGTCGTTGAAGTAAGCCGGGACGGTGACCACGGCGTCGGTGACCTCCTCGCCGAGGTACGCGGAGGCGTCCCGCTTCAGCTTCTGCAGCACCCGGGCGGAGATCTCCTGCGCGGTGTACCGCTTGCCGTCGATGTCGCCGGACTCCGGGAAGTGCCAGTCGGGTTCGCCCATGTGGCGTTTGACCGAGCGGGCGGTGCGGTCCACGTTGGTGACCGCCTGGCGCTTGGCGACCTCGCCGACCAGCACCTCGCCGGTCTTGCTGAAGGCCACCACGGACGGTGTCGTCCTGGCACCCTCGGCGTTCGGGATCACCGAGGGCTCGCCGCCCTCCAGGATGCAGACGACGGAGTTGGTGGTACCGAGGTCGATACCGACTGAGCGGGCCATGTCCGCGCTCCCTCCCTGGGAGGTCACCTCACCCCATTCTCGCGCGCACCGCGGGTACGGTCACGCCGTGAGTGGCGAACGGGTCGGCGGGTTCCGGAGGAGGTACGGCCGGGCAGCGCGAGTTGTGGAACCCGGAAGAGTGGGGGAGGCCGTGTCCGGTGGGAGGTGACGACCTGGATCTGTTCCTGCACCGGCTGGGGGGCCCGCGGCCCTGACCGCCGCTGTGGAGGCCCGGACGGACGCACGGGGAGCCGCGCGGACCGGTCTGCGGCCTTGCGGCCGTCCTGTCCGCGCGGCTCCCCGTGCCCCGACGGTCTCCCCGGCCGCCGGGGCGTGGGGCTCAGGCCGCCGGTGGGCGGAGGAGGTCGTGCAGGATCCGGCGGCCCGCACCGACGACCGGGTGGGCACGGGTCGGGGTGGCGTTGGCCAGCACTGCGACGCCCGCCCCGGCGTCCGGGCTGACTGCGAGGTAGCCGGTGAAGCCGCCGGTGGCGCCGGCGTGCGAGAGGACGGTCCGGCCGCGGCGGGTGATCCGGTGGTTCCAGCCGAGGCAGACCGGTCCGGCACCGTCCGGCAGCGAGTGGCGGGGCCGCTGGGTGGCACGCAGTGCCTCGGCCAACGGAGTCTGCCCGGGGTGGAGTTGGGCGCGCAGGAAGGTGAGCAGGTCGGCCCCGCAGGAGTGCAGGGCGCCCGCCGGGGCGAGCGCCTGGAAGTGCCAGTCCGGCACCGTCCGGCCGCGGCGGTGGCCGCTCGCCCGGTTGGCCATGGTGGCGTCGAAGTCGCCGGTACCGGTGCCGGTGAGGCCGAGCGGCCGCAGGACCCGCTCGGCGAGCAGCTCGCCGTACTCGGCCTGGGCGGCCCGGGCGAGCAGCAGGCCCAGCAGCCCCATCCCGAAGGTGGAGTACCGGACGGCGGGCGGTGAGCGGCGGGGCCGCAGCCTGGCGGTGGCACGGTACAACTCGGCCTCCCCGTACCTTGCGTACGGGTCGGAGACGATCCGGGCCGCCGCGCTGCGGTAGAGCCCCCGGGGGAGCCGGGGGAGTCCGGAGGTGTGGGTGGCCAGGTCGAACAGGGTGATCGGCGGCTCGGATCGGCGGCGCGGGGCGGCCCCGACCGGGAGGTAGGTCTCGATCGGGTCGGCCTCGGCGACCTCGCCGCGGGCGACCAGTTCGGCGAACAGCAGGGTCGTGAACGCCTTGGTGAGCGAGCCGACCTGGAAGCGGGTGGCGGGGTCGGGGGTGGTGCTGCCGCCCAGGGTGAGGACGCCCGTGCAGTACACGGCGGCCGCGCCCGGGCGGATCGCCGAGATCACCACTGCCGGGACCAGGGGATCGGCGGTCACCACCGCGGCCTGTGCGGCGAGCAGTTCGCGCAGCTCGCCCTCGGAGGGGTTGCACGCCGGTGCCGGGCGCGGCGGGCCGGGCAGGGCGAACGAGTCGGCAGCGGTGGTGAGTTCGGCGCTTCGGGCCGCCTGACCGGCTGGTGGGAGGGGGTGTGTCCCGGGGCTTCGCTCGCTCAACTAGCCACCCCCGCCGCTCGGGGACTGCCGATCGCCCGGGAGAGCGCCAGGGTTCCGGCGACTGCAGCGGTGATCGTCGGGTGGTGGCTGCGGAAGGCCCGCTCGGGGCCGGAGGGCGGCCGGGTGGCGCCACCCGGCAGCATGCCGTCCGCCTGCTGCGCCTGGGCGAGGGCCGCCCACGCCTCGGCGTGGAACAGCGGCTGCTCCAGGCAGGCGCCGACGGCGAGGAGTTCGCCGAGCAGGTCCCAGCTGCGGGCCTCGGTGAAGGCCTGCAGCCAGGCCGGGAGCCACTGGTGCAGATAGCGCTGGAGGTGTGCGGGCAGGCCGGCCGGGTCGGCGCCCCGGTCGGTGAGGTGGAAGACGGTGCGGGTGACCCCGTGGGCGCCCCGGCCGTCCAGCATCCAGGGCTCGGGGACGCCGCCGAGCCAGGTGCGGCGGGTCAGCTCGGCCAGGTCGTGGTGGCCGGGCAGCCCGATCCGGCGGGCGGCGGCGGCCACGGCGAGTCGGCGGCCCGGTGAGTGCTCCGGCACCTGGGCGGCCCTGGTGGCGGACAGGTGGGCGAGCAGCCGGTCCAGGGCGCGGTGGCGGTAGCCGAGTGCGGCGAGCGGCGAGTAGATCTCCATCGGGTAAGTGGCCGCGGGCGTCTGCCGCTGGAGCTCGTACAGCAGCTCGCCCTCGTGGAACTGTCGCCAGCTGAAGGCCAGCAGCCGGTCGGCGGTCCGGGCGGTCTCCGGGCTGCCCACCGACTCCCGCCGGACCGTCGCGGCGGCCAGCGCCAGTTCGGCCAGCGCCCCGAGGGAGGGCTCGTCGATCTCGTACCAGGGCACGGCCGGGTCCAGCGCGAGGGAGCCGTGGCAGCGGTCCAGCCACTCAAGGGCGCGGGCGCCCACCTGGCGGGGCAGGTGCAGGTCGAGCGGGTCCATCAGCGCGCCCCCATCCAGTACCGGTCGGTGTCGGCGGTCCGGCGGGCCAGGGTGGTCTCCAGCAGCGTCCTGGGCTGGTCGGCGGCGAGCACCTCGATGTGGGCCAGTGCGGTGCTCAGCAGCGGTTCGGGACGGGTGGCGCTGTCCAGGGCGAGCCAGCGGGCCAGCCGGGCGGCGCGCAGCAGGTCGCGGCGGAGCAGCGCGTGGGTGAGGCCCCGGCCGAGGTCCAGCCGGCGGCGCCTGGCCTGGTCACGCTGCGGGCAGTGCAGTCCGGGCAGGGCCAGCGAGGACAGCTGGGCCAGGCCGGTCGTCCAGGTGGGCCACGGCTCGTCGGCGAGCCGGGGCTCGATCCGTTGGACCGGATCGACGGGCGCGGGTGCGGGTGCGGCGAGGCCGTACCGGTGGATGTCGGCGAGCCCGTCCCAGCCGTCCGGGTCGACGCCGAGGGCGGTCAGGGTGCGGCACAGGGCCCAGTCGCGCAGGCCCCAGAGCCGGTCGGTGACGGGGTCGAGCGGCCGTGGGGCGGGGACGGCGCGGACGGCCTCGGTGAGCAGGGCGACGTCGCCGGGGCCCAGGGTGTGCGGGCCGACGACGAAGGGGGCCAGCGCGTCGGCTCCGAGCGCCCGTACGGCACCGAGGTGGGCGGCCTCGGCGCCCTGCGGGTGCTGCTCCAGCCGGAACGCGGCGTCGCCCGCACCCCTCAGGGCGCAGGCGACGTCACTCGCGAGCCTGAGGGTGGCCGTCTCGACCGTCTCGGGCTTCGAAGGGTGTGGGGTGGGCAAGGCCGGGACGCCCTCAGTCGCCGGTGCGGCGGGAGTCGGCGGGCCGGATCCCGGCTGCGCGGTCCTGGACGGTGACAGGCTCATGCGGGGACATGCGGATCACCTCGCGGATAAATAGGGACATAAGGGTCCCAAACATAACCATTCGTTCTCAAGTGGCCGCTCCGGCACACGTGGACTGATCGGGTGGTAGGGCATCCTGACGGTCGGTCAGCGCGCGGCGCCCGGGCGGCGGACGGGGCCCGGGCGGCCGTGCCTTGCAGGCGGCGGGGGCGGGGCGCACGCTTGGGGTAGCGACGGCAGCAGGGGGTTTGGGAGGTCGCCATGCAGAACCAGTGGGATGTGCAGCTGAGCTTCTCCGAGGACGGGGTGCACACCGTCTGCGAGGCGTCCCTGGTCGGACCCCGGGCACCGGGGCTGCGCGGGCACGGCGAGGCGACCCGCAGCGTGGAGGATCGCCCGCTGGCGCGGATCGGGGAGGAACTGGCGGCCTCACGCGCGCTGGAGGACCTGTCGCACCGGCTGAAGGCCCAGGCGAACGGCGAGATCGCCGACGAGGGGCACCGGCCGGGCTACCTGATCTACTGAGCTGCGGCGGCAGCGGCTTCCGGGGGACGGCGGCAGCGGCTACCGGGCTACGGCAGCAGCGCGGGGGAGAAGCCGCCGTGCAGCAGCAGGGCGGGGCTGCCGGTGCCGTCGGCCGGTACGGTCCACAGGTCGGAGCCGGTGCCGCCGGCGGCCGGGAGGGCGTAGGCGAGGGTGGTGTCGTCGAGCCAGGCGGCCTGGTCGTCGACGCTGTGCGTCTCGGCGAGTTCGGTCTCCCTGCCGCTCGCCAGGTCCAGCACGTACAGCCGCCAGGGGCGGACCGGATCGCTGGAGACGCGCTTCTTGAAGGCGATCCTGGTGTTGTCGGGGGAGAGCGAGGGGCACTCGACGTTCTCCCGCAGCACGGTCATCCGGCGTGCCGCCAGGTCTCCCCTGACCAGGTACGTCTTCCCGGTGCTCACCGGGGACATGGTGGCGTAGAAGGTGTTGTCGTCCGAGGTGAAGGTGACGCCCCAGAAGTTGCGGTCCGCCGGCAGGTAGGACTCGCCGTCCTTGCTGACGGAGAAGTCCTCCAGGGTGGCGGTCAGGGCTCCGGTGCGCACGTCCAGGACGGAGGTGCGGGTGGAGAAGGAGTTGGCGGCGTAGGAGTCGCCGGAGGTGAAGACCGTCCAGGAGGCCATCCGGCCGGAGGCGGAGATCCGGGCGCGGTTGGGGGCGCCCGCGCCGAGGTCGATCCGGCGCCGCTCGCGCAGGGCGGCGTCCAGGATCCTGACGTGGTGGCTGGGGATCGCGCCGTACTCGGTGGTGAGGCAGACGACCGTGCCGGCAGCGGAGTAGACGCGCTCGCAGGCGGTGTGGCCGACGGTGCGCGGGCCGGTGGGGTCGGCGCGGTCGACGGTGGCCAGCAGGCCGAAGCCGGGGCCCGGTTCGGTGTCGCGGAACAGCAGCTCGCCGTGTGCGCCGGTGAGGTCGAGCTCCCCGGCGGCGGGGGCCGTGCCGGACCCCTGGTGCATGCCGCGGTCGGCGCGGTGAGCGGCGTGCAGGCCGTAGCCGATGCCGAGGCCGGCTAGCAGCACCAGGGCCACGGCGAAGACGGCGAGGCGACCCCTGGTGAACAGCGGCCCGTCCTGGTCGGCCTCGGACGGGACTCGGCGGGTCAAGGTCACTTCGCCTCTTTCGCGGTCGGCGCGTTCAGGGGGCGGGGCAGGACGGCGCGGACCAGTACGGCCGACGCCACCAGGCAGAGCAGCAGGCCGAGGCCGAAGGCGTACAGGGTCGGATGCGGCCCCAGGTAGCGGTACGCCAGGCCGAACAGCAGCGAGGAGGCGAACATCCCCAGCGCCTGGAGGCTCTGCAGCACTGCGAAGCCCGAGGTGCGGGAGTGCGCGGGCAGCAGGGCGGCGGCATGGGCCATCAGCGGGGCGTCGGTGGCCGCGTAGAAGACGCCGTGCAGCACGAGCACTGCGACCAGCACCACCGGCCCGCCCCGGGAGGAGGCGAGCAGCGCGAGGACGGTGAGGAAGCAGACGTGTCCGGCGAGGAAGAGCCGCCAGGGCCCGAGCCGGTCGGACAGCGAACCGAGCGGCAGCGAGAGCAGCAGGTACGGCGCGGCGGTGCCGAGGGCCAGCAGCGGGAACCAGCGGGCGGCCAGGTCGTCCTGGCGCTGGAGGGACAGGTAGACGAAGGCGTCGCTGATGGTCGCGGTCTCCAGCAGCATCACGCACAGGCAGGTGCGGCCGAAGGCCCCCTCACGCAGCAGGCCGAAGGCGGCGCCGAGGGTGACCGGCCGGCGTTCGGGGCGGGGGCCGCGCCGCTCGCGGACGAAGAGCAGCAGCACCAGGACGCCCACGGCGGCCACGCAGAAGCTCGCCATGAACACCGCGTCATAGGCGGTGGCCACGGCCGAGAGGACTGCGAAGGCGATCAGCGGACCGCCGAAGGCGCCCGCGGTGTCCAGGGTGCGGTGCACACCGAAGGCCCGGCCCTGTGCCCCGGGGGTGCTGGAGAGCGAGATCAGTGCGTCGCGCGGGGCGGTGCGCAGGCCCTTGCCGCTGCGGTCCACGGCCAGCACGGTGCTGATGCCCGGGAGCGAGGCGCCCGCCGCCGGCAGGCCGAGCTTGCACACGGCGGAGAGCGCGTAACCGGCCACCGCGACCGGCTTGCGGGCGTGGAACCGGTCGGCGAGGTGGGCGCCGGCCAGTCGCAGGAAGACCGATGCCCCGTTGAACAGCCCGTCCAGGAAGCCGGTTTGGAGCATCGTCAGACCGAGCACCGAGGTGTAGTACAGCGGCAGCACCGAGCTGACCATCTCGGAGGAGACGTCGGTGAGGAAGCTGACCACCCCGAGCGCCAGCACATTGGCTGCGACCCGGCGCCCGGCGCGGGAGCGGGGAGATCCGGTGCCGGTCCCGGCCGCGGAGTCGGCGGCCCGACTGGAGGAGAGGTACACCGGTCAGACCAGGTTGTCCGCGGTCGGCCGGGTGCGCAGCCTGGCGGGACTGAGCAGGGCCGCGGCGGCCCGCCGGCTGCGCTCCTGGCCGAGCAGTGCCCGGGAGCCCTCGCGCAGCAGCATCGCCGCCCAGAACACGGCGCTGGCCGCGGCGGAGTTGCGGCGGTGGAACAGCCGGACCTTGTTGAGGGTGAGCAGAGTCCACAGCCGGGGCGAGACCTCGGAGTCGCCCTCCAGGTGCACGGCGTGGGCGTCGGGGGCGAGCCGGGTGCGGTGGCCGAGGTCACGGGCGCGCAGCGCGTACTCGGTCTCCTCGGAGTAGAGGAAGAACGATTCGTCCCAGGGGCCGCAGTCCCGCAGGCAGTCCCAGGAGATCAGCAGGGCCGCACCGGTGGCCCAGTCGACGGTGGTGGCGGCGCGGTAGGCGGCCCCGGCGGTGATGGTCTCGCCGAGCAGCGACCAGCGCCCGGCCCGGCGGTTGCCCAGCACGGCCTCGCCGATCGCCCGCAGCACGGCGGGTTCGCGGCGCAGCGAGTGGGTGAGGGCGCCGCTCTCGCCGTGCAGCCGGGGCACCACGATGCCGGTGCCGGGGCGGTCGAGGTGCGGCAGCATGGCGGCGACGCAGCCGGGGGAGAGGCGGATGTCCGGGTTGAGCACCAGGACGGCGGTGCGGGGTTCGAGACCGGCGAGTGCGGCGTTGATCGCCGCCGCGTACCCGGCGTTGTAGCCGGTCCGGACGATCCTGGCCCCGGGTATCCGCTCCTGGAGGAGCGTCAGAGTTCCGTCCGCCGAGGCGTTGTCGGCCACCGTCAGCCGCCACTGGACTCCCTGGAGCCCCTGTTCCAGGGAGTCCAGCAGTCCGGGCAGGACCTCGGCACTGTTCCAGGTGACCACGATCACCTCGACCGTCGCAGGCTTCATCATTCCCCTCCAGCTGGCGCGAGCCCAGTATGCGACGGATTGCGGACCTCGGTCAGGGATTCGTCTCAACATCATCTCCACGGTACGGCTACATAGTTGAAGAGATTGTTTGCGGTTTGTCCTCGCGGGAGGTGATCGGGCCGCTACCTTGCTCGGTGGGGATCGCATGGTGCTACGCGAGCGACACGGCCTTCGGTGGGGGATGTCGGTGTCCGGCGCTCGTATTCGCAGTTCGGGGCAACCTTTGTCGGACGCACCAGGGGGGAAGTATGGCCGTCGAGTCGGCCGCACGTTCGGAGAGTATTCGTGATGTCATCACACCCCGGGAGCCGCAACGGCGGTGGGAGTACGACCATCTTGTGAAGCTCGTCGCCCTCGACCTGGGGGCCGCGGCCGCCACCGCCGTGGCCGCCCAGTTCTGCGGTGCGCGGCGGGAGGTCGTCCTGCTGCTGCCGCTGCTGTGGCCGCTCGCGCTGCTGGCCGTCCGTGCCTACGGGCAGCGGCAGTTGACCGGGGGGCTGGAGGAGTACCGCCGAATAACCAGGGCCGCCCTGGTGCTCGGCGCCATCGCCGTCCTGGGCTCCGGACTCGCCCTCGGCCGCGACGAACTGGTCTACGACGCGGTGCTCGCGCTGGCCGGCGCGGCCGCCCTGACCCTGGCGCTGCGCCGGGTCCTGCAGTGGCGGCTGGCGGCCGCCTGGTCGGCCGGACGCAACCTGCGCCGGGTGCTGGTGCTCGGCCACCCCGGCGGGGTGGCCGAGCTGGCCGGGTCTCTGGCGAGGCAGTCGCCGCACGGCCTGCGGCTGGTCGGCGCCTGCCTCACCGCGGCACCCGCGCCGGACCGGCGGCCCGACCCGCAACTGCCCGTACTGGGCGGCCGGGAGAACGTGGTCTCGGTGGTCCGCCGCACCGGCTGCGAGATGGTCATCGTGCTGCCGGACGCGGCCCTGGACCAGATGGCGCTGCGCCGGCTCGGCTGGGACCTGGCCGCTGAGGGCGTCCAGCTGCTGATCAGCCCGCAGTTGGCCGATGTCGCCGCAGCCCGGCTCAGCGTCCGCAGCATCGGCGGCCTGCCGCTGCTGCACCTGCGGGCCCCCGTCGGCTCGGCCCTGGCCCGGCTGCCGAAGGAGATCCTCGACCGGCTGATCGCCGCCGTCGGACTGTTACTGCTCACCCCGCTGCTGCTGGTGGTCGCGGCCGCCGTGCGCAGCACCAGCCCCGGGCCCGCGCTGTTCCAGCAGCGCCGGGCGGGCCTGGGCGGCGAGCAGTTCACCATGCTCAAGTTCCGCACCATGGTGCAGAACGCCGAGGAGCTCAGGGACGAGCTCGCGGAGCTCAACGTCAACAGCGACGGTCCGCTGTTCAAGCTGCCAGGGGACCCGAGGACCACCGGCGTCGGCCGGTTCCTGCGCCGCTACTCGCTGGACGAACTCCCGCAGCTGATCAACGTGTTGGCCGGGCACATGTCCCTGGTCGGGCCCAGGCCCCCACTGCCCGAGGAGACCCTCGACTACGACGAGGTCACCCGCCGCCGGCTGCTGGTCAAGCCGGGACTGACCGGGCTCTGGCAGGTCAGCGGACGTTCCGACCTGCCCTGGAAGGAAGCCGTCCGGCTCGACCTCAGCTACGTCGACAACTGGTCCCACGCGCTGGACGCGCGGATCCTGCTGCGCACCACGGGCGCCGTGGCCCGCGGCAAGGGCGCCTACTGACACACCTGCCGGATGGGCGGGAATGATTGACGACTCGTCAGATCACTTCGAAAGGAACCGTCACGTGACAGCCACTGCGCCGACCGCCCGGACGCAAGCCCCTCCGCTGGGCCTGGCCGTGGTCGGGGCCGGCTACTGGGGCCCGAACCTGGTGCGCAACTTCCAGGCCTCACCGGAGTTCCGGCTGCGCTGGCTCTGCGACCTGGACCTTCTCCGGGCGCGGCGGGTGCTGGGCGAGTACTCGACGGTGGCCGCCACCGACGACTACGCCGAGGTTCTCGCCGACCCCGGGGTGGCGGCCGTCGCCGTCGCCACCCCGGCCGGCACCCACCTGGAGGTGGCGCTGGCCGCGCTGCGCGCGGGCAAGCACGTGCTGGTGGAGAAGCCGCTCGCGGCCACCGGCGAGGAGGGCCGGCTGCTGGTCGCCGAGGCCGAGCGGCGCGGCCTGGTGCTGATGTGCGACCACACCTACTGCTACACACCGGCGGTCGGCCGGATCCGTGAGCTGGTCGGCTCCGGGGAGCTCGGCGACATCCAGTACGTGGACTCGGTCCGGATCAACCTCGGCCTGGTCCAGAAGGACGTGGACGTGCTCTGGGACCTCGCCCCGCACGACCTGTCGATCCTGGACGCGGTACTGCCCGAGGCCGACCGACCGGTCGCGGTGGCCGCGCAGGGCGCCGACCCGCTCGGCGTCGGCCGGGCCTGCGTGGCGTACCTGACGCTGCAGCTGGCCTCCGGGGCGATCGCCCACGTGCACGTCAACTGGCTCTCCCCGACCAAGGTGCGCACCACCATGGTCGGCGGCTCCAAGCGCACCGTGATCTGGGACGACCTCAACCCGCAGCAGCGGATCGCCCTGTTCGACCGGGGCGTCGACCTCGCCACCCCCGAGCAGCTCGGCGACGGGGAGCGCCGGGAGCGGCAGGTCGACTACCGCTCCGGCGACATGGTCGCGCCCGCGCTCGGTGAGAAGGAGGCGCTGCGCGGGGTGGTGGAGGAGTTCGCCGCCGCCATCCGACAGGGTCGCGCCCCGCTCACCGACGGCCGGTCGGGGCTGCGGGTGCTGGAGATCCTGGAGGCGGCCGAGCTGAGCCTGGAGCGCGACGGCGCGCTGGTGCCGCTCGCCTCGGCTGAAGGGCGCGCCGACGCCGAGAGCGACGAACGGCAAGTGAGCGGACCGGGCGTAGGAGCTGGGGGCACCTCCCAGCCGCCAAGGCTGGGGGCGAGCGTCGGCGTCGACCCCGCCGATCAGCGGCTCCGCCGCGGGGAGCGCCCGGAGGCGAGCGGGCGAGTAGCGGCCCGAGCGGGGGAGGCCGCGTGCTGAGGCGGGACCTGGTGATCGTCGGCGCCGGGGGCTTCGGCCGGGAGGCCGCCGAGGCGGCCCGGGCGGCCGGCGACAGCTGGCGGCTGCGCGGCTTCCTGGACGACAACGAGGCACTGCACGGCAGCGAGGTGGACGGTGTCCCGGTGCTCGGCCCGGCCGAGGCGGTGCACGACCTGCCCGACGCGCAGGTGGTGCTGTGCACGGTCAACCCCCGGGTGTACCACAGCCGTTCGGATCTGCTGGAGCGGCTGAAGCTGCCCGAGGACCGGTACGCCACCCTGGTGCACCCGAGCGCACAGATCGCCCACGCCGCCGAACTCGGGCCGGGCAGCGTGCTGCTGGCGAACGTGGTGATGACCGCCCGGGCGACGGTGGGCGCGCACGTCGCCGTGATGCCGCAGACGGTACTCACCCATGACACCGAGGTCGCCGACCTGGTCACGCTGGCCACCGGGGTCCGCCTCGGCGGCGGGGTGCGGCTGGAGCGCGGCTGCTACCTCGGCGCGGGCGCGATGGTCCGCGAGTACACCACGGTCGGCCGGTGGTCACTGGTCGGCATGGGGTCGGTGGTACTGCACGACGTGCCTCCGCGCCAGGTCTGGGCCGGCAGTCCGGCCCGGTTCCTGCGCGCGGCGGCTGGGGCACCCGAAGGGGCGAATCCCCCGCCGGTGCCCGGGAGTTCATAGGCACATCAGGGGAGCAACGGCAATGAAGAACGGCAGCACGATGAACATATCCCCACCCCGTCCGGCCATCCGGCGCGGCGGACACGGCACGGCGGGGTTCCTGCGAGCCCTGCTGGCCGCCGTGCTGCTGCTCGCGGCCACCGGCCTCGCGGCGGCGCCGGCGGCGCACGCGGCGGGCGACCCGTGTGCCCCGCCCGTCACCAACAAGGTCGCCTGCGAGAACACCAAGCCCGGTGACCCGATGTCGGACTGGTACTCCCCGAACGCCTGGGGCGCCATCCAGGGCTTCACCACCCACGAGAGCGTCAAGGCCGGCGACACCCTCCAGTTCAAGGTGAACTCGCCCACCCCGTACACCATCGACATCTACCGGCTGGGCTGGTACCAGGGCAACCGGGCCCGGCGGATGCCGACCTCGCCCACCGCGACCTTCCCGGCCAAGAGCCAGCCCAACTGCCTCTCCGACAGCTCCACCGGGCTGGTCGACTGCGGCAACTGGAGCGTCACCGCCAGCTGGACGGTCCCCGGCGACGCGGTCTCCGGCCTGTACATCGCCAACATCTCGCAGGCGGACGGCACCGGGCTGATGCCCTACCCGTTCGTGGTCCGGGACGAGGGGAGCCACAGCGACCTCGTGGTGCAGACCAGCGACGAGACCTGGCAGGCGTACAACACCTGGGGCGGTCAGAACCTCTACCTCGGCTCCGGCCCGGCGCCCGACGGCCGCGCCTACAAGGTGAGTTACAACCGCCCCCTGGACATCGGCGCCGACAACGGCGTCTACGGCTCCGAGTACGCGATGATCGGCTGGCTGGAGCGCAACGGGTACGACGTCAGCTACCTCTCCGGCATCGACGTCACCACCAAGGGGCTGCTGCTGCAGAACCACAAGGTCTTCATGTCCAACGGCCATGACGAGTACTGGAACCAGGCCCAGCGCGACAACGTGACCGCCGCCCGGGCCGCCGGCGTCAACCTGGCCTTCTTCTCCGCCAACGAGATGTTCTGGCGCACCCGGTTCGAGAACTCCATCGACGGCACGGCCACCCCGTACCGCACCATGGTCAGCTACAAGGAGACCAAGCTCCAGATCCCCGGAGTGGACGGCGTGCCCGACCCCAGCGGCCAGTGGACCGGCACCTGGATGGACCCGGTCGGCGCCGGACGCGGCGGCGGCAAACCGCAGAACGCGGTGACCGGCCAGCTGTTCCGGGTCAACGGCTACCGCAACGACGCGATGACCGTCCCCGCCGCCTACGGCAAGCTGCGGATCTGGCGCAACACCTCGATCGCCGACCTGCAGCCCGGACAGGTCGCCACCTTCCCGACCGGCACCCTCGGCTACGAGTGGGACGTGGACGAGGACAACGGCTTCCGGCCGCCGGGCGCCGTCGACCTCTCCTCCACCACCGTCAGCATCACCGACGGCACCTACCTGCTGGACAACGGCAACACCTACGGCAACGGCGTCGCCACCCACAGCCCGACCATCTACCGCGACCCGGTCTCCAAGGCACTGGTCTTCGGGTCCGGCACGGTCCAGTGGTCCTGGGGCCTGGACACCCTGCACGTGGGCAACGCCACCAACGAGGATCCCAGGATGCAGCAGGCGACCGTCAACCTGCTGGCCGACATGGGCGTCCAGCCGACCACCCTGCAGTCCGGCCTGGTCAGGGCCAGTGCCTCCACCGAACTCACCGGCCCCACCGTCACGGTGAACACCCCGGCCGCCGGCGTCACCGTCCCCGTGCTCAAGCCCGTCACCGTCAGCGGCACCGCCGCCGACCTCGGCGGAGGCCAGGTCGCCCGGGTCGAGGTCTCGGTCGACGGCGGCACCACCTGGAAGGGTGCCACCGGCCTGGCCAACTGGAGCTACACCTGGACCCCGCTCGCCCAGGGCGCGGCCTCGATCCAAGTCCGCGGCGTCAACGACTCCGTCAACACCGGGCCGGTCGCAACCGTCAACCTGACCGTCGGCCCGCAGCAGTGCCCCTGCACCATCTGGCCCAGTTCCGCCGTGCCGGCCCACACCGACTCCGGTGACGCCGGGGCGATCGAGCTCGGTACCAAGTTCCGCACCACCGTCAACGGCGCCGTCACCGGCATCCGCTTCTACAAGTCCGCGCTGAACACCGGCACCCACACCGGCAGCCTGTGGAGCACCGACGGCACCCGCCTGGCGACCGGCACCTTCACCGGCGAGAGCGCCAGCGGCTGGCAGCAGCTGACCTTCGCCACGCCCGTCCCGGTCAAGGCCAACACCACCTACATCGCCTCCTACTACGCCCCCAACGGCCACTACTCCTACGACGACGGCTACTTCACCAGCCAGGGCGCCGGAATCGACCCGATCAAGGCCCTGATGGCCGGAGCCGACGGAGACAACGCCCTCTACCGCTACAACACCGGCGGTGGGTTCCCGAACTCCAGCTACCACAGCTCCAACTACTGGGTGGACGCCGTCCTCGACACCTCGGTGGACACCATCACCCCGCCCGCCGTCACCGGGACCACACCCGCCACCGGCAGCACAGGCGTCGCCATCACCGCGACCCCGACCGCCACCTTCAACCACACCATCGACACCGGCACCCTCAAGTTCACCCTGACCGGCCCCGGCGGCACCCCGGTCACCGCGAGCACGAGCTACGACTCGGCGACCGCCACCGCCACGCTGCGCCCCAACGGGCAGCTGGCGCTGAACACCGCCTACACCGCCACCGTCCAGGCCGCCGACCCGTGGGGCAACCCGATGGGCGGCTCCAGGAGCTGGACCTTCACCACCAGCGCCACCCCGCCCGCGGTCAACTGCCCCTGCTCGCTGTGGGACTCCACCGCCGCACCGGCCAGCATCGACTCGGGCGACGCCGGCGCGGTCGAGCTGGGCACCCGGTTCACCTCCACCCTGGACGGCTGGATCACCGGCGTGCGGTTCTACAAGTCGGTCGCCAACACCGGCACCCACACCGCCACGCTGTGGAGCAACACCGGCACCCAGCTGGCGAGTGGCACCTTCACGGGCGAGAGCGCCAGCGGCTGGCAGCAGCTCAACTTCACCACCCCGGTGGCGATCACCGCGGGCACCAGCTACGTCGTCTCCTACCACGCGCCGAACGGGCACTACTCCGCCAGCAACGGCTACCTCGCCGCGGGCTACTCGGCGTACCCGCTGCGGGCCGTCGCCGACGGCGCGGGCAGCGCCAACGGCGTCTACAAGTACGGCGCCGGCGGCTTCCCGACCAGCACCTTCAACTCCACCAACTACTGGGTCGACCCGGTCTTCACCAACGTCCGGCCGGCCGCCGCGGCACAGCCCGCCGTGCTGAACCTCGCCGCTCCGCTGAAGCCGCTGACGGACGTCCTCGGCGGAGTGCTGAACGGCCTGCTGGGCAAGGCCAAGGGGCCGCAGACGGCCGTCCCGGGCCGGGAACCGGCGCCGCTCGCCCCACCGAGTGGGTCGGCCACCCCGGCGGCCCGCCGCACGGGGTGACACCCCCCTGCTCCGGCCCGGTCCCGCCGTGCGGCGGGACCGGACCTCTTTCCCCACCCGATCCGAGAGGACGAGAGCCAAGTTGAGCACCGTGAGCGTGGTCATCCCGTGCTACAGGTACGGGCACTATCTCGCCGACTGCGTGAGCAGCGTGCTGGACGAACAACCCGGCGTGGACGTCCGGGTACTGATCATCGACGACGCCTCGCCGGACGACTCCGCCGAGGTCGCCCGGAAGCTGGCCGCCACCGACTCCCGGATCGAGGTCCGGGTGCACGAGACCAACAAGGGCCACATCGCCACGTACAACGAGGGCCTGTTGGAGTGGGCCGACGGCGACTACACCGTGCTGCTCTCCGCCGACGACCGGCTCACCCCCGGCGCACTCACCCGCGCCGCCGCCCTGCTGGACGCCAGTCCCCGCGTCGGCTTCGTCTACGGCCACCCCATCCACTTCCAGCACGGCAAGCCGCTGCCGCCCGCCCGAACCCGGCTGCGCGGCACCACCGTCTACCCGGGCGGGTGGTGGCTGGAGCGCCGCTTCAAGGAGGCGCACGGCTGCATCACCTCGCCCGAGGTGGTGGTCCGCACCTCGCTGCAGCGGGAAGTCGGCGGCTACGACCCCGAGTTGCCGCATGCCGGGGACGTGGAGATGTGGATGCGGCTCGCCGCGCGCGCCGACGTCGGCTACCTCAGGGGCGTCGACCAGGCGTACTACCGGCGGCACGGCGAGAACATGTCCGCCACCGAGTTCGGCGGGCAGATGGACGACCTGCGGCAGAACAAGACCGCCTACGACTCGGTGATCGCCAAGTGCGGCGACCGGATCCCCCGGGCGTGCCCTCTCGCCGACACCGTCAACCGGAAGCTCGCCCGGCTCGCGCTGCGGCGGGCCGTCCGCGCCTACGACCGGGGCCGCACGGACGTCGTCCCCGAGGCCGAACTCGTGGCCTTCGCCGCCGAGTGCTGGCCGGCCTACCGCACGCTGCCCGAGTACCGGGGCCTGCGGCTGCGGCGGCGGATCGGGGCGCGGGCGATGCCGTACCTGCAGCCGCTGGTGCTCACGGCCGTGGTGGCCAAGGGGCGGGAGTGGCTGTGGTGGAAGTCCTGGCGGTTGCGGGGGATCTAGCAGGACCGCCAAGCGATGCTCGGCACGCCTGGGAACGGTGAAACTTCTGCGAGGGAAAAGGGAGTCCGTGTTCAACAACCTGGTGAACCGCCATGACGTCTACCGTGTCGGGCGGAAGCTGCGGCGGGGGCAGCTCGACCGACTGGTGTCCAAGGTGCGGATCCGTGGTACGGAGCGGGTGGTCGCCCACTGGTCCGCCGTGGATCCGTCGCTGCAGGAGTGGTGGGCGATACCGGCCGTGGTCCGGCGGTGGAACACCTTCGCCAGCGGCGATCCCGAGATCGGGTTCCCCGAGTACGTCGCCGACCGGTGGCTGGCCGGCCGCAGCGGCCTGCGCGCCCTGTCGCTGGGCTGCGGCACCGGCGGCAACGAGGTGATCTGGGCCCGCCTCGGCGTCTTCGAGCACATCACCGGCATCGACATCTCCCCGGACCGGATCGCCTACGCCACCGGCCGGGCCAAGGAGCTCGGCCTGGACGACGTACTGGGCTTCCGGACCGCCGACGTCCGCGAACTGCTGCAGGCGGGCGAGAAGTACGACATCGTGCTCGGTCTGCAGTCGCTGCACCACTTCGACCGGCTGGACCGGACCATGGACCGGATCGCCGGGTTGCTGAACCCCGGCGGACTCCTGATCGTGGACGAGTTCGTCGGGCCGACCAAGTTCCAGTGGACCAGTGGCCAGCTGCGCGCGGTCGACCGGTTGCTGGCGGGGCTCCCGCCCGAGCGGCGCAGACTGGCGGACGGGAGGATCAAGCGCCGTGCGGTGCGGCCGAGTCTGCTGTCGATGCGGCTGGACGATCCCTCGGAGGCCGTGGACGCGGCCCGGCTGCTGCCCGCGATCCGCAACCGCTACCGGGTGCTGGAGGAACGCCCTTACGGCGGAACGGTGTTGCACGTTGCCTTCTCCGGTATCGCGCAGAACTTCCGCGACGGCGGCGAGGAGGAGGCGAGGCTGATCGAGCGCTGCTTCGCCGCCGAGGACGCCGTACTGCCCTCGCTCGGGCACGACTTCGTCTTCATGGTGTGCGAGCCGAAGCCGGCCTGAACGCGGAGGTCGCCGGCCGCGTGAGGGCGGCCGGCGACGGGCGGGCGGGAGCGTCAGTTCGCCGGTCGAACTCAGCGCTCGGACCAGCTGGACCAGTAGCTGTCCGGGTTGACCAGATAGCGCACGGTTGGTACGGGCAGGTGTTCGACCCGGTGGGTCCGGCTGTAGCGGAACACCAACTCCCAGTCCTCGCGCGGGATCACCTCCGGCGGCCGCCGCAGCCGACTGAACCGCAGCGCGCGGGTACGCCGGGCCACCACCGCGTTGGTGTCCAGGAAGCCCTCCTCGGCCGCGTGCCGCCGGTCGAAGGGAACGGACAGGACGTCCATCTCGCTGCCGTCCGGGTGCAGCCGCCGCAGCGCCGTGTAGACGGCGTCCGGACCACCGGGAGCGCTGAGCGCCTGGACGGCGCGCTCCAGATGGTCGGGCTCCCACTCGTTGTCGTCGTCCAGGAAGGCGACGTACCGGGACGAGGTGAGCCGGATCCCGACATTGCGCACCACGCCGGCCACCGCCGTGTTCCGGGCCAGGCTGACCGCGAACAGCCGTGGATCATCCGGGAGTTCGGGAAGCCCGGCGCCGTCGTCCACCACGATCACCACCTGCTCCCGCAGGGTCTGCGCCAGCGCGCTGGCCACCGCGCGCCGCAGCCCCTCGGGGCGCCGGTAGGTCGGGATCACCGTCGCCACCAGCGCCGACGGGCGCCGGCCGAGCTCGGCCGCGAGCCGGCGGACCTCGGCGTCCTCCTGTCGGCGCAGCCCGACGGCCGTCCAGGCCAGCACTGCCTTGTTCCGGGTCTCCATCAGGCGCAGAAAGCCGAAGGTGCCGCGCAGCACCTGCTTCGCCTGCCGTACGAGCACTGCCACTACCGTTCACCCTCCGCCGCCAGAACCCGTTCCTCGTGCGGCACCGGAGCCTTCGACCCGCCGCCGCGCAGCTGCCGGCGCATCGGCAGCACCACCGGTACGTACGCCGCCAGCGCCGCCGTGCCCGCCGCGAACATCCCCCAACGGGTCTCGCCGCACCAGTGGTAGACGGGCAGCGAGACGGCCGCCATCAGCAGTCCGCCGCCGAACGGCCGGGCACAGGCCCGCAGCACCACCGCGCCACCCACCCCGGCCCGGCGCATCGCCCACCAGAAGGCCGGGGCCACCAGCAGTGCCGCCACCACCAGATGGCCGGCGCCGACGCCGCCGATGCCCCAGCGGTGGGCGCCGAGCAGCAGCGCCGGGACCAGCGCCGCCAGCCACCAGCCCTGGACCGCGATCAGCGAGCTGCGCCGGCCGGCCGCGGCCAGGCAGTCGTACGCCAACTCGTAGGCGATCCGCAGCAGTCCGAGCAGCGCCAGCCACCGCAGCGCACCGGCGGCGGGGGCCCAGCGTTCGCCGTAGATGGTTGCCACGACCGGTTCGGCGAGGACCGCGAGCAGGACGCACGGCGGTACGGCGGCCACCATCAGGACGGCGAGCCCGCGGCCGAAGGCGTCCGCCAGAGCCTCCCGGGAGTCGGCGACCCGGGAGAAGCCTGCGAAGGAGATCCGGCGGGCAGCCTCGGAGATGCTGCGGACCGGCCAGCTGGAGACGTTGAAGGCCAGTTGGTAGAAGCCCAGGGCGACCGGGCCGAGCAGGGCGCCGGTCACCACCGAGTCCACGTTGAGCATGGCGAGCACCAGCAGGCTGGCCCCGGCCAGCGGCAGACCGAAGGAGATCAGCGCGCGGGCCTCGGTGGCCTTCCAGCCCGGGCGCAGCACCCCGGGCACCACGACGGCGCAGCCGGCCAGGGCGCACAGATTGCCGGCGAGCGCACCCCAGGCGAAGCTCAGCGCACCGGTGCCGGAGTAGGCCAGGGCGAGCGTGGTGCCGGTGGTGACCAGGAAGTTGAGCAGGTCGAGGACCATCCGGGCGCCCTGCCGGAACTCACGGGCGATCACCTGGTTGGGCACGCAGGCGAGGCCGTCGATCACCACGGAGAAGCAGAGCACCCGCAGCATGGTTGTCGCGTCCGGTGAGCCGAGCGCCCGCGCGGTGGCCGGGGCCGCGACGAACAGCATCCCGTACAGCACGGTACTGGAGAGCACCGAGAGGGTGAGGACGGTCGGGGCGAACTCACCCATGTCCCGGTCCCAGCGGACGATCGCCAGACTGACGCCCATCTCGTTGGCCGAGAGCAGCACCCCGAGCGCGACCATGCCGGTGGCGTACAGACCCCACTCGCGCGGACCGAGCAGGGTGCGGGCCAGCACCACACCGGCCGCGAAGTTGCCGATCCGGATGACCACCGTGTTCAGCAGACTGATCCGGGCACCGGCCCGGACCTTGGCGCCGAGGCTCACCTGGCCGCTCCGGCCGCCGAGCGGAGGCTGCCGAGCAGGCTGCCACCCATGCCCAGCAGCAGGAAGAACATGCCCGCGAACATGGGGAACCCCAGCGAGTCGAAGGTGGCGCTGATGACCAGCGCCACGGCGGAGGCCGCGACGAAGCACTGGGCGAGCTCGCGGGTGGCGTCGTCCTCGGCCAGGCGCCGGGCGGCGCCGCCGCAGTGCAGTCCGGTGAGGAAGAGCAGCAGGAGGGCGAGGAGGCCGAAGACGCCCATCTCGGCGGCGGTCAGCAGGTACATGTTGTCGGTGAAGAAGTACAGCTCCGGGATGAAGGTGCCCATGCCGTGGCCGATCCACGGCGAGGTCTGCATGTAGTCCCAGATCTTGGCGTAGTCGCCGGTGCGGGCCTGGGTGCTGTCGTCGGTGTTGCTGAAGAAGGAGCTGAACAGGCCGGTCAGGGTGGACAGCAGGCCGGGTATCGCCACCCCGAGACCGAGCACGCCCACACCGAGCGTGCCCAGGACGGCCGTGCGCCGCCGCGGCCGCCAGGCCGGGAGCATGGCCAGCAGGGCGACGCCGACGCCGATGATGCCGGTACGGGAGACCGACAGCGGCAGCGCGCCGGCGATCAGGAACACCGGCAGCCAGCGGCGCAGCACCCCGCGGTGGTGGCGGGCCGGATCGAAGGCCTGCTGCACGGCGAACGGCAGCATGATCGAAAGCATTCCGCTGAACTCCAGCGGCTGGGCGGTCGTCCCGCGCGGCCGGGTGAAGCCGCCCCGGCTCATCGTCTCCAGCCCGGGGGCGCTCGACTGCAGGCCGGGGATGTGCAGCGAGGCGGCGATGTTGGTGTCGGTGAGGAAGTCGTACCAGCCGAGCAGCGCCACGATGCTCGCGCACACCACCATCCGCCGCAGCAGTACCTCCAGCCTGGCCCGGTCGGTGATCCCGGCGGAGGACACCACCACCAGGCCCGTCCAGGCCAGTACGGCGATCAGCCCCCGGTCGGCGCCCTGCAGCTCCTTGGTCACGGCGGGCCGGCCGGCACAGGCGATGTACGCCAGCAGCACCGCCGCGCCGAACACCACCAAGGCTATACGCGGGGCGTGGGTGCCCCTGGCCGGGACGATCCGGTCGGTCAGCCAGGCGGCGAGGTACCAGAGCAGCGCGAGCAGGGCGACGACGTTCGCCGGGGTGCCGACCCCACCCATGCCCGGCAGCACCAGGTTGGACGGGATGAACATCGCCAGCAGGACGTAGCCGGTGAGCACCGCCACCGCGTCCATCCCGTAGGCGCCCCCGGCCGCCGGGTCGGCCGCGCCCGCGGACGGGACCGGGCGCGACGGGACCTCGACCGTGGCCTGACGATCCGCCATCCGGGCGCTACCTCCCTGCGGCCAGCGACGGCTCGGCCGCCTGGTCCGCCGCCGTGGCACCGGCGGCAGCCGCACCGGAGCCCGCCCGGCGCCGCTGCAGCACGCCCGCCAGGTTCTCGGCGACGAACGCGGACAGGAAGGCGACCGCCAGGCCGGCCAGCCCGATCAGCGCGACGGACTGCAGCTTCTGCTTCAGCTGCGCCTGCGGCTCCTGCGGGGGGATGATCACCGTCGAGGTGATCTGCGCACCGGCCGGCGCCTTCTGCTCGGTCTGGATCGCCTTCAACTGGTCGGCGGCATAGGTGTTGAGCACCACGGTCGACTTCTTCACCTGCGCCGGGTCCGAGCCGGTCACCGTCAGGGTGAGGAAGGGCCCCATCGCGTTGTCCGCCAGCTTCACCCCGTACTCGCCGGTGAGTCCACGGGCCTTGAGGTCCTTGGCGGACTCGTCCGAGCTGAGTCTGCGCCCGAGGAAGTCGGCGGTCACGGTGAGCGCCTGGCTGAAGCTCAGGAACGGATTGCCGTTGTTCGGCGCCTCGGCGGCGACGTCCGGAGAGTTCAACAGCGAGATGGAGCACTGCGACTGATAGGTCGTCGGAAGCACCGAGTTGGCCACCGCGGACAGCGCGACCGTGATCAGCACGATCGGCAGCGTGACGTACCAGCGTTTGCGGATCACTCGAAGGACCTCGCGCATGTCCAACACATTCTCCCCCTGGGGCCGTAGCTGACCCCAGTGTCGCAGTCGCCCCGGCCGATGCCGAGCTGGCTGTCAAGACACCCCCGTACGAGCCTAGTTGGAACGGGCATGCGGGCGGAGAACAATCCGCGAACTGCCGCAACCGCGCTCCGGGAGGTGGCAGGATGGCCGACGGGGTGGGGTGACGATGTCCTTTCGCGGAGTGGTGCGCGCGCTGCTGCGGCGCTGGTACGTGCTTGCCCTGGCGGCGGTGCTGACACTGGCCGGTGCGGTGGTGGTGGCGAAGCCACCGGTGGTGTACCGGTCCGCCGCCGTGGTGCGGATCAAACCGCCCGAGACACCGCAGGACCCGAGCGGGATGACGGACTTCCGGCCGTCGTTGGCGATCATCGGGGCGGCGGTGGTCACCGTCCTGAAGAGCCCGTCGGGGACGGGCGAGCTCCGGCAGGCCGGGGTGAGCGGCGACTTCGACCTGGCGCCGCGGAACACCGGCACCACCAAGACCGAGGCGTACGTCGTCCCCACCGTGGAGATCAGCGTCAAGGGCGCCGACCCGAAGCGGGCCGACCTCGAAGTCGACGTGATCGTCCAGTACTTCGGCACCGAGCTGCGCAGGCTGCAGGACGGCAAGAACATCCCCGAGCAGCGGTACATCACCAGTGACCAACTGGTTCCGGCGACCGCGCTGCCGGTGCTCGGAGTCAAGAGCCGGGGGCTGGTGGGGGTGGCCGCGCTCGGGATGCTGGGCGGGGTGGCGTGCACCCTCTGGACGGACGAGTACCTGCGCTCCCGCGCCAGGCGCCGAACGGTGTTGCGGGCAGCGTGAGGCACCAACGGCGGTGCGGGGCGTCAACGGCGGTGCGGCCGGCGGCGAGGTGGCGCCTCAGCGGGAGGGACGGAGCCGGAGGGCGGCCATCCGGGAACAGAAGACGGGTATGCCGATCACATAGCGGCCGAACAGCCGGCGGGGTTCGACGGCCAGGCGGAACAGCCACTCCAGGCCGGCCCTGCGCATGGCGAGCGGGGCCCGCGGCACCTTCCCGCCGAGGTGGTCCAGCACGGCACCCCCGTTCACGATCAGGACGGGGTGCGAGAGGGCCGCGCGCAGCTCCATGCTGACCGCCTCCTGCTTCGGCATGCCCATCGCCAGCAGCACGAGGTCGGGCTCGGCCGCGAGGGCCTGCCCGACGTACTCCTCCGGCGGGTCGAAGCCCTCCCGGGTCGCGACCACGGTCAGTCCCCAAGACTCCAGCGTGCGGCGGGCGTTGTCCAGCCACGGCGAGCGGGTGCCGAACAGCGCCACCCGCCTGCCCCGGTAGGCGCGGCAGACGGCGGGGATGAAGTCCGTACCGTTCATGTTCCGCCCGTACGGCCGTCCGAAGACCCGCATGCCCAGCTTCATCCCGATGCCGTCGCGCAGCAGCAGGTCCGAGCGGAACAGCCCGTCCAGCATCTCGGGTCGGCGCCACCCCAGGTTCACCGCATGGGCGTTGACGAAGGAGAGGACGAACGGGCGCTTGAGCAGGGTGAGTTCGTCGAGCAGTGCCTGCTCGGCAGGCTCGTCTCCGACGATGCGGATCCGGTCCATCAGGGTCTTGAAGTCGCGGGCCTGAACGGTCTTCGCGGCCTGTCGGTGCTCCATGCTTCAACTCCCGTCGAGGGTGTAGGCGTGCGGCTGGTAGGCGTCGAAGCGGTCGGTGAAGGTGCCGTCGGTGGCGGTGAGGGTGCGGCCGTCGTCCGTGCGGATCTTCCCGCTCCAGCGGTCGGGCAGGGTGAAGGTGGCCGTTGCCGGGCCGCCCCGGGGCAGTTCGGGCGAGTCGGTGGCGACCGCGAGGACGGCGGTGCGGCCGCCGGCCTTCCGGAGGGTGGCCGTCACGGGCGCACCCTGGGTTGCGACGCCGACCAGGAGCGGCGGTGCGTTCCAGTACCCGGCGTACGCCTGCGCGTCCGCGTTCACCTTCCTGATGGTGGCCGCCGAGCCGGCGTCCCGCAGGCAGGCGTCCACCTGCTGGGACTGGGCGGCGAAGGAGTGGCAGAACCAGCTCAGCCCGGTCGCGCCGTTGACCAGCGCCGCCCAGGCGGCCGCCCGGACCTGGGCGGGCGAGGCGGCCTTCGCACCCGACGGGGTGGCGGAGCCGCCCAGCATCTGCACCGGTGTCTCCAGGAAGACCCACACCGGTTTGCCGGGTGCCAGCGCCCGGGCACGGGCCGCCGTGGCCGCGTACGTGTGGACGCCCTTGGTGCGGGCGGGGGAGGACGGGTCGGTGATGCCGTAGAAGTCGACCGAGACGATGTCCGCGGCGGCGGTGTAGCCGCTGAAGTCGGTCGGGCAGCCGGGACTGCGGGCACCGCCCGCGACCCCGCTGCCGAAGTTGACCAGCACCGGCCGGGTCCGGTCCTGCTGCCGCAGGCTCCTGGCGAAGCCGGCCAGCTTCTCCGGCGGCATGCAGCCGGCCCCCGTCGGGGTGCCGTTGGGGACGTTCATGTCGGGCTCGTCCGCGAGCTGGTACCCGGCCAGGGCGGCCCCGCCGAGTTTCGCCGCCTGCGCGGCCAGCGGCAGGTCCGCGGTGTCGCAGGCCCATGCGGCGGCCCCGGTGGCGCCCGGCGCCGGGGCGCAGGCCCCGCCCCCGGCGATCACGGCCAGCCCGGCGGCGGTCGCGGCCCGGATCTGGCCGTGCTCCTCCTCGGGCCAGTCCCACAGCCCCACCAGGGTGTTGACCCCGAGCGCGGCGAAGGCGTGGGCCTCGTCAAAGCCGTCGAAGGGCGTCGTCGGATCCTGCATCCAGACGCCGATCGGGAGCTTCGAAGAGTCCTTCCAGCGCTCGGTCGCGGGCCACTTGGACCAGTACGCGGTGGTGAAGGCGTCCGGGACGTGCGAGGCGGACTCGGTCGGGGCGAAGGCCACGTCGACGTAGTAGTCGGTGTTCTCGTGCGACTGGGCGGGGAAGGCCAGCGTGCCGCCCTGGGCGAAGCCGCCGCCGACCGCCGTCAGCGGGCCGGAGCCGAGGGTGACGGGGCCGCCGTCGAAGGCGTTCGGTGCGGCTGCGTAGTGCCCGGACGGCGCCAGGTACCCGGCGGTGTACGTGGCACCCGGCGCGATCCGCACCGGCTCGGCGAACTTCGCCTGCTGCCAGCCGGTCTGGGACTCGTCGGCGAAGGCGGCCAGGGCCAGCTGCCTGCCGTGGGCGTCCCAGAGCGCTCCCAGGTGGCTGCCGGTGTTACCGGGACCCTTGTAGAAGCGGACGCCGGTCACCAGACCGGGCAGCGTCGAGGTGAAGCGGACGCCCAGTGTGGTGGCGGCGGGATCGGCGAACGCCGGGGTGGCGGGCTCGGCGGAGCCGAACATCGTGGTGGTCGGCCCGACCGCGCCGCCGGGCGACGGCGGAGCCGGTCTGGGGCTGCTTCCGGTGCAGGCGGGGAGCGTCGCCAGGGTCAGGCCCAGCAGCGCGGCGAGCGCGGAACGAGAGCGGCTGTGCACGCTGGTCTCCTTGTTGCGTGTCCGGTTCGCGCGGTGCCCCTCAGCCCGCCGCCGGCCCTTCGATCAGCTCGCGCAGCTCGGCCGCGCGCCGCTCCCAGGAGTCCTGTTCCACCGAGGCCCGGCGGCGGTGCACCGCCCCTTCGTCCTCGCTCCCGGCGGCCGCCAGGAGCGCGCCGACCGCATCGCTGAACTCCCCGGCCGTGCGGGCGATGGTCAACTGGTCCGCGTAGCGCCGTACTTCGGGGAAGTCGGTGGTCACCACCCGAAGGCCCAGAGCCAGGTACTCCTTGAGCTTGATCGGATTGCAGTGCCGGACCCAGTCGTTGTCCAGCCACGGCATCAGCGCCACGTCGAACCCCCGGCCGTAGGCGGGTATCTCGGCGTGCGGGCGGAAGCCGAGGTGGTGGACGTTCGGCAGGGCGGTGAGCGCGCCCAGGTCATGGGTGGTGTCGCCGATCAGCACCAGCTCGGCGTCCGGATGGTCCTTGGCCACCCGGGTCAGCAGGTCGAAGTCGACGATGAAGTCGTCCAACGCGCCGAAGAAGCCGATCCTCGGGTGCGGGATCGCGGCCAGATCGGCCGGCTCCGCCGCGCCCTCGGGGGTGAAGTGCTCCAGGTCCACGCCGTGGTCCAGGAACACCGCGCGGTCACGGGTGAGTTCGTGCTCGGCCGCCATCAACTCGGTGCTGACGTACAGCACACGGTCGGCGGTGGCCATCAGCCGCCGCTCCAGCACCTCGATGAAGGCGGTGTCGGCCTCGGGGAAGGCGGAGTGCCGGTCCGAGCGGTTGTAGACCAGGGTGCGGTGCGGCAGGTGCTCCACCACATCGGCCGCGGTCGGCATCGTCACCACGCAGACGTCCGTGGACATCCGCAGACTGCGGGCCGCCAGTCTGACCTGCAGCGCGATCAGTCGGGCGTTGAGCGCGCGGGCGAGCCGGCTGCCGTAGAACGGCAGCAGCACCGGAGTCATCACCGCGAAGCCGGGCAGCTCCGGCACGGGCCGCTGCACCTTGCGCGCCATGCTCCGTGCCTTGCGCAGGATCCGCCGCAGCGGCTGCGAACTCCGACCGGGCATCGGCATCCGCATCGCGATGCTGTTCACGAACAGGACCGGCCGCTGCTCCGCCAGCTTCAGCATCAGCTGCACGTCGGAGTGCGCCCGGTTGTGGTACCACCAGTCCTGCCCCGCGAAGCACACGTAACCGGCACGTCCCGCAGACGCCACGTCCCCAACCCCCACGATCGGACCACGACTTCGAACCCCCGCGCCAGGCTAGCGGAACCGGTCGGCCGTGGAGGGCCGGACCGGATTTCCGGTCAGCTGATTGCGTTTTGTCGGTTCATCAGATCAACGTCGATTCTTTTTGCGGGGCCGAGCCGGGGCCGTGACCCGGACCCGGCCGCACGTTGCCCGTCCACCGGTTCCGTGCCACCGGAACGCACACGCACCCGGCACGCCGAGCAGACGCCATGCCCCCAATCCGCACGATCGGAACCCCGGCCTCCCACCCCCCGCGCCTGGCAGTCGGAACCGGTCGCAGTCAGGAGGTTGGAGCGGTTTTCCGCTGTCTGGTCCGTATTTGCCGTTCCGTCAGTCGGTCCAACCGGGTAAAAGTCGTCAGAAAATTTTTACGGCGGCTCAAGCGGTCTCGACACGCCGGTTCCGAACTGCGGACTTGACCGGTCCTTGGGCATTTCCGCAGCGCGTTCACCTGCTCGTCCGCCCTCGATCCCTCTTGTCCCGGGGTCCGTTCATGCGCTGGAATGCGGGCCTGTCGGGACGGGTGTTCCAGGATAGTGCATGCGTCCGACCCTCGTTCGTGTGCTCGGACACAGGCTCCTGACATCGAATCAGATGAAGGGATGTTAATGATCCGTCGGCATAAACCGCGGCTGGCAGCGGTCACCCTTGCCGCCGCCGCTTCCATGGTGCTGGCCAGTGGGGCCACCGCCTGGAGCGCGCCACTGCCCGCCGTGTCGGGGTCCGCCACAGCTGCCGACAGCGGCGCGCCGGCCCCGGTCATCGTGATCCTCAAGGACCAGCTGTCGAGTGCCCCGGCCGACTCCGGGCACCTGACCGAGCGCAAGCAGCAGGCCGCCTCCGCTCAGGCGCCGCTGCTCGCCAAGGTCAGGGCCGAGGGCGGTACCAACATCAAGAGCTTCGTGGTCGGCAACGCCTTCTCGGCGACCGTGAGCCCGGCGCTGCGGGCCGCGCTCGCCGCGAACCCGGCGGTCGCCTCGGTGGTCCCCGACCAGACGGTCACGGTGACCCCGACGAGCCCGGCCACCCCCGCCGAGAGCAAGGGCGGCAAGGGCGCCAAGACCGCGAAGGCCTCGGTCGCCCCGGACGCCGCCGCCTCCGCCAAGGCCGCGGACGGCGGTCCGTACGGCGGCGCGATCTGCCCGAGCGACCCGGACAAGCCGTTGCTGGAGCCGGAGGCGCTGTACACCACGCACGTGCAGGGCACCAAGGGCTCGCCCGGTGCGAACGAGATCGCGGACGGCAAGGGCGTCAAGGTCGCCTACATCGCGGACGGCCTGGACCCCGACCACCCCGACTTCATCCGGCCGGACGGCTCGCACGCCGTCATCGACTACAAGGACTTCTCCGGCGACGGCTGGGACGCGCCCAGCGGCGCGGCCGAGGCCTTCGGTGACGCCTCCGCGATGATCGCCCAGGGGCGGCAGAGCTACGACCTGTCGAAGTTCGTCAACCCGAGCCACCCGCTGCCGGCCGGCTGCAACATCCGGGTCCAGGGCATGTCGCCGGGCGCCTCGCTGGTCGCGCTGAAGGCCGGCGGTGAGACCTTCCCCAACTCCGCGATCCTGCAGTCGATCGACTACGCGGTCTCGGTGGCGCACGTCGACGTGCTGAACGAGTCCTTCGGCAGCAACGTGACCCCGGACAGCAGTGCGCACGACACCATCTCGCTCTTCAACGACCAGGCCGTCGCGGCCGGTGTGACCGTCACGGTGTCCAGCGGTGACGCGGGCATCAACGGCACCATCGGCACCCCGTCGACCGACCCCAAGGTGATCTCGGTCGGTGCCTCCACCGACAACCAGTCCTACCTGCAGACCGGTTACGCCGCCGCCCAGTTCTCCAACGGCACCTGGTCGAACAGCCGGATCTCCGCGCTCTCCTCGGGCGGCATCACCCAGGGCGGGAAGACCGTCGACCTGGTGGCCCCGGGCGAGGCCGACTGGTCGCTGTGCGGCCCGGACACCAGTAAGTACACCGAGTGCACCGACTACAAGGGCGAGGGCAGCTCGATCCAGCCCTTCGGCGGGACCAGCCAGTCCGCGCCGCTGACCGCCGGTGCCGCCGCCGACGTGATCCAGGCGTACCGGGACAGCCACAAGGGCGCCTCCCCGTCGCCGGCCCTGGTCAAGGCCTTCCTGACCGGTACCGCCGCCGACCTCGGCCTGCCGGCCCAGGAGCAGGGTGCCGGTCTGCTGAACGTCCGTGCCGCCGTCGAGGCCGCCCGCGGCTACCACAGCCCGGACGGCGCCAAGGACAGCTCCACGGTCGCCGTCACCACCGGCCAGATCGACCTCACCGGCCACCCGGGGCAGACCCACACCGCCGACGTCAACGTGGTCAACACCGGCAGCAGCCCGCAGACCGTCAGCGCGGCCACCCGCACCTTCGCCCCGCTGAGCTCGTCCCACCAGGACGTGCAGCTGAACTCGGCCACCGACCCGACCTTCAACTACGCCACCAACGGCGCCACCTGGGTGCACCACGACGTGACCTTCACCGTCCCGTCCGGCGCCGACCGGCTGGCGGCGTCGATAGCGTGGCCGGGTGTCGCCCAGAAGTCCGGCAGCAACACGGTCACCCCGGTGGTCCGGATGACCCTGCTGGACCCGTCCGGACGGCTGGAGACCAACACCCGCCCGCAGGGTGGCCCGGTCTCGGCCAACTTCGGCATCGTGGACGTCCCGCACCCGGTCGCCGGGGAGTGGAAGGCGATCCTCTACACCCCCGCCGGCAGCAACGGCTTCACCGGCAAGGTCCAGCTGGACACCTCGTTCCAGCGGGCGGTTCCGGCCGGTGCGGTGAGCCCGCAGGTCACCACGCTGGCGCCGGGTCAGAGCAAGACCCTGCACGTCCAGTTGACCACGCCCACCACCAGCGGTGACAGCGACCAGTCGATCACCGTCGCCGGCTCCAACGGCCGTACCACCAGCGTGCCGGTCATACTGCGCAGCCTGGTCGACCTGAACGGCACCGGCGGCAGGTTCACCGGCACCATCACCGGTGGAAACGCCCGCAGCTACTCGCCCGCGCAGAGCTTCACCTACGCGTTCGACGTGCCGAAGGGCCACCGCGACCTGCGGGTCGGCCTGGCCCTCGGCGGCGACCCGAACGTGCTCCTGCAGGGCGTTCTGATCAGTCCGAACGGCACCCCCGTCGATGTCGAGAGCAACGCGCTGTTCGACGCCGGCGGGAGCCTGTCCGGCAAGGCCGCGAGCCTGTCCGTGACCACGATCAACCCGGCGCCCGGCCGCTGGCGGTTCGCCCTGGTGGTCGTCAACCCGGTCAGCGGCACCGAGCTCAGCCAGCCGTTCACCGGCACCATCGGGCTCGACCAGAACAAGGCCGCCGCCAACCTGCCGGGCAGTGCCAGGGCGAAGCTGGCCGCGGGCAAGGCCACCACGGTCACGGTCACCTACACCAACAACACCGGCGCCACCCAGGTCGTCCAGGCCGACGGCCGGCTGAACCGGAAGGTCGACCTGCCGCTGGTGCCGCAGGGCACCTCCGGGACGGTCGCACTGCCGCTCGGCCCGAGCTCCCAGACCCCCGGCTTCCTGATCCCGCCGGGCACCGACCGGCTCACCGCGGTGGCGGCCTCGACCACCCCCGCACAGCTGGAGCTCGGCGGCACCACCGGTTCGCCGGACCTGTTCGGCGACCTGAAGAAGGCCCAGAACGGTTCGACCATCTCGGTCGCCCAGTCCGTCGGCTCGGCCGCCCAGCCGATCGTCCCGGGCTTCTGGAACACCTCGGTCCAGCAGATCGGTCCGTTCCCGAACTCGGGTGCGCCGGCCGGCAGCTCCACCATCACCGCGACCGCGCACACCCTGGCGTTCGACCCGGCGATCACCTCCAGCACCGGTGACCCGTACACCCTCGCGGTGAACGCCGGCGCCAAGGCGACCACCCCGGTCACCGTCAAGCCGGGTGCGACCGGCACCATCCAGGTCACGGTCACCCCGACCGCCCCCAAGGGCACCACCGTCTCGGGCGTCCTGTACCTGGTCACCGCCCCGAACGGCGTGGTCGCCGCCAACAACCAGATCGGCATGACCGGTTCGGTGCTGGCGGCGCTCCCGTACAGCTACACCGTCAACTGACGTACGTCAGACGGCAAGTACGCCGAGGCTGTCCCCGATCCCGGGGGCAGCCTCGGCTGCTTTCCGGCCCTTCCCGGCGGAGTGCCGGTCAGACCGAGGCCGCCGCGAGGGCCGTCTGCCTGGCCGCCGCGTCGACGGTCTGGTCGATCAGTACGGCGATGGTCATCGGCCCGACCCCGCCCGGCACCGGCGTGACCAGCCGGGCGCGGCCCATCGCCCCGTCGAAGTCGACGTCGCCCACGTTGCCGGGGTTGTACCCCGCGTCGATCACGACCGCACCGGGCTTGAGCTGCTCACCCTTGATGAACTCCGGCCTGCCGACCGCCGCCACCACGATGTCCGCGGTGGCGAGGACGGCGGGCAGGTCGACGGTCCTGGAGTGGCAGTAGGTGACGGTCGCGTCCCGGGCCAGCAGCAGCATGCCCATCGGCTTGCCGAGGATCGGACTGCGCCCGACCACCACCGCGTGCTGCCCGACCGGGTCGACCCCGTACGCGTCCAGCAGCCGCATGATCCCGCCCGGGGTGCAGGAGGCGAAGCCGTCGTGGCCGAAGGCCATGTTCGCGAAGGACGCCATGGTCACACCGTCGACGTCCTTGGCCGGGTCGATCGCCTCGAACGCGGCCCGCTCGTCGATGTGGGCCGGCACCGGGTGCTGCAGCAGGATGCCGTGCACGGTGGGGTCCTCGGACAACTCCCGGATGACGGCGACCAGTTCCTCCGTGGTGGTGGCGGCCGGCAGCGGTACGTGCCGCGACTCGACACCCGCCCTGGCGCAGCGGTTGCGCTTCATCGCGACGTAGGTGACCGAGGCCGGGTCCTCGCCGACCAGCACCGTAGCCAGACACGGGCGCACCCCGGTCTCCGCCTCCAGGTGCCGTGCGCGCTCGGCGGCGCGCTCGAGGGTCTCACGGGCCAGGTCGGTACCGGTCATCAGCTGTGCGGTCATGGGCAGTCCAAGGGGTCTAGCGGACGGGATGCCCAGGCGCGCGGCTCAGACCGAGCGGCAACGGGGCCCGCGGCGTCGCGGGTCGATCATCGCCGGTCGGTCTTGGAACTGAAGGCGGATCGCTCCCCGGTGGTGCCCCACCCAAGCGCCAGTCACGGCCCGCGCGGTCATCCTAGCCGCTGCCCGGCCGTGCCGAGGCGGCGGGAGGCGGCGGGCCGGTGGACCCGGGCGGGTGCCGGGTGTGCGGATCCGGCGGTGCCGGAGAGATCAGCGGCGCCAGCGGTAGACGGCGTCCCACTCCTCGGTGATCCAGGTGCCGTCGCCGATCAGCATCACGGTGTCGACCTCCGGCATCGGGTACTCGATCCGGCCGTGCAGGGCGCCCGTGGCGGGGTCGGCCAGCCAGTGACTGTGCTCCCGCCAGTTCTCCCTGCCGAACATGTACACCGCGGCCTCGTCGTACGGGTTGTACAGCGTCACCATCGCCGTCTCGTCGTCCACGAAGCCGCTCCAGGTGGAGAACTGCGGGTCGTTGTGCACCGCGCAGTCACCGGTACCGGGGACCGGCAGGTCGCTCAGGCCGAGCGTGGCGGTGACCTCGTACGTGGGGAGGCGGTGCCAGGTGATGTCCCGTCGGCGCCGGTCGACGGTCATGCAGCGGGTGCTCGTGGAGTCCATGCCCAAGTAATCGCGCTCCTGGAGGAGCCGGTCGTCCGAGCCGTTCCTCAACTGCCCGCCCAGTACGATGGCACCGGCCTCCCACCGGGCCTCGTAGTGCGTGGAGGGCACTCCCGCACCCGACACGGTCACGCCCGCGACCTCGTCGTTCTCGTCCCAGAGCAGGCTGACGGACCGCTCGTAGCCGCCGCACGGGAGCATGCTCCGGGCCAGGACCGTGCCCTCGGCGTCCAGGGTGAGGATCAGGGTGCTGTCGGGCAGGCCGGAGGGGAGCCGCAGCCACATCCGGAGCTCCCCATCGGTGCCGCCGGTCGAGGAGCGGCCGGCCGCCGGGCGGGCGGAGGACCTGACCGTCGAGAAGTCGAGGTAGCCCCAGCGGCCGACCTCCCAGCCGCCGTACGGCTGTTCCCACAGCCTGGTGCCGTCCTGGGTGACGGCGACGTACCCGGTGGTGGTGCCGAAGACGGTGAACGACAGGTCGGGTGCCACCCACTCCCGCGGCCACCAGCCGGAGGAGGGGGCCGGGAACTCGGCCGTCAGCTCGGCCTGGTCCTTCAGTTCGTAGATCCGCAGCGACCTGGTGTTCCGGACCTCCAGGCGGGGAACGGGGCCGGTGCCGTCGACGAAGACCTGGGCGCCGTCCCGGTCCGGGATCAGGTACTTGGCCACCAGCCGGGGAGTGATCGTCATGCCGCCATCCTCTCGTGGCGGACCGACAAGAGCGTTCCCCGCCCGGACCCTGAGGACGAGAGGGCCGGCCCGTCCCGCGGCGGGGAGCAGGACCGGCCGGCCCGGTGGCGGGTCAGCCGACCGAGGCGTTGTAGCTGTCGAGGGCGGGCTGGAGGTCCTTGGCGGCGTCGCCGAGGGCCTGCTGCGCGGTCTTGGCGCCGCTGATGGTCTGCTCGATGGCCGTCTCGACGCCCTTGCGGGCCTGGGGCATCACACCGAGCAGGCAGCCCGCGGTGGCAGGGGTGGGCTTGGTGGCGTGGAGTTCGTCGATGGCGGTCTGGAACTGGGGGTACTTGGCCAGCCACTCCTTGTCCTTGGGGTCGTCCAGGGCCTTGCGGTTGACCGGGAAGTAGCCGGTGCCGGTGTGCCAGACGGCCTGCTGGGCGGGCTCGGTGAGGAACTTGGCGAACTCCCAGGAGGCGCGCTGCTCGGCCGCCGAGTGCCCGGGGCCGTCGATCCACAGCGAGGCGCCGCCGATCACCGGTCCGCCCTGGTCGTCGGCGGTGAGCCGGGGGTAGGGGGCGGTGGCGACGGTGAACTTGGCGGCCTCGGTGTAGCCGCGCAGCACGCCGGTGGACTCCAGGTGCATCGCGACCTTCCCGGCCTTGAAGGCGGCCTGGGCGTCGGCGGTGACCCGGCCGGTGTTGGCCGCGTACCCGCCCTTGACCAGGTCGGCCCACCACTGGACGGTCTGCGCGCCCTGCACGGAGTCGAAGAGCACCTTGTCGGCCTTCTCGGCGCGGCCGTTGTCCTGGTCGCAGTACGGGGTGCCGGACTCGGCGATCAGCTCCTCCACGAACCAGCCGTAGACGGACGCACCGAAGCCGTACCGCACCGTCTGCCCGTTCGCGTCCTTCTTGGTCAGCTTCTTGGCCGCCTCGCCGAGTTCGGCGAGCGTCCGGGGCGGCTTCGCCGGGTCCAGGCCCGCCTCCTTGAAGGCGTCCGCATCGAGGTAGAGCAGCGGCATCGAGGAGTTGAACGGCATCGCGGCCAGCTTGCCGCCGACGGTGTAGTAGTTGCGGATGCCCGGTTCGATGTCGTCCAGCTTGTACCCGTCCTTGTCCGCGAACGCCTGGGCCGGGACGGTCTGCCTGGAGTCGATCATGAACCGGGTGCCGATGTCGTAGACCTGCACCAGCGAGGGCGTGCCCTTCTGCTGCACCGAGGCCTTGTACTTGGCGATCACGTCGTCGTACGTGCCCTGGAAGAGCGGCTTCACCTCGATCCTGCCCCGGTGGGCGGCGTTGAACTCGTTCACCAGTGAGGTCAGCACGGTGGCGTTCTGACCGGTCATCGCGTGCCAGAACGTGACGGTGGTGACGCCCTGGGTCTGGTCGAGCGCGTCCGCACCGGGCGCGGAGCCGCCGGAGGAGGAGTCACCGGACGAGGAGTCGCCGGACGAGGAGGAACTGCAGGCGGTCAGGGCGAGGGCGGCCGCCGCCAGGCCGGCGGCCAGTCTGAGACTCCACTTGCTCATGGGTAACTGCCTCTCGGGTGAAGGAGGTTCAGCGGACGGCACCGGCGGTCAGCCCGCGGACGACGAAGCGCTGGCCGAACACCACCAGCACGAGGGTCGGCAGCAGCGAGAGCACCACCCCGGCGAGGATCAGCCCGGGGTCGGCCCGTTCGGCGTCCCGCAGACTGGCCAGCCCGATCTGCAGGGTCTGCATCTGAGCGGTACGGGTGATGATCAGCGGCCAGAAGTACTGGTTCCAGGCGGAGAGGAAGACGTAGATCGCGATCGCCGCGAGCGAGGGCTTGTTCAGCGGCACCAGGATCCGCCACAGGAAGCGCCAGTGCCCCGCCCCGTCGATCCGCGCCGCGTCCCGCAGTTCGGCCGGGAACTGTCGGAACGACTGCCGCAGCATGAAGGTCCCGAAGCCCGAGGCCAGGAACGGCAGCACCAGCCCGAAGTACGTGTTGCCCAGCCCCCACCCCGACAGCATCAGGTAGTTGGGGATGATCACGGCCTCCCACGGCACCATCAGCGTCGCCAGGAACACCCCGAAGACAGCCGCCCGCCAGCGCAGCGGCAGGAAGACGAAGGCGTACGCGGCCAGGATCGAGGTGAGCAGCTGCGCCAGCGTGATCAACCCCGCCGTGACGGCCGAGTTGAGGTACTGCCGTCCGAGCGGGATCACCTCGACCGCGCCGGCGAAGTTCCGTCCGGTGACCGAGTGGGGCAGCAACGCCGGCGGGTAGGAGGAGAGTTCGGACGGTCCCATGACGGCCCCGGCGAACGCGTAGTACACGGGGAAGGCGACGGTCACCACCGCTGCGCCCAGCAGCGTGTAGACGGCTGCCCGGCCTGCCGACTCCCGTATCCGCGCGGTGCCTTCGCGGGCGGCACGGGCCCTTGCCGGAAGGCGTTCGGTCGTGGTCACGCGTAGTGCACCTTCCGCTCCAGAAGCCCGAACTGGACGCCCGCGCAGGCGAGTACGACCACCAGCAGCACCACCGCCTGGGCGCTCGCGGTGCCGAAGTCGCTGGACCCGTAGGCGAAGGCCTTCTCGTAGACCGAGTAGACGAGCGTGCGGGTCGCGCCGTCCGGGCCGCCGAGGGTCAGGATGTGGATCTGTCCGAAGCTCTGCAGGGAGTTGATGGTGGACACCACGATCAGGAAGAACAGGTGCGGCCCCAGCAGCGGCACGGTGATGCTCCGGGCCAGCCGCCAGCCCGTCGCGCCGTCCAGCCGGGCCGCCTCGACGGTCTCCTGCGGGATCGAGCCGATTCCGGCGGAGAGCACCAGCACGTTGTAGCCGAGGTTCATCCACACCGTCGCGGCGCTGACCGAGAGCAATGCGTACCGCTGGTCGGTGAGCCAGCCGACGGGACCGGTGCCGAACTGCGACAGCAGCCCGTTCAGCACCCCGATCGCCGGGTTGAAGAAGACCGAGAACACCACCGAGGCGCTGGCCACCGAGAAGGCGAACGGCAGCGCGAACGCCGACCGCAACCAGCGCACCCCGCGAACCCGGCTCTCCAGCAGCAGCACCAGGCCGAGTGCGCCGAACACGCCGGGAAGTACGGTCAGCAGGACGAACAGCAGGGTGGTGACCAGCGTCTTGTGGAACTCGGCGGAGGCCAGCAGGTCGGTGTAGTGCCGCATTCCGACATACCGGGACGGCGCACCGAACAGGTCGTTCCCATGGGTGCTCAGATACAGGGTGCGGCCCAGCGGATAGCCGATGAAGAGCGCGAAGACCACCAGCGAGGGCAGCAGGAAGGCCCAGGCCAGCGTGCGTTCACCCCAGTCGGGCCGGCCGGGCCCGCGCTTCGGGGCCGCCGCGGTCGCTCCGGCCCGCCCGGCCGCCGCGGCCGCTCCGCTTGATCGGGGCATAGGGCGTCCACCTCTCCTCGCAGTGCGCTCGGCCGAAACCGTGTCGCGTTCGGGCGGCGCGGCGACCACCACCGGGTAGCCGCCGGGTGGCGCCCGATTTACGTGTTCGCATCAGACCTCGTCGATCCCGATCCCTACCCCGGAGACAGCTCTCCAGCCCTCCGTTTCAGCCCGCCTGACTCGCCGTGATGAACGGCCATTTCGGAACGGGGAAGGCCGTTGCCCCCGGGAGCGAGGGAGCCGGGAGCGTGGAAAGGCCGTCCCCGCCAGTGGCGGAGACGGCCTTCGAACCGTGAGGCGCGGTTCGGGACGGTGAGACTCGAACGGTGGGCCCTCGACCACCGGCGTGCCGCCGCCGGGGACGGCCCGGCCGCCCCGCTGCTCCTCGGGCAGTAGGGCCGGGAGCGAACGGACTCAGCCCTCGATGTCCAGCGCGGTGCCGTACAGCCGGCTGACCTTCAGCCGGATGACCACCCGGCGCTCGGCCACCTGCTGCGCCAGAAACGCCTCCTCGTCCTTGGGCGTCCCCAAGTCGGGGATCATCGAGAGCAGTTCCCGCCCGGTGGCGTCGCCCGGCACCGCGGTCACCTCGGAGACCTCCGCGTCGCCCTCGGCCACGGCGAACGACCACACGTCGCCACCCGGCACGTGCAGCGCCGCACGCGAATCGTTCCGCAGGTGCTTCACCTTCGTCCGGTCCGCGGTGGTGGAGAAGCGCACCACACGGGCGTCAGGATCCCAGTGGTAGAGCATGGTGGTCAGATGCGGATGGCCGCTGCGCCTGACCGTGGCGAGGGTGCCGAACCGCTGGCTGCCCAGCAGCTCGGAGAGGGCCTGATCGGACAGCGCGCGGGGTGCGGGGCCTTGAGTCATGCCGTGATCAACTTCCGTGCCCGCCCGGATATTCCAGGACCAGCCCCGGCCGGCGCGCGGAGAGGCCGGGCAGCCGGTCCGGGCCCGGCGGGACGGCCGGTCGAAGCCTGAACGGGCCGACGGATGACCGACCGAGCGGCGGTCGCGGCCGGTGGCTCCCAGGGCACTGTCAGGGACATAGCGCATCATCTACCCATGACTACCGCTCAGCCCGCACCATGGACCACCGAACTGACCGCCGCCGCCAGGCGGCACCTCCCGGCCGAGAGCGCCGGGAGGTGGGCGGCCCTGCTGCGGCCGTGCGTCCGCCTCTCGACCGCGCCCGCCGGGGTGGTCGGCCCGGTGGTCGGCCGACTCGGCGGTGAGCCCGAGCTGCCGCCCGGCACCGAGTGGCCGGTCTGGGAGGGCAACGGGCCGCTGTCCTTCGTCGCGTCGATCGACTGCGCGGCGCTGCCCACGGGCGAGTTGGACATCCCCGTGCCCTCGGACGGGACGCTGCTCTTCTTCTACTTCGACGGCCAGCTGGACGACGGCGACGCCCTGGTCCTGGTCGACGACCGCGACAGCTGGGCCGGCGCCCGAGTCGTCTACGTCCCGGCCGGTGCCGAGACCATCAGTCACCCCACCCCCGAAGACCTGGAGCCCTACCGCGAGGTACGGCTCACGGCCCGGCTCACCGCCTCCGAACCCGGCCGCTGGCACCCCACCACCACCGATGCGTTCGGCCCGGAGACCGACGAAGACCTGCGGGACAACTTCACCGACGCCGTGCGCCTGTCCTGGGGCGGCCGCCAGCACCGCATAGGCGGCCACCCGATGCCCATCCAGAACCCGGTCGAGTACGAGGTCGCCCACGCCGTCCTCAACGGCCAGGCCGGCTGGCACACCCCCGAACTCCAGGCCGAGGCCGAGCGCTGGGTCCTGCTCGCCCAGATCGACAGCGACCCCGCCGCCGACATGATCTGGGGCGACATGGGCTCGCTGTACTGGCTGATCCGCCCCGCCGACCTGGCCGCGAAGCGCTTCGACCGGGCGGTCTTCAACTGGCAGTGCAGCTGACGGGCCTTGCTGTCGCCCGGCTCTCCCAGTCAACAGCCACAGGAACCGGGGAAACCAGAAGACCCCGGTAGAGCTTCTGAATGCCTTACCGGGGTCTGATCTGTGCCCCGGGGCCTTGAACTCCCGCCTCTGACACCAGCTTTCTACGTTTCTGACCTGCTAAAACGTTGGTGGCGAGTGGTCGGGCCGACAGCTTCGGCTGCCTGCGCGTCCGGCCTGTTCCGGAGTGCTGCTGACCGCTGTGGGGCATGTGTGGGTCACGTGACTCCGTCCCGGTGGCCAGTGGCCTACGCCACGTCTTCCCGGAGTCGTTGGCCGGTCAACAACTCATTCGCGCACCTGGCGGCCGAACGAATCACTGCCACGAACGGCGCCCTCCGGCCACAGCGCCCGGACGGGCACGCCGGTGCGCTGGGCGTATGCCACGACATCGGCGGTGCCGCCGTAGCCACGTGCGTGCGGGGAGGCCGTCCCAGACCGCGATGCTGGTCCTTGCCCCGCCCGCAGGCATGGCACAGGATCCGTTCGGGTGAGGTGTGGACGTCCGGTCGCAGCCAGCAGCCAGCAGCCAGCAGCCAGGGCCGGCCGCTACGGGCCGCGTCGGCACCCGGGCCTGGCGAGGCGTCGTCGAGCTCGCAGGCTCACGCGTTCCCTCACCTGCCTGCGCGGGGCACCGAGACAGCGAATGCACGGACGTCAGGTGATGTAACGGAGCCGTTGTAGCGGCGTGCCGGCTCCGGCCGTCAGGCGGTGCCCGAGCCGGATGGACGAGGATCTTCGCGGTCCGGGTGTTCACGCAGGCGTACGGCGAGGGCCGCGATGTCGTCGTTGAGTCCGCCATCGCTGTGGTCGATCAGGTCCTGGTGAAGCCGGTCGAGTAGCTGGCGGGGCGCGGTTGGGCTCTGCCGCCGCATCCAGTCCGGTAGCGGGAAGAACTCGCCGCTGCGGTCGCGGGTCTCGACCACGCCGTCCGTGTAGAGCAGCAGCAGGTCACCAGGGGTGAACGGGACGGAATCGACGATGTAGTGGTCGCCGATCAGCTCCGCGAGGTTGAGGAGCGGCGAGGGAGCCGTGGGCTGCAGCACGCCGAGCTGCCCGGCGTGCACGAGCAGCGGCGGGGGATGCCCGCAGTTGAGGAGTCTGATGCAGCCGCCGTCTCGCGGGATCTCGGCGAGGATGGCGGTGGCGAAGCGCTCCGGCGAGTCCTGGGTGGCGTACACGTCGCTGTGGCGGGTACTACTGGTCTCCAGGCGGCGGGCGACGCCGCGCAGATCCGGTTCGTCGTAGGCGGCCTCCCTGAAGGAGTTGACCACTGCCGCGGCCGACCCCACCGCGGACAGGCCCTTGCCCCGCACATCGCCGATGAGCAGCCGAACTCCGTACGGTGTGTCGACGGCTTCGTAGAAGTCGCCGCCGATGCGGGCCTGCGCCGCTGCCGCGAGATACAGCGACTCGATCTCGATGCAACCGACGAAGCGTGGCAGAGGACGCATGACCACTTCCTGCGCTGCGTCGGCGACGAGTCGGACGTGCAGAAGGGTCGTCTCCCGCTGGAGCCGGATATGGCTCGCGTACGCGGCCGCAACCGTGACCGCGACGATCGCCCCCACCGTGTACCACGTCCCCAGGTCCGGATAGACGAGGCTGAGGCCGATCATGATCAGAAGGCAGAGCATCCCCAGCAGGACGGTGGGAAGCACGGGCCACATGCACGCGGCGAGGGCCGGTGCGGCGGTCAGGATGCGGCTGAAGGCGACCTCCCTGGGCGTCGCGAACGCCAGGCTGGCGACGACGACGGTCAGGATCACCGGCGCCAGCAGAACAGGTTCTGACCGCGCGCCGGAAGGACGGCGACGCCGTAGCCGATCACTAATGATCACAAAAACTATCCTATCGACACAAACCGCTATCAAAGCCTGCTACGCGGCGCATCGGGTGGCGATGCGGAGAACGCGGTTGTTGCGGTTGGACGCGCAGACGGAGCAGTCGCGCGCTGGGATCAGGGCGCCGGCCACGATCCACGACCTGTCCGCTCCCGCTCCGGACGGGGGCGTCGGCTCCGGCGCCGGGAACGGGCCCGGCTCCCGCGCGACGTCACACCGTCGACGACGAGCCGCCGAACGGCGGCGTCAGCTGGTGCGTCGTCGGATTTTCTCCGGTAGCAGCAACGGCGCTGGCATCGTTGCGGGTGGTTCATGTCGGCACGGGCGACGCGGATCCCAATTGCGGCAGGGCTTTGCAGCCCAAGGTCGGGAGCTGCTCGCACCGAGTGGTGATCGCAACGGCCCGGCAAGTACCAGAAACGCAAAAACCGCTGGTCACAGTCGTGACCAGCGGTTCGCTGGTGTCCGAGGGGGGACTTGAACCCCCACGCCCGATAAAGGGCACTAGCACCTCAAGCTAGCGCGTCTGCCATTCCGCCACCCGGACTAGGTGTCTGTCGTTGCGGTTTTCGTTTCCGTGCCGCGCTGACATGGATAACTGTAGCAAGATCGGCTTGAGGATCCAAAATCGTCCGTCGCGAGCCCTGGCGGGCTTCGATCTGTGGGATTGCCCTTGGGGCGGGGCGGTTGCTGGGGGAGGATGGCGGGAGCGTGCCCGCAGGGCCGCGGCCGTGGGGCCGGGGATGGCGTGGAGATGCGCCGGGCGGGCTTGAGACGAGGAGTGACCGTGACCTTGAGCGAGTCGAAGGCGGAGCGGGTGGCTGTCCCGGGCGTGACGGCTGAGTCGGAGGTCGCCGAGATCTGCCGTGACCTGATCAGGATCGACACCAGTAACTACGGTGACGGCTCGGGGCCGGGGGAGCGGGCCGCGGCGGAGTACGTCGCGGAGCAGCTGGCCGAGTTCGGCCTGGAGCCGCAGATCTTCGAGTCGGCCAAGGGCCGGGCCTCGACCGTGGTCCGGATCGAGGGCGAGGACCGCTCCCGTCCCGGCCTGCTGATCCACGGCCACACCGATGTGGTGCCGGCCAATGCCGCGGACTGGACGTACGACCCGTTCGCCGGCGAGATCGCGGACGGCTGCGTCTGGGGACGCGGTGCCGTGGACATGAAGGACATGGACGCGATGACCCTGGCGGTCATCCGTGACCGGCTGCGGACCGGCCGCAAGCCTCCGCGCGACATCGTGCTGGCCTTCCTCGCGGACGAGGAGGCGGGTGGCACCTACGGTGCCCGTTTCCTGGTGGACAAGCACCCGGAGCTGTTCGAGGGCGTCACCGAGGCGATCGGCGAGGTCGGCGGCTTCTCGTTCACGGTCAACAACGATGTCCGGCTCTACCTGATCGAGACGGCCGAGAAGGGCATGCACTGGATGCGGCTCACGGTCGAGGGCCGGGCCGGCCACGGCTCGATGGAGAACGACGACAACGCCATCACCGAGCTGTGCGAGGCGGTGGCCCGGCTCGGGCGGCACCAGTTCCCACTGCGGATCACCAAGTCCGTGCGGGCGTTCCTGAACGAGCTGTCGGACGCGCTCGGGGTCGAGCTCGACCCGGAGAACATGGACGAGACGCTCCGGGTGCTCGGCGGTATCGCCAAGATGATCGGCACCACGCTGCGCAACACGGCGCAGCCGACCATGCTGGGTGCCGGCTACAAGGTGAACGTCATTCCCGGCCAGGCCACCGCGCACGTGGACGGGCGCTTCCTGCCCGGCTACGAGGAGGAGTTCCTGGCCGAGCTGGACCGCGTGCTCGGCCCGCGGGTGAAGCGCGAGAGCCTGCACTCGGACAAGGCGATCGAGACCGACTTCGACGGGCCGCTGGTCGCGGCGATGCAGTCCGCGTTGCGTGCCGAGGACCCGATCGCCCGCGCGGTGCCGTACTGCCTCTCCGGCGGCACGGACGCGAAGTCCTTCCAGGACCTGGGGATCCGCTGCTTCGGGTTCGCGCCGCTGCAGCTGCCGCCGGACCTGGACTTCGCCGGGATGTTCCACGGCGTGGACGAGCGGGTGCCGGTGGACGGGCTGAAGTTCGGCGCCCGGGTGCTGGACCGGTTCATCGACGCCTGCTGAGCGGACAGTACGAAGCCCGCGGACGTTGCGAGGTCCGCGGTCGGTACGAAGCCCGCGGTCGGTACGGAGTCCGACGGATGGCCCGCCCCGGAACACGGGGCGGGCCATCCGCATGTCCGGAGCGTCCGTGCCGGCATCCTCCGCTGAGCGGGCCGAGGGCGCGCCCCACCATCGCCGCAGCATCGCCGGAGCGCGTTGCCGGCGCTGCTGCGCGCATTGTCGGAGCGAATGACTTGAAGCCTGCTGGAGGGGGCTAAGAAGAAACGATAAATCCCGGAACAGCAGATCGATTGCCTGTGCGAGATGTAACCGTTACGGGTGAATGGGTGATCGCCTCCGTACCCCGTTTGCCGCATCGTCGTTCACCCATACGGCAGCTCGGAGCCGGGCTGTGGAATGACGAATCGACATCAGCCGCCCCGGAGATCTGCCGGGAACGGCCAGGAGGAACCATGAAGGTCAAGAAGATCGTTGCCGTTGTCGCCGCCGCCGGTGGTCTGGCGCTCGCGGGTGCCGGTGTCGCCTCCGCTCACGACGGCGCGCCGGCCCAGGGTGCGGCGGTCAACTCCCCGGGCGTGCTGTCGGGCAACAACGTCCAGGTCCCGGTGCACGTGCCGATCAACCTGTGCGGCAACACCATCTCCGTGATCGGCCTGCTGAACCCGGCCTTCGGCAACAACTGCCAGAACTTCTGAGCAGCCCGCCGCAGCCCGCTGCGGCAGCTCTCGCAGGACGGTCCGACGGCTCGCGTGGCAATGGCTGAGCCGGGCGGCTGATTCACGCGCCCCCGGGCGGCGGATGGCTCCGCCCGGGGGCGTTCTCCTGCCTACCCGGCGTGCGAGTCAGTATGCAGTCTCCTCGCAACTCGATTGGGTGAACGTCTCTCGTTCGGCTCAACTTCTGCGGTGGGCTCTCGTTAATCCGTGGACGGGCAGCAGCTTCGTCAGGAATTCCGACAATCACAAGTCAGGGGAGTACATGCGACAGGTCGCCAAGAGAGGAATCCTCACTGCCATCGCCACCGGCAGTGTGCTGGCCTCCACCGCGGGCTACGCGTACGCAAGTGCCGAAGCCCACGGCGGTGCGGCCAACTCGCCCGGAGTGGGCTCCGGAAACAGCGTGCAGGTCCCCGTGGACGTCCCAGTCAACGCCTGCGGAAACACGGTCAACGTGGTCGGCGTGCTCAACCCGGCGATGGGGAACAACTGCGGGAACGTGTCACACGGCGGTCAGGGCGGCGGGCAGGTAAACACGGGTTCCGGGGCCTCCTCCGTGGGAGGCGCGCAGAACTCCCCCGGAGTCGTCTCCGGCAACAGTGCCCAGGTTCCGGTCAGTGTCCCGGTGGACGCCTGCGGGAACTCCGTCAACGTGGTCGGCGTCGGAAACCCGGCCTTCGGCAACGACTGCGGCAACCAGGGCGGGACCCACGTCACTCCGCCTGGGGGTACGACCGTGACCCCGCCTGGGGGTACGACCGTCACTCCGCCTGGGGGTACGACCGTGACCCCGCCTGGGGGTACGACCGTGACCCCGCCTGGGGGTACGACCGTGACCCCGCCTGGGGGTACGACCGTCACCCCGCCTGGGGGTACGACCGTCACTCCGCCTGGGGGTACGACCGTGACCCCGCCTGGGGGTACGACCGTCACCCCGCCTGGGGGTACGACCGTCACCCCGCCTGGGGGTACGACCGTCACTCCGCCTGGGGGTACGACCGTGACCCCGCCTGGGGGTACGACCGACACCCCGCCTGTCACGTCGGTGTCGCTGCCGCCCCAGGGCACGCCCCACCAGCCACCCGTGGCCAGCACCGGCCCTGACCACCTGGCCTCCACCGGTGCGGCCGGGCTGGAGCTGATCGCCCCGACCGGAGTGGCGCTGCTGCTCGGCGGTGGCGTGCTCTACCGCCGCTCCCGTGCCGGAGCCCGCTGAACCCCGTCCCGAGGACGGCGGAGCTCCGTAGGGCCCCGCACGAGTCCCGTTCCGCCCCCGGGTGACTCCTGTCCCGGGCGCGGGCGACCGGCCGGGGCCCACCCGAGCGCCCGCAGTCGTGCGGTTCACGGCTGCGGGCGCTCGCCCGTCCGGTGCGGGCGGAGGAGGCCCGGCCGCCGGGGCGCGGGACGGCGGCAGCCGACCGGCCGGCACGGGGTGGTCAAGGGCCCGGGCGTCGTCGGCCCGAGTGGTCATACGCACGATCGGCGACCCGCCCGGCGGCCGGAGTCCGCAGGTCGAACCGGAGCCGTCGCCCCGACGTCCTGTCGCCCCGCACCCGCCGCTACCAGCTCCTGACCTGCCGGATGATCCGGCGGCGCAGCAGTGCCGTGCGGCTGCCGTCCGGGAACAGCCGCAGCCGGTCCAACTCCCAGTTCCCGTACTCGGCGTGGTCGGTGAGCAGCTGCCGGGCCGCGCTTCGGGTGGTGCCGCGCGGCATGCGCAGCGACTGGTACTCGTACTCGGGCTGCCGGACCAGCTTGGGTGGGGTCAAAACTCTCCTCCTGCGGAACGTCTGGAGGCCAGGGTACGACCTGCCTGTGACAACCGGACCGGTCCTGCGAGCCGGGCCGGGGAGCCGCTGCCTGCGAGGCTGACGCGGGCGTGGCTGACAGTCAATCAGGTTCCTTGCAGCGGGAGGGATACCCAGGCCGGGCCGCCGCGATGCGCAGGTCGGGGGCGAGTGATCGTGCACGGTGCGGCCGTCGGCGGGCGGTGGTCGGGCCTCGGCGGATCCGCCGGTGTTCCGGAAGGGGGTGGTCCGGAAGGGGTGGACCGTGCGGTCACAGAACCGCCCGGACCGGACATCCGGGGGTAAGTTGCCGGGAATTCACGGGTGTAGGCGATATCCCCTGTGCGTGTCGTCCCCCTGGGGAGATAGCGTCAGCACCATGTCTGATGCCGCGCAGCTCACCATCGCCGAGGTACGCGCCGCCGCCGAGGCGGTCAAGGCAGCCATCGACCGCCATCTGCAAGCGGTCTCCGCCCCCGCAGCAGCGGACGATCCCGCTGTCGCCGCCGCCTACGAGGAGCTTGCAGCGGCGGCCATCGCCTACGACCAGATCCTCTACGAGGTCTACGACGAGGTCACGCCCTTCGAGGTCCCCGGGGACGAGAGTGCCGGCGGTTACGTCGGCCCGGACCAGCCCGAGGCGATCAGTGTGCTGATCCGCCGCGACTATCTGATCACCGACGCCAAGCGGCTGCGGGCCCAGGCCGAGCGGGTGGACAGCACGCTGACTCCCGGCGGCGGCAAGGACGGCGGGGTCAATGCGGCGATCGGCGTGCTCTTCGGGGAGTACGAACCGGACGAGATCGCCGCCCGCTGCGAGGAGTTCGGCCTGGAGGAGGGGGACTCGACGCTCTGGGTCGCCGCGTCCGAGCCGTCCGAGCCGGGGGAGTGGCTGCCGGAGCCCTTCGACGGTGCTGATCCGCAGCTGCTGATCTGCCGCTTCGACGTCAGCGAGGTCTACGACGACGACCTCGACCGCTTCGAGGGCGAGGCCTGACCGGCACGGACCACGGTGAGCGGCGCCGGATGCGGAGTATCCGGCGCCGCCCGGGCAGTCAGGGGCGGGCGGCCGGGGCGGGCGGTGCCACCCCCGGCCGGCCCGCCCGCCGGGGTTACATCTGGCCGGTCTGCTCCGCCAGGATCGACCGGAGTCGGGTGGTGCGAGGCTGGGCCGGCCGCTCGGCGACGGCCTTCGGGAGTGCTTGGCCTGCGGCGTGGACGACGGACAGGTGCCGCTCCGCGCGGCCGAACGCGGTGTAGATCCACTGCCTGGTCAGCCCGGCGGCCGCGTCGTCCGGCAGGACCGCGACCACGCCCGGCCAGCGCCGGCCGACGGCCTGATGGACCGTCAGTGCCCAGCCGTGCCGCAGCTTCGCAGCCTGCGCCGGGGTGACCGTCAGCCGGGTACCGTCGGAGAGTTCGAGGTGCAGCCCCGACGCGTCGCCGTCCAGGACCCGGCCCGGGCGGGTGATGCCGGGGACGGGCGAGTACACCACCCGGTCACCCGGGTCGAAGCCGCCGAACCGGCCGGGGCCGGGGTTGAGCCGGGCCTTGGC